>NZ_JBNHHC010000005.1:0-390360 GCF_059091865.1 Arthrobacter sp. B0316-1-20 | reverse complement strand
CGAAGCGCCGGGTTTGGCCGTTAACCGTTACCTTGAGTTCCACCATATGTGGAACACGGTTTCCCCCACCAGCATCGTAGATCGGGCGGACGTCCCATGTGACCGAGGGCTTGCTGCCCCCGGGAGGCACGTTGCGGAGCCGGTCGCGGATCCAGAGCTCGGTGTCATACCAGGTGTCGGCGGCCCCCGTCAGCCGCAACCGCTCGATGGGCGTCAAGGCGCCCAGGCCGAGGTTCCGGTTTTGGATGTTCAGCTGGGGAATCAGGTTAATCTTCTCCCCCGGCCCGCCGAACATGGCTGCGAGGAGGTGGCCTCCGTCGTAGTCGCCGCCGCCGTGACCGCCCACGTTGGTCTGGTTGCCCGGATGCCGCCAGGTGTCGGCCTGCTCCTTGGGGAAGTACTCGAGGTCGTGGGCGTGCAGTGCCGTGGGGCGCCCGAACCCGTCGGTGTGGACCACGATGTTGCCGTCGATGTGGTACCTGATGTTGGGCCGAGGGTTGTTCAACTCGGGATTCCAGTTGCCCTTGGTTCCGCTGGGGGCCTCGATCTGCTGGATATGGCCGGCGGAGTTCGTGTAGAACTTGCCGCGGCCGTCCACCTCGTAGACGGTCGTGCGTTCCAGCGTGATGCCCTGCTCTTCGACCGCGTCAACGACGGATTTCCGTGCAGACAAGTCGAGGTCGTGCTTGGCCAGCAGGTCCACCGGGTTGTCGGCGTTGCGCGCCCACGGCGGGTCGAACTGGCGCGGTCCGGTCTCGCGGAGGCCTTCCCTGCGGATCAGTTCGTCGACGCCGATGGCTTTGGGTTCCGGACCCTGAGTAATGTCGAGGAACCGCAGCTGGGTTCCGCCGCCCGGACGCCCGAACGCCGGGGCGATCTCGGAGACCTCGATTTTCACGCCCTCGGGCAGCCGGTCAAGTTCGAAGTGGTGCAGCTCCTTGCCGAGGGTATCGACCGGCAGGCCGCGCATGTGCCACGGGGTTCCCTCGATGGCCAGGTAGTCTCCGCCGTTGGGACCGATCCGGTCCAGCTTGACCTGTCCGAAGTCTGCCTGCAGGTCGTCGTACGACGAGTACGTCCGGATGGTTCCCTCGGCCGCCCCGGCATTGTCCGGATAGGCCGCGCGGTACTCGTCCGGCCGGAACTCGTCCAACTCGCTGTACCGGTTCGCGTACTCGGCTCTATCCAAAGGGTTCCCGAGCTCGTCGGTGCCATAGGCGGGCTGGGAGCGGTCCACGATGGCGTCGAGGTCGCTGTTGATGTCCAGGAGGCCGTGCTGGTCCTTGGGCAGGTCCGCCCAGTCCGGCAGCTCGACGTCCTGGTAGAGGTCATCGGCCCGGTGCTGGCCATATCTGGCGTGTGCCTCCGGGTTCTGGATCGCGTCGGGCACAGCGGTGCCGTACTGCGGTTCCTGCGGATGGCGGAAGCTGTCGTCGACTCGCTGTCCGTTCACGTCATAGGCGTTGATTCCGTCGCCGGACCCCGCAGCGGTCGCCTTGGGTGTGGTGGGATCGGGTTCCGCGGCCCGTGAGCCTGAAGCATCGGCTCCGGCGTCGGGAGTGCGTGCCGGCGCCTCAGCGTCGGGAGTGCGTGCCGGCGCCTCCGCGTCGGGAGTGCGCGCCGGCGCCGGCTGGGCCTCCGGCGTCTCAATCCGCTGGCCGTACTGCGGCGGTGCGGAGCGGTCCGGGAGCGTTAGGCCGGACTGGCCGGAGGGCGGCGTGGGCCCGTCCGCGTCAAAGTTCATGGTGCTGTTGGAGTTACGGGTGGACGGCATTTCCACGTCGAACCGGTGCGGCGTGGTGAAGCCGCCGCCGGCGGTGGCCACGCGCGGGCCGCCGAGCGCGTTGGCGACGTTGTCCGCGCCGGTGCGCACCGACGTCGTGAGCTTGTCCATGCCGGTGCGCAGGCCGGTGGACGCGTGCTGCAGCCCGTCGGTAATGGCGTGTCCGGCGGTGCTGACATACGGACGGACGGTGTTGCTGACGGTCTTGAACCCGCTGGTGGTGACGTCGATGGCCGTGAACTTCAGGTTGCTGGAGAAGTCGATGGCGCGCGTGGTGATGCCCGCGGTTTTGGTCAGGCCGGAGAAGTCCAGCACCTTGGAAGCGACGCCGCCGGCCCTGCTGACGGCCGTGATCTTGTTGGCCACGCCGCCCGCCTTCGCCACGGCTCCGCCGCCGGCGGTGAGCAGGATGGCGGAGAGATCGAACGCGGTGGCGCCGGCGGCGTAGGCCGGGTCGCGCTGCCAGTCGTCCCAGTGGATGGCTGCCTTGCCGACGGCGAGCAGTTCTTCGCCCGCTTTCTTGACCGTACCCGGGCCGCCGACCGATTCGGCCACCGCCGCGGTGATCGGGCTGGAGACAATCGCTACGTTCAGGGCGATCTGGCCGATACCCTTCCAAGTGGCCGCGAAGGTTTCCCCGTCGGTGAAGTTGACCATGTTCCACAGGCCGGTCACCGTGCCGGTAATGCCGCTCCAGACGCCCTTGCCGAAGGACACCACGCCGTCCCACGCATCCCTGTACCAGGGCTTGTCCCACTCAGTGGGCTGGCCCCACGGGATATGGCCTTCCCCGGTGGCGGAGTCCAGTTGCTCGGCCGAGTAGCCGTAGGCCTGCTGTCCGGTGGCCGGGCCTTCCTGGGTAGTCTCGACCAGGGTGATGCCTCCGTACAGCGCGGTGATGGCATTGCTGCAGGCGCGCTCGGCTGCCATGTGTTCGGCTGCCAGTGCGTTGGCCTCCTTGAGGATCTGGTTGTCGTCGTTGACCAGGTCCTCTTCCTTGCGCCAGTCGTCGCCTTCACTGGCAATCCGCGCCCGCACGCCGTGCCAGCGGACCACCAGCGCGTCATAGCGTGCCTTGAAGGTGTCCGCCCAGTCGGCAAACGTTTCGATGGCCGACTTGATCGCGGCGGCGTCGGACTTGATCTCATCGGCGGTGGTCTTGACGGGCTTGACCGCAACGTAGACCTGCGGCGCTTCCGGCGACTTGTAGACCGCCTCCAGCCCGCTCCAGTCGCTCTCGATCAACTCGACGGCATCGACGATCCCCTCGGCCGTCTCATCCAGCGCCCGGGCATGCGTGCGCAGCAGTTCCGCGTCAGGCCGCGGCGGATATGCCTCGGAGTACGGATCCCAGGCCGTCATTAATTCCCCTTAGGTGGTGCGAGAGACTTGTTGTGGTGAGAGCAGTCAGACTGCGGATGGAACCGGTCCGTGAGGGCTGTGCGGGCGGGCGGCATGCTCCTCCTCCGGCAACGTGCCGATCAGGTCCTGCGCATCGCCGGCCATCTGGGCGTCTCCGAGCACATAGGCGTTGACCGCGTCCATGGTGCCTTGGAACGTGGTCTGCAGACGTCCGCCGACACTCTCCAGTCCAGGCTGGACCGTTTTCTCCGCCCACCCGTTCAGCGCTTCCATCACCGGGCCGGACTTGGAGGCGGTGGCCATATCGGAGATTGCGGTGCCGAGCGCCGGAAAGTCCTTCTCGAAGCTGTCGGTCCGCCGGCTGGCGGTGCTGACGATCGCCTGGACCTTGGTGGGGTCGATGTCCCAGCCGTCGAGTGCCACTGCCGTCCGCCTTCCGTACTAGATATTGTCCGCTGCTAGATGTTGGCGATCTTTGCGCCGGCCGTCTTGATGGTGCTGCCCGCGGTGCTCTTGGCGTCCTCCAGCAGCTTGTGCACGTCCGCCATGATGCCCGCGAAGGCAATACCGGCGTCGGCCCAGGCCTGCTCCACGCGGTCGTACTGCTCGGCGATCTCGGTGGCCTGGAACTTGGCCTGCAGGTCTGCGGCGTCCTTCTTGCGGGTTTCCACCAGCGCGTTGAGCTTCTTCTTCACCCGGTCCAGGTTGTCCTGGGCCTGCGATGCTCCGCCGTCGGAGAAGGCGAATGAATTCTGGCCTGCCATGATGTTTCCTCCCTCATGCCCGGCCTCGGCCGGAAAAAATCTTCTGGGTGCGTGCGTCTGGTGGCCGCCGGTGCCGGCGGCAGGTGCCGCTTCACGCGGCGGGAGCGCTAGCCGCGGTTGCGGAAGACGGCGTCGTCCCAGGCTGCCTTGCCCTCGGTGGCGTCGGCGTCGTCGGCCTGCTGCTGCTCGCCCAACTGCATGGTGGTGTTGACCTCGGACTGGCCCTGCTGAATGGACACCAGCGACTTCTGCAGTCCGGAGGCCACCATGTTGGCCCGGCCCATGATGCCCTTGAACTTTTCCCAGAAGTCACCCGCCGTGTTACTGCGCATCGGCTCCGGGACTGCCTCGAGTTCCTTCATCAGTGCCTGGAGTTCGGTATCGGCCGCCGCGCTGGCCTTGCCGGCGTCGACGAACGCGCTCTTCTCCATTTTGATGAACTGGTTGCCGCTCATTGCTCCACCTCCGTGCCCCCTCGGGGCTGTAGCTGCCGCTTTGCCGGCGGGCATGGCTCGTCCGCCGAATGCCGGGTTGCCGCCCGGCCGGTTGTCTTGAGGCGGTTCCCCGCCTTTCCCATAGAACGCGCTCGCCGGCACTGCCGTCAATCGGAGTTAATGGGTACATCTCCCCATCCTGCGCGGGACAGGAGCGGATTTCTTCCTTCACTTGAACGATAAACTCGGTAGCGACGCAGGTACATGGCACCGTGTGGGAGGAGAGGGATGGCGCAGGATTACGACAATCAGCTCATCGAGTCCGTCGCTGTCCGCCGGACCCGCCTGACCACCGCCCTGCTCTACGGCGCCAACCCGCTGCAACGGCGGTGGAAGTCCAGCGTGCGCACCTTCTTCTTCAGCGTGGCGCTGGCCGCGGTGATTGCTGCCGTCTGCGTCGGCTATTCCTTTGTGACCAATCTGCTCGAAGACCTGCGCCAGCAACAGCAGCAGCGCGCCCCATCCGCCGTCGTCCTCCAGATCAGTGCTGATGTGCAGAACGACGGCGGCGCCCTCCTGCCGCTTATCCCCCATCCAGGAGCCGCCTAACCATGGCCGAAACCTTCACCCGCGTGACCGTGGCCGGGCCACAGCGCCATGTTGATGTGCTGTTGCCATCGCAGACCCCGGCCGGCCTGCTGCTGCCCCAGATCCTTGAGCTGCTGGACGACCAGCCGACCTCCGCCGTCTCGGTCAAGACGTTGATCACTCCTGCCGGCGACCCGGTCCGCGAGGATGCCTCGCTCAGCGACGCCGGGGTCGCCGACGGCGCCATGCTGCGGCTGGTGAACGTGTCCGAGGCACCGCCCGCGCCCGTGGTCTACGACATCACCGACGCCGTGGTGGAACAGACCGAGGACATCGGCGGACGTTGGACGGCTACGGTCCGCCGGGCCACCGGTGCAGTCTTCGCCGCCGCCGGAGTGTATCTGGGCGTGCATTTGCTGCTTGAGGACGCCGCCGCCGGCATGGCTGCCTCGGTCTCTTTCGGCCTGGCTGCGGTGCTGCTGGGCAGCGGCATTTACTTGGGCCGGGTAACTGCCACCGTGCTGGGCCCGCTGCTGGTGGGCACCGGCTGGCTGCTGGCTCTGGGCGGCGTGCTGCGGCTGCCGGCCGGCCCCGGAACGCACGTGCTGCTGGCCGCAGCGGTGAGCGCGGTGTCGCTGGTCTGTGCGGGCTTCATCTCTCGGCGCCCGCGTGCGCTGATGTCCGCTGCGGGCCTGCTGGCCCTGCTCACCGTTTTCTGGGCTGCCTCGATCGCCTTGTTCAGCACTCCGGTGCAGGCCGCCAGCGTGGCCGCTCTGCTCAGCTGCGCCACCTTGGGCTTGCTGCCGCAGATCGCCCTGTCCATCTCCGGCTTGGCCACGCTGGACGACCGCCGGGCCAAGGGTGGCCGGATCGGACGCACGGACGTGCATGTTGCGATCGGTTCCGCGCACCGCGGGCTGAGCCTGGGCACCGCACTGGTGGCGCTCTCGATCGCCGTCGGCTTGTGGATCCTGGGCACCGATACCAACTGGCAGGTTTGGACCATACCGCTGATCGGCTGCCTGGCCCTGGCCACCGGGCTGCGGGCGCGCGCGTTCCCGCTGGCCCCCGACCGGATCGCGCTCTACCTGGCCGCGGCAGTGGGCACGCTGGCGCTGGCGCGCTCGGTGCTGGCCTTCGCCCCCGAGCAGGGCTGGCTGGTGGCGGTTGGTTTGCTGGTGCTGGCCGTCGCCGTCGTGATTTCGCTGACCGTGACGCTGGCGGACCATTCCGCAGCGAAACTGCGCCTGCTGGCCAACCGGTTCGAGACGCTGGCCATCCTGGCCTCGGTGCCGCTGGTCATCGGCCTGTTCGGTGTCTTCGCCTCGCTGCTGACCACCTTCGACTGACTCAGGCTGGGACGTATCTTATGGAACCGATTTCGCGCCGGGATTTGATCGCCCGGGAGCAGGCCGCCACCGGCCACCTCACGGCGGGGCAACGAGATCCGGGAGGCGCGCCGCTGGGGGCCCCGTCGGGTGCCGGCCAGCCTGGCTTGGCGCCGGCGGCTGATCCGTGGAGCTCACCGGCCCCGGCTGGCGGGCCAGTGGGAGCGGGGCCAGTGGGAGCAGGGTCGGTGGGAGCCGGGCCGTTCGAGTCCGATGCCGAACAGCGCCGCCGCCGGCTGCGCAGCCGTCCCGGCGAACCGTGGCTGGTCCGCACCGCGCGTGCCGCGAAAGGCCTGGTCTCCGCCGACGACTACCCGCAGCGGCTGGTCGCCGCCACCGCCGGGGCGCAGGCCGCCGTGAGTACCGGACGCCGGATCGCCGTGATCGGCAGCCGGGGCGGGGCCGGCAAGACCACGACGGCGGCGCTGCTGGCTTCGCTCTATGCCGCGGCCCGGCAGGACACCATCGCCGCCGTGGACCTGGCACCCGCGGGCGGCACCCTGGCACTGCGTCTGGGCGTGCCGGACGCGCCGGCCATCGACCAGGCCGCGGCCGCCCTCCAGCACGTCCCCGCCGCGAGTGCCGACGACCTGCGCCGGAAACTGGCGGCCGCCGCCGCCAACCTGTGGGTGGCCGGAGAGCGCGCGCTCGGCGGCCATGCCGGAGGCGCAGGCCTTTCTGCGGCCGGCCAGAGCATTTCCCGGTACTGCCCGGTGGCGGTCTACGACTGTGCCACCGGCCCGGGCGAGAATCCGGACACCAACTGGGCCATCGGCGCCGCCCACTTGGCCGTGCTGGTCGCCCCCGCCTCGGTGGCCGGAATCCAGGACGTCCGCCGAACGGCCGCGGCATGGGCGGCCACCCCTGAGCTGGCCGGCACCGGGCTGCTGGCCGTGCTGACCCAGACCGACGCCGACGCCCCGCTGGACCCGATGTCCGAAGCCAAGGCGCTGGCCCGGGACGGACTCGTCGTGCTGCCGCTGGGCTACGACCGGCATCTGGCCAGCGGCGTGGAGTTCGAACCCGGACTGATGTCCCGTGCCGTCCGGCTGCAGGCGGCGGAGCTGGCCTCCACCGCCTTGGCCCTGGCGATGGAGCACACCGGCCGATGAGCGTGAAGATCATCCACCGGCCGGCCCGCACCACCGCCCCGGCCCGCGAGGCTGCGCCGTTCAGCCTGGAAGCACCGCCGCCGATGGCCGAGAAGTCCGGCCGGATGAACGCCATGGCGCTGATCCCGCTGCTGGGCGCCGGCCTGTCCATGACCGTGATGATGCTCTTCCGCGGCAACAGCCTGGCCGCCGTCGGCGCCATCGCGATGATCGTGACGGTGGTGGCATCCATCATCATGATGCTGGGCCAGCGCGGCAGGGCGGCACGCAGCCGGGCCGAGGAACGCGACCGCTATCTGGAGTACCTGGAGGAATCCCGGGCCACGCTGCGCACCGACGAGCAGCGGACCATCACCACGGCCCGCACCAGCAATCCGGAGCCCACTGCCCTTTTCGACATCGTCCGCAATACCCGGCGGCTGTGGGAACGCCGCCGGGGCAACGAAGACTTCCTGCAGGTCCGGATCGGCTCCGGCGAGCGGATCAGCCGGCAGATCACCATCAATGAGCAGGGCCCCGCCACCGCCCAGCGCGATACGTTCATGGACAACGAAGTCCGGATCCTGCAGCAGCGGTACGAGAGGTCGCCGGACCTGCCGCTGACCCTGCCGCTGGACTCGGCCGGCAACGTGAGCATCATTGGCTCGCGCGAGTTCGTGCTCAATGCTGCCAGGAACCTGCTCATCGAGGCCTGTGCCTTCCACTCGCCGGAAGACCTGCAGGTGGGCATCGCGGCCGGAGAAGACCGGCTGGCCGACTGGGACTGGACGCTGTGGCTGCCGCACCTCGCGGACCAGAAGCAGGCCCATGCCACCGGTCCGGTGCGCCGGATGGCCCGTTCCGTGGATGAACTCGGTGCGGTGCTGGCCGACGAACTGAACCGCCGGGCGGTGGTGGCGGCCGAGTCGTCCAAGAACCTCAAGGGCGCCAGCCAGCACCTCCCCCGGCTGCTGGTGCTGGCCGACTGCTATGGCTCCCTGCCGGAAGATCTGGTGCTGCCGGACCGGCACGCCGGACTCGCCCAGCTGGGCATCACCGTGGTGTATCTGGTGGCCGACCGCCGCCAGGAACCAGGTGAAGTCAGCGTGCGCGTCAGCCAAGACGGCATGGACGCGGGATTCCTGATCCAGAACTACCGCGAGGACCCGGTGGAGCCGGTCGAAGAACGCGGCACCCTGGACGGCCTGGCCGTGGCCACCGCCGAGGCATTGGCCCGCGAACTGGCCCCGATGCGGCTCTCGGCGGACTCGCTGGAACACAACACCGCCGCCGGTTCGGACAGTTTCCTGGAGATGCTCGGCCTCAGCCCGGCGCTCGACGAGGCGGACATCAGGCGGCTCTGGAAACCGCGCAGCGAGGTGGATTTCCTGCGCATCCCGCTGGGCCCGGACGACCGCGGCCGACCGGCCCTGCTGGATTTGAAGGAGTCGGCCCAGTTCGGCATGGGCCCGCACGGGCTCTGCATCGGCGCCACCGGTTCCGGCAAGTCGGAAATGCTGCGGTCCCTGGTGCTGGGGCTGCTGGCCACGCATCCGCCGGAACTGCTGTCCATGGTGCTGGTGGACTTCAAGGGCGGCGCCACCTTCGCTCCGTTTGCCGACGCGCCGCAGGTCTCCGGCGTGATCACCAACCTGGCCGACGACGCCAGCCTGATTGAACGCATCTACTCCAGCCTCAACGGCGAGGTGGTCCGCCGGCAGGAAGTGCTCAAGGCCGCCGGGAACATTGCCAACATCACCGATTACCAACTGCACCGGCAGGAACGGCTGGCCCGCGGCGAGGTGATGGAGCCGCTGCCGCATCTGGTGGTGATCATCGACGAGTTCGGTGAACTGCTCACCGCCCGGCCGGATTTCATCGACCTGTTCCTGTCCATCGGCCGGATCGGACGGTCTATCGGCGTGCACCTGCTGCTGAGCAGCCAGCGGATCGAATCCGGCAAGCTGCGCGGGCTGGAAACCTACCTGTCCTACCGGATCGGCCTGCGCACGCTTTCGGAGTCCGAGTCACGCACCGTGCTGGACACCCCGGATGCCTTCCATCTGCCGCCGGTTCCCGGCTACGGCTACCTGAAGGTGGACACCACGGTCTACACCCGGTTCAAGGCCGGCTACGTATCCGGCCCGCTGGAAGACGTCCAAGTCCAGGAAGTGCAGGAAACCACCGACGGCGATGGACCCCTGGTGCTGCCAATGCCCACCTACGCGGCCAGTCTGGCGAAGGCGAACGACGACGGCGCTGCAGCCGGCAAGCCGGTCCGCACCGGCGCCTCGAAGCGGACCACCGGCCCCACCGTGATGTCCACACTGATGGACACGCTGGCCCGGTTTCCGCGCGCGGTGGACCCGATCTGGCTGCCGCCGCTGCCCGCCGCCGTGGCGCTGGACACCGCCGCCGGTTCGGTGACCAGCACCAGCCAGGGCATCCGGCTGACCAGCGGCGGGTCGCTGAAGGTTCCCATCGGCCTGCTGGACGACCCGGCCAAGCAGTGGCAGGGCGTCTGGGAGCTGGACCTCAAGTCCGCCGGCGGCAACGTGGCCATCATCGGCGGCCCGCAGTCGGGCAAGAGCACCGCACTGCGCACCATCGCGGCCTCGCTGGCCATGACCCACAGCCCGCAGGAAGTGGGCATCTACTGCGTGGACCTGCTGGGGAACTCGCTGGTTCCGCTGGAGGGGCTGCCCCATGTGGGCGGTGTGGCGGTGCGCACCAACCGCGAAGTGGTCCGCCGCACGGTGGAAGAACTCCTCGCCATGCTGACCGTGCGCGAGAACGTCTTTGAGAAGCACCAGGTGGACTCGCTGGCCACGCTGCGCAAGCTTTGCGCCCAGGGCAGGATTCCGGAACTGCCCAGCGCCGACATTGTGCTGGTGCTGGACGGCTACGGGCTGCTCACCGATGGGTTCGAGGACATCGAACCGGCCGTGCACGCCTTGATCGCCCGCGGCGGCGGCTACGGCATCCACGTGGTCACCACCGTCAACCGGCAGAACGAGATCCGGCTGGCCCAGCAGTCTTTCTTCGGCACCAAGATCGAGCTGCGGCTCGCCGACCCGGCGGACTCCTCCTACGGCCGAAAACTCGCCGAGACCATGCCCGCGGACCGGCCCGGCCGGGCGCTGACCGACGCCAAGCTGTTCGGACTCTTTGCGCTGCCGCGCATTGACGGCGTGGCTGACGCGGACACGGCCACCCAGGGCACCCGGGACATGGTGGCCGCCGTCGCCGCCTCCACCGACGCCCGTGCCATGCAGGTGCGCATCCTGCCGCAACTGGTCGAAGCCGCGGAGATCGAGGTCCCGCCGCTGCCGGGCCTGTTGCCGCTGGGCCTGCGCGAGACCGATCTGGGCCCGGAGATGCTGGATGTGGTCCGCGGCGAACACCACCTGATCGTGATGGGCGACGAGCAGTCCGGCAAGACCAATCTGGTCCGCTCGCTGGTCTCCTCGCTGGTGTCCCAATATCCGTCCCGGGATCTGGTCTTCGCGGTCTTCGATCCGCGGCGAGCGCTGGCCGATGTGGTTCCGGATGCCTATCTGGGCGGCTACGCCCCCAGCGCCGCGCAGGCCGAACCGCTGGCCAACGCCATCGCCTCCGAGCTGTCCAAGCGGACCGCCGGCGGTGACGCCATGCAGGACAGCATCGGCGAGCCGGACAGCATCCCGCGGATCGTGCTGCTGGCCGACGACTACGACATCCTTACCGCCGGCGGCGCCGGGCCGCTGCGGTCGCTGATCGAGTACCTGCCGATGGGGCCGGAACTGCAGCTGAACGTGATTCTCACCCGCCGGGTGCGCGGTGCCGGCCGCGGCATGTACGAGCAGTTCTTCGCCGCGCTGCGCGATTCGGGCAGCACCGGCCTGATCCTTTCCGGCGACCGGTCCGAAGGCGGGCTGCTGAACAACGTGCGCGCCCGCCGGCTGCCGCCCGGCCGCGGCCTGCTGGTCCGCTCCGGCGGCCCGGTGCAGACCGTGCAGACCCTGTGGACCCCGATGGAGGCAACTGCCGATGTCTAACACCGTCACCGTCGTCGCGCTCGACGAACCGGACCAGGACGTGGTCATGGTCTCGCTGCTGGCCGTGGTGCCGCAGGAATACGTCCGGCAGGCCGCCAACGGCGCCCTGCTGGAAGTCGAGGACGGCGGCGGCACCACCATGTTCGCCGTCGAACTGCCCCGCCTGGTCCGGGTGCCCGGCGAGGTCTCCCGGCTGCTGGCCGGGGCCAGCGTGAACGCCGTCGAAGGTGCGCCGATCCCGTCCATCTTCTCCGACGACCCGGCGTTCGCCGAACCGGAGCACCAGGATCTGTGGTGGCAGGAGATCACCATCCGCAACGGCATCCCGGACGGCGAATCGCTGGGCTACCGGCTGGCGCAGAACATCGCCGTGCGCTGCCGCGGCGCCGTCGTCGGCCACCGGCTGCCCGGATCCGGAGAACAGGGATGATGATGCACGCCTCGGCCTTCGATTTCCACACCGAACGCACCGCCGTCGTCTTCCAGGACAAGCCGCTGGTGTTCCTCTCCCCCGCGCTCACCCGCGCCTACGTGGCGGCGCGTGAATCGGAACGCCAGTTCGTGGTGATGACGCCCAGCGCCAGCAAACTGACGCTGCCGCTGTACCAGTTGCTGCAGCGCGAGGGCTGCATCTGGATGGCCAGTGCGGCGGACGGGACGTTCTACAACGGCTTCACCGGCCAGCAGTACCGCTGGAGCGGCGACGTCTTCGCCGCCGAGGAGCAGCTTGCCGCCGACTATCTGCAGGCGCCGGCCGGTTCCGACGGCGTGGTGCAGGCCCGCGGCGAGATCCTGCATCCGGCCAGCGAATCCACCCGGATCGGCGAGTTCACCGCGGCGCTGTTCCGCGAGCTCACCGGCGCGGATCCGGCCGGCTGGGGCATCCACGAGCCGGTCAGTGAACCGTGGGAGACCGCGGAGCTGACCCGCTACTGCTACGACACTGCGCCGATGACCAGCAACATCATCGTGGTCGGCCGTCCCCGCCCCGGCACCGATGTGCCGTCCATCGCCGTGCTGACGGTGACCCGCTCCTCCAACGGCGTGCATGAATCCGTGGAGCTGTTCTGCGAATCGGTGGATCCGCTCACTGCGGACCAATTGGCTTCCTTCGGCTCGGCCATGCACCGGGCGCACGCCCGCACCGCACTGGCCGGCCACACCATGCTGCTGGACCAGCTCGCCTTCCCGGCCCGCTTCACTGGCGTCAGCGTCCCGGCCTGCGCGTTCTTCGGGCCGGAGTCGCTGCAGCAGTTCGGCGCGCAGCAGGCCTTGGCCGCGGCCGGCGAGCGCGCCCGGCTGGTGGGCGTCCCGCCGCTGCAGTCGCTCGCCGTCACCTATCACCGCGATCCCGCCGCGGGCCGCCAGCATCCGCTGGACGAGTACACCGAACTGGTGGGCAAGCTGGCCGGCGGAAAGTTCTGACCGCGGCGTTTGCTCCGGTATACCGTTGGCGTTATAGCCCAGCGGAATAGAACCACAGGACCGGAGGTTGTCCCAGCGTGTCCATGAACGACGGCGGTGCCTCCTCCCAGCCTTCTGCCCCTGCTGCTGCGGTTGCTGAGGCCGGTGCCCGCCGCGGACTCGGCCGGGTCCGCAAGCACGGCCGCCCCAGCGAGTCCGGGGCCGGCATGGCCTATGGGCTCGCGGCCTATGGACTCTGGGGCATCCTCCCGCTCTACTTCACCGCACTGATACCGGCCGGTCCGCTGGAGATTGTGGCCAACCGGATTGTCTGGTCGCTGCTGTTCTGCTTCCTGCTGATCACGGCGCTGCGCGGCTGGCGCGCCTTTCGGGTCGCCCTGACCAACCGGCGCACCTTCGGCGCCTTGTCGCTGGCCGCTGGCCTGATTGCCGTCAACTGGTTCACCTACACCTTCGCCGTCCTCAACGGCCACGCCATCGAAGCCTCGCTGGGATACTTCATCAACCCGCTGGTCTCGGTGTTGCTGGGGGTCATCCTGCTCAAGGAAAAGCTCAGGCCGTTCCAGTGGGTGGCCATGGGCGTGGCCTTCGCCGCAGTGCTGGTGCTGGCGTTCGGATACGGCAACGTGCCGTGGATTGCACTGATCCTGGCGTTCAGCTTCGGCTTCTACGGTCTGGTCAAGAAGAACGTCGGCGGCCGGGTCGATGCGGTGACCAGCCTCAGTGTGGAAACCCTCGTGCTGGCACCGGTGTCCGTGGTGATCATGGTGCTGCTCATCGCCGGCGGCCAAGCCACCCTGCTGTCCGAAGGCACGGGCCACTTCTGGCTCATGGCCAGCAGCGGCCTGATCACCGCCCTGCCGCTGCTGTTCTTCGGCGCAGCCGCCAGGCGCCTGCCGCTGAGTACGGTGGGCATGCTGCAGTATCTGGCTCCCATCCTGCAGTTCATCACCGCGCTGGTCTTCCTGCACGAGCCCATGCCGTTCGAACGCTGGATCGGCTTCAGCCTGGTCTGGCTCTCCCTGGCCATCCTGACCGCGGACATGGTGGTGGCGCTCAAGCGGGCACCCAAATCCGGTGCCGAACCCACAGCTGCACGCGTGCGCTAAATGGGTGCGAGGATCGGCCATGCATCGTGGGGCCCTGGCCCTAGGAGTCGGCAAGCCCTTCGTAGGTAGTCCAAAAGTCGGCCATGGATCGTGGTTGACCTATGAGGAAGTCCTCCAAGTACAGCAGGTGCGTGTGCCAACCGGACAGGTACGTGGCGGCTTCAGTCCCGAGGCCATCGTGCGTCAAAACCAGGCGAGTTGCACCGCTTGCTGGGGTGAGTGCAATCCGCAGATACGAAAGTGGTTCGCCCGGGAAGTCCCAGGTCATGCCTAGCAGTTGTGTCGGTTCACATTCCAAAATCCGGCTGGTACAGAAATAGTCTTCCGCATGCTGGACGGTCACAACCTCGCCGCCGGCGAAGCTCCCAGAAGTTACTTTTCCCAGCCAATAAGGCAACGCTTCCGGGTCTGTCAGACCCCACCAAAGACGGTCCGCGGAAGCTGTCATGGACCAGCTATGGGATACGCGGCCTTCGGCAGTTTGAATAGAGCGACTGATCAACGGCACAAGCGGAGACTAACGCACCCACGTACTTTTGGCTCTCGTACCGTCGAGCAACCAACCTCTCCAGATCTGCGGGATGGCGGCAAGCTAGTACCGGATCGCGTCGATGACTTTCACGCGGACGGCAACTATGGCCGGTATCAGGCCTGCCAGCGCACCGACGGCGGTAGCAGCGCCGATGCCGATCAACGCTGCTTCCACCGGGAAGGGCGGCAGTTCGCTGATGCCCTGCGCAATCTGCTCCTGTACCCACGGGCTCTTCACCACTGCGACGGCGAGCATCACGCCGACCACGCCGGCCACGAAGGTTGCGACCACGGACTCGAGCATCACGCCGAAGAAGATGCGCCCTGAGGTCGCGCCGAAACTGCGCCTGATGCCGATTTCCCGCACCCGGTACTTGACCGTGACCATGGAAATGTTGAGCAGCCCCACTGCCCCCAGCAGCAACACCAAGCCTGCGATTCCACCCACGGCCCACTGGATGCCTTCGAACGGGTCGCCCCAGGCGGCGTAGTCGCTGCGGTGGACCTGTACGTGGGCATCGGGGAATTGGGCTTGCAGATCGCCGGTAATGGCAGCCGTCAGCTCCGGTTCGGCGTCGACCGGAACCCACATCTCCAGAGCGGGAGGAGGCCCTCCTTCACCGCCCAAGCCCCAGCGCTCGTACTGGGAGGTGAGCATCATGACGGCAGGCATGGCGCCGTCGTAGCCATCCGGCGTGATACCCACGACCGTGGCAGCGATCGGCCGCTGCTGGAAAATCTGCACGACCGGGTTCACCGTGAGATCCGGTTGGCCCAGCTGGCGGTGGAACGCTTCGTTGATGATCACCGCCGGCGCCAACGCCTCGGCGTCGGCCTCGGTGAACCAGCGTCCGTTAGCCAGGTTCACCCGCCGCATCTCGCCGTAGCTTCTGTCCACCACCGTGGTTTCGGTCGCCACGACGCCGTGCGGGAATTGGAACGGGATCTGGGTGAGCGCACGCCGGCTCGCGTATTGCACGGCGTAGCGCTCCACCAGCGCGTCAAAGGCTGCCTGCAGAACCACAGGGTCCTCAGTTCCTGTCGCAGAGAAAACTTCCACCGACACGGTGGCAGCCCGGCCGCCGGATTGCTCCTGTGCCTGCACCATGCCTTCCCGGGCCATGTTGCCGAGTCCAACGACCGTGGTCAGGGCCGCCACGGACAAGGCCACCCCGATCAGCGCCAGCAGGATCCGGGTCTTGTGAATGCGCAGCTCGGCCCATGCCTCGACCAGCAGGCCAACAACTCCCGTCATGCTGCCATCTCCGGTGCGTTCAGGATGCCATTGCCCAGCCGGTAGTGCCGCTGGGCCAGGGCCGCAACATTTGCGTCGTGGGTGATGGTCACCAGCGCCGCACCGGACTCTAGCGCCACTTCGTCCAACAACGCCATCACCCGCTGTCCGGTCTCGATGTCGAGGGCGCCGGTGGGCTCGTCCGCCAGGATCAGCCGGGGCGACCGCACCAACGCCCGGGCAATCGCGATCCGCTGCTGCTCGCCCCCGGAGAGCTTGTGCGGCTTCTCGCGCAGCCGGTCGCCCAAGCCGACCCGCTCCAGCATCCGCGCGGCCAACCGCTCACGCTGCCAGAACTGGGTGCCGCGGGCGTAAAGCAGCGGCGTCATGACGTTCTCCAACGCGGTGCGGCCCGGCAACAGGTTGAACTGCTGGAAGATGAATCCGACTTGGTCGCCGCGGGCGACAGCCCGCTGCTTCTCTCCCATCGAGGAAACCGGCCGTCCGTCGAAGTACAGCTCGCCGGTGGTGGGCACGTCCAGCAGACCGAGGATATTCAGCAGCGTCGATTTGCCCGACCCAGAACGCCCTTGGATCGAGACATGGTCGCCGGTACTGATGCTCAGGTCGATGCCCTGCAGGATGTGCAACGGATCGCGGTCGGGGATGTGCACGCTCCGGGTCACACCATGCAATTCCAGCAGTGGTGAGTCCGTGGCCGCGGTGCTCATCCGCCGATCATCCCGAAGTTGCCTTCCATCCCGGGCATCATTTGCTCCCCGGGCGCCCCCGGGATGAATTGCAGGACCATGTCCCCCTCGGCGAGCCCGTCAACGATCTCCACCTGCATGCCGTCGTTCAAGCCCAAGGTGACGGAGCGCTCGACCGGTGCACCGCCGTCGTTCTCCACCAGCCAGACCAGCCCGGTGTCGACCGATCCTTGGACCGCCGTGGTGGGTACCACCACCACGTTTTCCGCGATTCCTGCGCTGATGTCAATAGTCGCGCCCAACCCGGCGAATACCTTGACGTCGGCCGGCACCGCACACTTGACCGTGCCCGTGGCGGCGGCCGGCACTTCCGGCCCCAACGGACCGACAGCAGCAGGCCCTACCTGCGCGTGGTCCCCACCGTCGTCCGGAGCTTCCCCGACGGTCACTGCCTTGCAGTCGAACGGCGCCGGACCGCCATTGACGGTCACGGTGGCCGAACTGGGGCGGTCCAGCAGCCGGAACTGCTGGTCGGCGGTCAACGTCCCGGTGACCGAGAACGTGCCCGGCGAAATAGTGGCGGCTTCGGCACCGACCGAAACCTGCTGGTCCACCAGCACGGACAGATCGGTGAGCTTGCCCGCTGCCGGGGCCACCACGTTGGCATACGTGTAGACCGGGGCGGGCAGCGGGGCCGGTTTCTCGTCCGGGTCCGGCTCAACCGCCACTAGGGTGGGATCCGGTTCCACCAGCTTCTGCACCTGGAACAGCGGGTCGCCCTTGGACACATTCGCGCCGGCGTCGACAAACAGGAAGTTGACGGTTCCTTCGGCGGTGCTGCGCACGGCCACGGCCGGGTCGCTCGCTACCGACCCCTCGATCTGCACCACATTGGTCACCGTCCCCAGCGCCGCGGGAACGCTGGGCGTAACCAGCTGAGCTGTGGGCTGCTCGGTGACCGCATCAGCGCGCATGCCGTCCACGAAGGCGAGCTTGAAGAGTGCGGCGGCGATGACGGCGAAAATCGCCAGCCAGACCACCGGAAAAACGTAATGCCGCAGAGCGCGCATGCAGGATCCCCTCTAGACGATGCACGCCGCGGCGCACGAGACTGCGGGACGTTCAGGACAAGCCCTAGCGACAAACCCGCTTGTGACGGAGGTTACCAGCGTCACATGGCGGACACGGCGCCCCTATGAAACGGTCATCGGATAGTTATGCAATTGTGCCGATTTGCCGGGTGCACAGACGAGCAGCCGCCATACTTCCCACCGCATCGATTGATATTCGATAGGAAAGAAGCGATACTCGATGGATGCAAAAGACGAATCTGGCGGTTACCGCCCTCAGGATCCTGCTGGTGGTGGCGTTCGCTCTTCTCCTCTTGTTCCAAGTGATGTCGCTGCCCGGCCAGTTTGCCCATATGGCAGCGGAGTCTCCGCAGCTGGCCTACCTGCAGTGGCCGTTGACAGTGTTCTCGATCGTCGAGTTGCTGTGCGTCCAGGCGGTGATCGTCAGCACGTGGAAACTGCTCACACTGGTCAAGCACGACCGGATTTTCAGCAAGTCATCCCTGACCTGGGTGGACGTCATTGTGTCGGCAGTTGTTGCCGCCTGGATACTGCTCCTTGGCGTCTTTCTGTTCGTCGGCTTCAATGCGGATGATCCGGGCATGCCGCTGCTCCTGTTCTTGTTTGTGGTTGCCGGCGCGGTGCTCGGGCTGTTGTTGGTGGTCTTGCGGGCTGTGCTGCGTCAGGCCATCACCCTGCGGACCGACATGGATGCGGTGATCTGATGCCGATTGTGGTGCGCATCGACGTCGAGCTGGCAAAACGAAAAATGAGCGTCGGGGAGTTCGCCGAGCGAGTGGGGCTCACGCCCGCCAACGTGGCAGTGCTGAAGAACGGCCGAGCCAAAGCCGTGCGTTTCAGCACCCTGGATGCGATGTGCCGGGTGTTGGAATGCCAGCCCGGCGATTTGCTTGAGTGGATTGAGGAATGACAGGCATCGGCACGGCCGCCGTTGCTCCGATGCTTCCTGCGCTCCGGCGCGTCGCATCGGCCGTGCTCCAACTGCTCCGGTTCGCCTGGATTCAGGTGCAGTGCTGCCTTTTCGCCGCCGCGATTTTCGTGGGCCTCGCGGCCAGCACCGCCGTGCCTTTACCGTTTCCTCGCTACGATGCCCTGCTGGTTTACGGGTTGGCCCTCACCGCGGTGTTCTACCTGCTGCGGCTGGAAACGGGCCGCGAGGTGGCAGTGATCTTCGGCTTCCACCTGGTTGGGTTGGCGCTGGAACTGTTCAAGGTCCAGATGGGCTCATGGTCCTACCCGGAGGAGGCATGGACCAAGGTCGCTGGAGTGCCGCTGTACTCCGGCTTCATGTATGCCGCCGTAGGCTCCTACATTTGCCAGGCGTTCCGGCGGTTCGACCTGCGGATCAACAGCTTCCCGTGGATCCCGGCCGCGGTGCTGGCCATCGCTGCCTACGCAAACTTCTACACCCACCACTACCTTCCGGACCTGCGCTGGGTGGTTGCTGCCGGCTTCGTCGTCGTACTCTGGCGCAGCCGCGTCGCGTTCACTGTGCAGGACCGCAGCTTTGCCATGCCGCTGAGCCTGTCGTTTGTCCTCATCGGCTTCTTCCTCTGGGTCGCAGAGAATGCCGCCACCCTGTTGGGCGCCTGGCAGTACCCGGACCAGGCCCAGATCTGGCAGATGGTGCACGTGGGCAAGTGGGGTTTCTGGGCGCTGCTGGTCAGCCTCAGCTTCGTCTTGGTGGCGGCCGTGAAAGCGCAGGAGGGACGGTTCTACGGCGCGGCGGGTGCCATGCCCTCTGTTGAATCTGCACACCAACGGTAGCCTGTTGACACAAGGCGGGCCGCTGATGGCCGGCCCGGCCGTCAGGAGGGGCAATGCGAAGGACCGACGGCATCACGATTGCTTGGATGTTCGGGATCATCCTGGTCCTCGTGGGATTGCATTTAAGCGGTCGCGAACTATGGGTCGCATACGCGACGCTGGGCCTGATGGTTCTTGCCGTCGTTGTGACCGTGGTCCGCTCGATCCGTGGTGGAAAGAACGGCGTAGCCCGTCCGATGGCGGATTCCGGAACCGCGCTCAACGATCTGTACTTGGGCACCGTTCACAGCGGGCCCCGGCTTGTCGCGCCGCCGCAAGGAAAGCAGGTTGAGCTGGTCATGGATGACGGTGAACGGCGGGAGTTCTTGAAGGCTCTCGACGACGCGGATCCTCGATCGACGGAAAACCCGCCGGGCGGCGTTAAACGCCGGCCGTAACGGCGGCAGCGACAACGAAGCAAACAGCCGCAACACCCAACGCGCCACTGAGAACTTTCAGGGCGAGCTCTCGCCGCGGGGGTCGGAGAAGCACGCCCGCGACCACGATTCCGCCAAGGATCGCCGTTAATGCCAGCGTGCCTGTCGATGTGTAGGTGCTTGAGTCGGCTGCAGCGCAGGAAGCCGGAGCTGGATAAACCGCTGGGCAATACTCCGGCCGGCCGAAAATGGCCCACAACGCGAATACTGCCAACGCCGTCAACGCGAACGTCGGCACCGTCCATCTCCATAAGCGGAACGGCTTGTCCAAGGTCCCCACGCTGACACTCTAGCCCGGGAGCGCAAGGACTTGGCAGGTGCGCTTCGAAAGTCGGAAGTCCGCCGGAAGTCCGGTTTCTACTCCCGCAGCCCGTCCACTTCCCGCGGGACCACCACCATGGGCACCGGCAGTGAGCGGAGGACCTTGTGTGCGGTGGAGCCGAGGAACAGGCGGTTGTGCTGGGCCAGCCGGCTGGAGCCCACCACCACCAGCTCGCCGTCTTCCCAATCCAGCGAGTCGATGGCCTCTTCGATGTTGCGGCCGTGCGCCACCGTAACGGTCGCCTTGCCCGGCGGAAGCTCAGTGGCGGCCTGTGCGAGCACCGAATTCGCATGCAGGTGCGCACTGTGGATGGCTTCGCCGCTGTCGGAGTCTTCACGAGTGTCCAGCGATACCAGGGAGACCAGCCGCAACTGCAGGCCGCGGCGGGAAGCAGCGTTCAGGGCAACGTCCCGGGCGGCCTGGGCGCCCTGCCGCTCACCGATGAACGCGGTCAATCGGGTCAGCGGCTCCGTCCGCTGGTAACCGCGGGGCGCGAGTGCCACCGGAATCGGCGAGGCGTGCAAAAGCGCATTTGCCACGCTGCCCACTGTGAAGCGCTTGAACAAACTGCTGCTACTGGCGCCGATGACGATCAGCCGGGCACCCGTTTCTTCCCCCGCCGCGATCAGGCCCTCTGCGAAGGATTCGGCGGCGCGTACCTTAAAGTCAGCATTGACGTCGGACGGAATCAACTTCAACGCCTCGCGGCGGGCAGCGACGACCTCCTGCTCGCTGGCGCTGACGCGCTTGCCTTCGGGGTTCAACGCTACGTAGGGAGCGTTCTCCGCTACCACGTAAACAATATCCAGCCCCGTGCCCTGGGTCCGGGCGATGGCCACGGCCAGTGCCACCGCGTCGGCTCCCCGTTCGTCCGGCTGGTATCCCACTACATAGCGCATGCGACTACCCCTGTCCGTTTAGGTGGAGCAGCGGATGCGACGGTGCCGGCACATCCGCAACCGATGAGGCGACTGTGTTTCCGACTCTAGTGCGCGAGGGCCGGCGGGAACAGGCTGGAGCCAGGACGTCCCGGGCGGATGCCTGAAGCTGCGGGGAACGACAACGGGGCGGCTTCCGGCACCCGTCCCGCAGGACGTTGGGATCCGGAGGCCGCCCCGCGTGGAGGCGCCGAAGAGTTAGGCGGCTACCTTGCGGATGGCTGCTTCAAGCACGTCCAGTGCGTCGGCCAGCAGCTCGTCGCCGATAACCAGCGGCGGGAGCAGGCGCACCACGTTGCCGTAGGTGCCGCAGGTGAGGATGATGACGCCTTCCTGCAGGCAGGCGGCGGCGATTTCCTTGGTGGCCTCGGCGTTCGCTTCCTTGGTGGTCTCGCCGGTGCCCGGCTTGACGAACTCCATCGCCAGCATGGCGCCGCGGCCGCGCAGGTCGCCGATGATGTCGACTTCCTCGGCCAGCTTCCGCAGCCGGCCCATGACCTGCTCCTCGATGTGGCGGGCGCGGGCGCTCAGGTCCTGGGCCTCCATCGTCTCGATGGCAGCCAGTGCGGCGGCACAGGCCACCGGGTTGCCGCCGTAGGTGCCGCCCAGTCCGCCCGGGTGCACCGCGTCCATCAGTTCGGCGCGGCCGGTGATCGCGGACAGCGGCATGCCGCCGGCAATGCCCTTGGCCATCGTGATGATGTCGGGCACCACGCCGTCGTGCTCCGAGGCGAACCAGGAACCGGTGCGGCAGAATCCGGACTGGACTTCATCCGCGATGAAGACCACGCCCTTCTCCTTGGCCCACTTCGCAAGCGCCGGCAAGAAGCCCTCGGCCGGGACAATGAAGCCGCCCTCGCCCTGGATCGGCTCGATCAGGATGGCTGCCACGTTCTCGGCGCCAATCTGCTTCTCGATCATGGTGATCGCGCGGCGGGCTGCGTCCTCGCCTGTCATTTTCCCGGCGATGCCGGTTTCCTCGCGGTACGGGTAGCTCATCGGCACCCGGTAGATTTCCGGGGCGAACGGTCCGAAGCTGCCGGCCGGGCTGGACTTATACGGGTTGGCCTTAGCGGTCAGCCCCATCGTCAGGTTGGTGCGGCCGTGGTATGCGTGGTCAAAAGCGACGACGGCGGTGCGACCGGTGGCGATGCGTGCCACCTTCACTGCGTTCTCCACGGCTTCGGCGCCGGAGTTGAACAGCACGGAGCGCTTCTCGTGGTCGCCCGGTGTCAGCTCGGCCAGCTTCTCGGCCACCGCAATGTAGCTCTCGTACGGGCTGACCATGAAGCAGGTGTGGGTGAACTTGGCAACCTGATCCTGCACCGCGGCGACGACGGCGGGGTCCGAGGCACCGACGCTGGTGACGGCAATGCCGGACCCCAGGTCGATGAACGAGTTGCCGTCCACATCGGTGATGATGCCGCCGTCGGCGTCGGCCACGTAGACCGGGACGCTGGAGGCGACGCCGCCGGCCACTACGGCGCTGCGGCGTGCTGCCAGTTCAGCGGACTTGGGGCCGGGGAAACCCGCGGACACGTCGCGCTTCTGTTCCAGCCGGTACTGGGTCGTCTGAGTGCTCATGGTGTGCCTTTCACGTTGGGGGATGCCGTCGGCGGCTGGACGCCCGGCACGCGCGTTTGTTAGCCGCGGCCGACCAGGGTGGAGGACGTTCAGCGGTGGAACAGCGCGGGCCAAGGGAAGCCTTGCTCTACAGCGAGATTACGTTTTCCGCCCGAGGGCTGCCTATGGCGGGCCGCACAGCCAATGTGCCGTTTCGCCGTGCAATTGGCCATATGCATTCGACGGCGGCGGCCTCCGGCACGGGGCCGGAGGACGCCACCGGGGAGACAGCAGTCGGTTCAGAGTTCCGGTGCGTGCTCCACCGGCATTGCTCCATCGTCCTCAGGGTGGCGGTTGAGGTTGACCAAAGCCAGCGCCAGCCCTCCCCACACGGTAAGGATGGCGATGATCAACATCACGATCGCTGCAGTGCTCATCGTTGTGCCTCCTCTAAGACAGGGGAATCCAGGTCCGGATCATTGGCTGCCGACTTCCTGCCCCAGGGAATCAGCGAGAGCAGGAAGGCCACCACGACCAGGGCGCCGGCCATCCCCCAGCCAAAGACATTGACAAACCAGTCGGGCATCGGCGGATCGCCGTAGCCTTCCTGGATCCTCTTGATCACTTCGCTGATCAGGATGTAGCCCAGCACAATCGGCGAGACGATGCCGACCATGATCCGCCACCACAGCCCCAGCTTGATGGAGGACACTTCGCTGACGTGTCCGCCCAGCAGCGGCAACTTGCGGAATCCATAAGTCACAAGCAACACGGTCACCAAGGCACAGGCCATGATGCCGAAGTTGTTGACGAACGCGTCGGTGACATCCAGCAGGTTCAGGCCGGTGGTGGTCGGGAACAGCAGGATGGAAATCAACGCCAGCGGGATGCCCACGCACCACGTGGTCTTGATCCGGCTCATGCCCAATTTGTCCTGCACCGCCGCGATGATGACTTCAATGATACTGATCAGCGAGGTGAAGCCGGCGAACACCAGCGAGCCAAAGAAAAGCACTCCCAGCAGTCCGCCCAGCGGCGCCTCGGAGATGATGGTCGGGAACGCGATGAAGGCCAAGCCGATCCCTCCGGCGGCAACATCGCCGACCTCTGCGCCGGCACTGAAGGCCATGAAGCCCACCGCGGCAAAAACGCCAATGCCGGCCAGGATCTCGAAACCGGAGTTCGCGAAGCCCACCACGAAGCCGGAGCCGGTCAGGTCCGTCTTGTGCTTGAGGTAGGAAGCGTAGGTGACCATGATGCCGAAGGCCACGGACAACGAGAAGAAGATCTGGCCGTAGGCCGCAGCCCATACCGTGGTGTTCGTGAGTGCGCCCCAGTCCGGAGTGAACAGGGCATTCAGGCCATCAGCGGCACCGGGCAGGAACAGCGACTGGACCACCAGGAGCAGGAACATGATCAGCAGCAACGGCAGAAAAATGATGTTCGCCCGGCCGATCCCCTTCTGCACGCCGGCGGCCAGCACCAGCAAGGTCACCAACCAGACGATGATCAGAGGGATGAGGACCATCGGCACGAAATCGAAGCCGATGTTCACGTCCTCACTCACCTGCAGGAAGGAACCCATGAAGAACCCCGCCGGGTCATCACCCCACGCCTCGGTGACCGAAAAGATCATGTACATTGCGGCCCAGGCGATGATCACCGCGTAGTAGACGCAGATGACAAAGCAGATGGCCACCTGCCACCAGCCCAGTCCTTCGGCGCCGCGGGCCAGCCGGCGGTAGGCCAGCGGGGCGGAACCACGGTGGCGGTGCCCCACTGCGTAGTCGAGAAAAAGCAGCGGGATGCCGGCCGTCAGCAATGCCACCAGGTAAGGGATGATGAAGGCGCCGCCGCCGTTTTCGTAGGCTACATACGGGAAGCGCCAGATGTTGCCCAAGCCGACGGCGGAGCCGATTGCCGCAAGGATGAACACCTTGCGGGTGGACCACATCTCGCGCTTGGGCTTGACGCCCGGCGCGGCCTGCGGTGAAGGGGTACTCATTATTGGACCTCAAAGATTAGGGATGTCGGTGCTGTGACGGCTGTTACGCCGCGGACAATCCTAACGGCGCTGTCCCAGCCTCGGAAACCGCGAAGATCCGCGCGTCCGCTGCAGACTGACGATTCCTCCCGGCGGACAGGCTCTCCTTCGGGCCAAGCAGGCGGGCGCCGCTCGCTGCCATAGTGCACCTGCACAACGGAGGCCCGTATAGTTGGAGCATGGCTGTCACTCTCGCCAAACTTCTCGCCTCGCCTTCGCTGCACCTGAAACTAGTGGGCACCGCACAGGGCGACCCGGACGCGCCCATTACCTGGGTGGCCTCCACCGAGCTGGAGGATCCGTTGCCCTTCCTGAGCGGAGGCGAAGTGGTCCTGACCACCGGCCTGCGGCAAAAGACGGCGGCCGCGCAGCGCAGGTTCGTGGCGCGCGTCCACCAGGCCGGCGCGGTGGGCATGGGCTTCGCGCTGGGGCTCACCCACCGCAGGGTCCCGCCGGGCGTGCTGGCAGCAGCCAATGAGCTTGAGCTGCCGGTCTTTGAAGTGCCCTACGAGACCCCGTTCGTGGCGATCAGCAAGATGGTGGCCGATGCGATGTCCGCCGACCACTACAACCGGCTGGAGCACCTGCTCAAGGACCACCAGGCGCTGGCGGCCTCGCTGCTGGGCGGTGGCGGCCTCCCCGCGCTGCTGCGCAAGCTCGCCGCGATGGTGGGCACCGACGTCGTGCTTTCCCAGTACGGCTCCCGCCTGTACGGAACCGGCAGCGGGCGCACCGGTTGGCACGAGGTCCCGATCGCCACCGGCCTGAAGGACCGCTGCACGCTGGCGCTAGCCGAGCCGTACGAGCGCAACGCCATAGTGGACTACGCGCAAAGCCTGATCAGCCTGGAGCTGAGCAACCAGGCTCACCGCCGCGCGGCCGACCGCCGCGCGGTGGGCCAGGTGCTGCTTGATGTGGTGGGCGGCGTGCTGCAGGGCGGGGACGCGTCGCTGCGGCTGAGCAACGTGGGGATCGACGCCGGACGGCGCCAAGTGGTGGTCATGGTGCAGGTGGCCGGAGCCCAGCGCCGCGCGCTGCCCACCTTGCCGCTGCCCGCCGCGTTCGACGGCGTGGTGACCGGCCTCGTGGACGAGCGGCTGGTGCTGGTGGTGCAGGGCGCCGAATCGGGTGAATCGCTGGGCGAGGAACTGAGCAGTTACCTGCAGCGCGCGGGGCTGACCGCGACGGTGGGCGTGGGTGGCAGTTATGCCCAGGCGAACGGCCTGCGCTGGAGCTACTTCGAGGCCAAGGAAGCCGTCGGCCGCAGCGGGCGGCTGAACGTGCCGCAGCGGCTGTCGCTGACCTCCCTTCTGCTGGCCTCCGAAGACGTGCCGCTGAGCGATCTGGCGGCCGAGGCGCTGGACCCGCTGGCCGACTTCGACGCCGCGCATTATGCCGCCCTGCTGCCCACCCTGCAGACGTATCTGGAGCTGAACGGATCGGTAGCCGCCGTCGCGGAGGAGCTGGGACTGCACCGGAACTCCGTACGCTACCGGCTGTCCCAGATCGTGGAGCTGACCGGCTACGACCCGGCCCTCACCGCGGACCGGGTGCACCTGTGGCTGGCCCTGGCGGTGCGGCGGCTGGGCTCCGACTCGGGGTCGCAAGGCTAGCCCGGGCGGCCGCTCCGAACCCTTGTCATAACTGGGCACAGGCACAAGGCTGGGGGTCATGGGACACGAGACGCACGAGAGCCGCACGGTGACCTGGCTGGGAGCCGACGATCCGCAGCGCGCCGACACCGCCACCATCAATCTGGAACCCGAGCGGCTCAGCGCCCACGGTGCCTCGCGCACTGCCGATTACGCCGCGAGCTGGTCCCTGACCACCACCGGCAATTGGTTCACCGAGAACCTCACGGTCTCCGTCCACGGCCGGGGCTGGAGCAGGTATCTGGTGTTGGACCGCGCCACTGACGGGAGCTGGAGCGCGGCAACGAAGGTCGCCGGGGACATCGACTTGCCGGAACCGGGCATCGTCGACCCTGTCTCACTGACGGGGGCGGTGGACTGCGATCTGGGCCTGTGCCCGGCCACCAACACCATGCCGATCCTGCGGCTGGGCCTGGTCCACGACGCCGAATCCGCCGCGGAGCTGACAGTGGCGTGGGTGGAGATGCCGAGCCTGCGGGTCCTCGGCCGGCAACAGATCTACAGCGGCTCCCGCGCGTACGACGACGGCAGCGGCACGGCCGCTGTCACCTACAGTTCCGGCGACTTCAGTGCCGAGATTGAGGTGGACTCGGACGGCATCGTGATCGACTACCCCGGCCTAGCCACCCGCCGCCGGGACTGACGCGCCGCCGTCGTCATCGGTTCGAGCCAGCCGGTGCGGCCCCATAGGATGGTCTTCAAGCCCGCCTACCAACCGTTCCTGGGAGAAACCATGCCTGAAATGTTCGTGGACAAGTTCCGTGCGCTCGTGCCCAAGTACCTGGACCGGACGTGGACCGAAGACGACGGCATCTCCTATGACGAACTGGAGGGGCTGCTGGGCGAGCACAAGTTCCAGGTCCCGCAGGCGCTGGTGGAGTTCTACCACGCGCTCGGCGGCTGCGAGGACTTGATGGAAGCTCACGATTTCTTCTTCGACCCGGACGAGCTTGAGATCGAGGACGGCTACCTGCTGTTCCTGGACGAGATGGACGAAGAAGCGAACTGGGGTTTCAAGTCCGAGCACCTGGACGTGCCGGACCCCATCGTCTGGATCCGCACGAACGGCCCGCAGCCGCGTTGGAAGAGCGAGGAAGCCACCTTCAGCGAGTTCGTCTTCGACATGTTCGATTGGGTCTTCGGGGACGAGGAAGAAGACTAGCTAACGGGCTTCTGCCACCAGAGCCACGCCAAAGCCGACCAGGACCGTGCCGGTGGACCGGTCGATCGCACGCACCACTGCCGGAGTGCGGAGCCATTTCCGGGCAACATGCGTGCCCCAGATGATGGCCGAGAAGAACACCAGGCCCTCCAGGTTGTGCACCAGGGCCAGCGCGGTGCCCATCAAGACCGGCGAGACATCCGGCGGAATGAACTGCGGGATCATCGCCATGTAGAACACCCCGACCTTCGGGTTCAGCAGGTTGGTTCCCACACCGGTGAACCAGGCTTTGGCATACGACGCCGAAGTCTCCGGCTCTGCCGCGCCGGGCAGGTGTCCGGCCGGTTTCCGGAACGAGTTCCACAGCATCCGGCCGCCAAGCCAGATCATGTAGGCGGCGCCGGCGGTCTTCAGCACAGTGAACGCTGTTTCCGAGGCGGCCAGCAGGGCGGATGCCCCGACTGCTGCGGCTATCCCCCAGACCAATGCTCCGGCATTGATGCCCAGCGCGGTGGCGTAGGCCTTGCCCCGGCCTTGGCTGACCGCCGAACGGAGCACCAGCGCAGTGTCCATTCCTGGCACCAGGGTCAGCAGACCGGCCACCAGGGCAAAGGACAACAGCGCCTGTTCTACGCTCATCGGCTCGACGGCTCACTCACCGGCAGGTCAGTGCGCGCTGCACCGACTAGACCTCGCGGTCCACGACGGCTTCGGCGAAGGCCGTGAGCGCGAACTTCACTGTGCTCTCCGGCAGCGGGTCCAGGGCCGCCTTGGCGGCGTCGGCCCATTCGCCGGCGATGGACCAGGCCTTCGCGGTGACCGGGTGTCCGCGCAGTGCGATGACGGCCTCGGCCAGGGCTTCGTCGGAGGTCAGGTCTGCCTCCACCAGTGCCAGCACGGAGGCGGCGGAAGCATCGCCGTCGGCCGCGGCCTTGCGCAGCAGGAGCACCGGCAGCGTGGGTACGCCCTCGCGCAGGTCGGTTCCCGGGGTCTTGCCTGACTTGGCCTTGAGTCCGGTCACGTCGATGACGTCGTCCGCCAACTGGAAGGCAACGCCCACTTTCTCGCCGTATTCCAGCATCACGTTGACCGCCTGCTCGCCGGCGCCCGAGAACATGGCGCCCAGCTGGCCGGAGGTGGCGATCAGCGAGGCGGTCTTGTCCGCGATCACGGACAAGTAGTGCTCCACCGGGTCCTCGTCGTCGCGCGGTCCGACAGTTTCGTGCAGTTGGCCCAGGCAGAGCCGTTCGAAGGTCCGGGCCTGGATGCCCACGGCCTCCGGACCGAGCTGGGAGACCAGCAGCGAGGCGCGGGCGAAGATCAGGTCGCCGGCCAGGATAGCCACTTGGTTGCCCCACACTTCGTGCGCGGTCGGAGCACCGCGTCGGTACGGTGCGGAGTCCATCACGTCGTCGTGGTAGAGCGTGGCTAGGTGCGTCAGTTCAACCACGACGGCGGCCTGCACCACGTCGGGGACCGAACCGTTGCCCAGCTGCGAGGCGAGGATGGTCAGCAGCGGGCGGATCCGCTTACCGCCGGCTTCCACCAGATGGCGGCTGGTGGCATCGGCGAACGGATCGGAATGCGCTATGGCTGCACGCAGCTGCTTCTCCACCCGGGCCAGTGCGGTGGAGACCTCGGGACCGAGCACGGCGTCTTGGGCCACCGGGTCGAACCCGGCCGGCAAGTTCAGGCTGGTGGCAAGGGCGGCGGTTGCTGTATCCAGCTCCGGCGACTCCGGCGGGTTCTGGCCGGCTGGAGTCCAACTCGGTTTAGCGTCAGTCACGGTTCAACACTAACTAATCGTCGGGGCGGTGTGGCTGGCCGGCTTGTTGCCGCCAGCCTGGTTGGATGCCGGCGGCGTGAGCTGCTCCAGCAGATGAATAACTCTATCCTCAAATCCCTTGCCGCCTGAGTCGGTCAGGTTGGCCAGCATCCGCACCACAAAGCGCATCAGCGGCGGGACCGGCATCCCGGTGCGGAGCGCCAGTTTCATGATCGCGGGTTTGCCGATCAGCTGGGCGAAGATCCGGCCCAAGGTGAAGTGGCTGCCCCAGTGGCCGCGGATGATGCCTGGGTAAGTGGACAGCGCTGCGTCGAAGCCGGACCGGCTGAGCAACTGGCCGCCGGCCCCGGACAAGCGGGCATGGGCGTCGGCAATCAGCTCTGCGGCGTAGCGGGCGGACTCCATCGCGTAGGAGATGCCCTCGCCGTTAAAGGGGCTGACCATCCCGCCGGCGTCGCCCAGGAGGAGCAGTCCGGGACTGTAATGCGGCGTGCGGTTGAAGCCCATCGGCAGGGCTGCGCCGCGGATCTCGCCGACCTGGTTCTCCTCGGTGAAGCCCCAGTCCGCGGGCATTCCGGCGGTCCATTCGCGGAGCACTTGCTTGTAGTCCAGCTTGCCGAAGGACTTGGACGAGTTCAGGATGCCCAGGCCCACATTGGAGGTGCCGTCTCCCACACCGAACACCCAGCCATAGCCGGGCAGCGGATTCCCGGCGGCGTCGGGCAGTTCCAGCCAGCCTTCCATCCATTCGTCGTCGTGCCGGGGCGAGTTAAAGTAGGTGCGCACAGCCACGCCCAGCGGCCGGTCGTCGCGCTTCTCGATGCCCAGGCTCAGCGCGGTGCGGGTGGAGTTGCCGTCGGCAGCGAGCACCACGTCGGCGAAGAAGTCCTTGGTCTCGCCGGTCTTACGGCCGCGCTCGTCCAGCAGGTTGGCGCGCACGCCGATGACCCGTCCGGCGTCGTCCCTCAGAGCGGTGGAGACAGAATGGCGTTCCAGCACCACGGCGCCGGCCGACTCGGCATGCCGGGCGAGTGCCTCGTCAAAGCCGAGCCGGGTGCGGATCAGGCCGTAGTCCGGGAAGTCACTCAGCTCGGGCCAGGGCAGCTCAAGCTGCCGGCCGCCGGCGATCAGCCGCAGCCCACGGTTCCGGCGCCATCCGGCTGCTTCCTCGTGTGGCAGGCCCAGGATCTGCACCTCGCGCACCGCGCGCGGCGTTAGGCCGTCGCCGCAGACCTTTTCGCGCGGGAACGCGGTCTTTTCCAGCACCGTCACGTCGACGCCAGCCGTGGCCAGGTAGTACGCGGCGGTTGCTCCGGCCGGACCGGCCCCAACTATCAGAACTGACATGGCTACAGGGTGCGCCGGCTGCTCTGGCGCTTCAGCGCAGCCTGCGCCCCGGTGTTGGCGGCATCCGGGCGGCCAGGCTTCGTGGCCCGGTGCACGGCGACAATGCCTCCGGTGAGGTTGCGGTAGGCCACGCCGTGCCAGCCTTCGCCGGTAATCCACTCGGCCAACTGGTCCTGGTTGGGCCAGGCGCGGATGGACTCGGCCAGGTAGACGTAGGAGTCCGGATTGGACGAAATCTTGGACGCGATAGCCGGCAGCGCGCGCATCAGGTACTCGGTGTACACAGTCCGCCACGGCGCGAAGGTCGGCTGCGAGAACTCGGCGATCACCATCCGGCCGCCGGGCTTGGTAACGCGCAGCATCTCGCGCAGCGCCAGCTTCGGATCGCTCACATTGCGCAGGCCAAAGGAAATGGTCACCGCGTCGAAGGAGTTGTCCGCGAAGGGCAGGCTGGTGGCGTCACCGGCCACAAAATCAATGTCCGGGCGGCGGCGCTTGCCCACCCGCAGCATGCCCAGCGAGAAATCGCACGCCACTACGTGGATGCCGGCGTCGGCATATGGCTCGCTGGAGGTGCCGGTTCCGGCAGCCAGGTCCAAGACCTTCTGGCCACGCTCGGCGTCCACCGCATCCACCACGATCCGGCGCCACCGGCGGGTCTGCCCCATCGACAGCACATCGTTGACCAGGTCGTATTTTGGCGCCACGTCATCGAACATGGCAGCTACTTCATCCGGGCGCTTCTCCAGCGATGCACGATTCACCGCTTCATTGTCTCAAAGACCGGCGCCCGCCCGCGAACCCGGGCGTGCGCGGACGGTGTTTTCCGCGCGGCCGGATTCGCGAAGGCCAGGAGTTGCCCGCGCGGCCAGATTCGCGAACGGCCGGTGTTCCCCGCGCGGCCAGTGTTCCCCGCGGGGCAGAGTAGGCTTAATGTCCATGACCTCCGCGCTCTCCCCCTCATCCGGCCTGCCCGGAACCCGGCCGGCCGCCGCTGCCGTCGACACGGCCCCCGAGGCAGCGGACCAATCGCCCACCGGCACCCTGCGCGGCATCACGGTTGAGTGGCCCGCAGTCCCCGACACGCAGGGAATGTTGGAGTATCTGGTGCGCGACGACGTGCTCTGCTGGGTGCGCCGCGAGGGCGGTGTGGCCGGCTTCGGCGAGGTTGCGCGGTTCATTGCCAGCGGGCCTGACCGCTTCCAGCAGGCCGCTGCGTGGTGGCGCGGGATCCAGGCTGCCGCGGACATTGACAATCAGGTGGGTGGACCGGGCACCGGACCGGTCGCCTTCGGCTCCTTTGCGTTCTCGTACACCTCGGCCCACAGTTCCCGGCTGGTGGTGCCGGAGGTGCTGGTGGGTCTGGATGGGGACCGCGCTTGGCTCACCTATCTCACGTACGACGCCGAGGCCCACCTCAGTGCCGCCACAGCCGAGGCTGCGTTGGCAGCGTGGATGGAGGAGATCTCGGCCGAACGCAGTCCGGATCCGGCCGACTCGTTGGTGCCGGGACAGGTGTCCGAGCAGGCCTACATGGATGCCGTGGCCGCGGGTGTTGAGCGGATCCAGGCCGGGCACTTGAGCAAACTCGTGGTAGCCCGCGACGTGGTGGCGCACCTGGCCACCCCCATAGCCACCGCGCAGGTGCTGCGCGAACTGGCCGCACGGTACACGGATTGCTGGACCTATTCCGTGGACGGACTCATCGGTTCCACTCCGGAAATGCTGATCAAAGTGGAAAACAACGTGGCCCGAGCCCGCGTGCTGGCTGGCACCCTGGACCGCTCACAGACGCAGAACCATTCCGGCGAATCGGACACCGACTACGCCCAGCGGGTGCTGGCGGGCTCGGAAAAGCAACGGCACGAGCACCAAATCGCGATCGACTCGCTCACCCGCAAGCTGGAACCGTTTACCACCGCCATGACCTCGCACAGCGAGCCGTTCGTGCTGGAACTGCCCAATGTGTGGCACCTGGCCTCGGATGTCTCGGCCGAACTGGCACAGGATGCCGGGCAGCCGCCGTCGTCGTTGGAGCTGGCCGAAGCCGTGCACCCCACGGCAGCCGTCTGCGGGACCCCCACCGAGGTTGCCGGAGCGCTGATCCGCGAACTGGAACAGATGGATCGCGGGCCCTATGCCGGTCCGGTGGGCTGGACCGACGGCGCGGGCAACGGCGAATGGGGAATCGCGCTGCGCGGCGCCGTCGTCGAAAGCCCGCAGCAGGTCCGGCTTTATGCCGGATGCGGCGTCGTGGATGGCTCCGACCCGCAGGCCGAACTGGCAGAAACCTGGGCGAAGTTCCGGCCGATGATCGAAGCGCTGGGCCTGCGACGCTGATAACTATTCACCGACAATCCGGCAGAATTGCTGTTTCCCAATAGGCAATCAATGTAGCCTGTGGTGCATATCACCTGTGCCGGATGTGTTCCCGTTACACTTAAGCCGGATTTCCAACGAGACAAAGGTAGTAACTATGCGCAAGAAGGCATCCAAGGCGGTCCAGGGGCTCTCCCTCCTGGCCGTCGCGGCATTCGCTTTGACCGCCTGCGGCGGTTCAGACAACGCCGGCGGTAGCGGCGGCACCGGCAGCGCCAGCGGCGCCGGCAGCGAGCTGAACCTGGTCCAGGCCGGCACGCTGACCGTCTGCTCAGACATCCCCTACCCGCCGTTCGAGTTCGAAAAGAACGGTGAGTACACCGGCTTCGACATGGACTTGGTCAAGGAGATATCGTCCGAGATGGGCCTGAAGCTGTCGGTTCAGGACGTCGGGTTTGATGCCCTGCAGTCGGGCGTCACCCTGGCTGCCGGCCAGTGCGACCTCGGTGCCAGCGCGATGACCATCACCGAGGACCGCAAGAAGAACCTCGCCTTCTCCGACCCGTACTACGACTCGCTCCAGTCGCTGCTGGTCCCGGAGGGCTCGGACATCAAGGCCATTGGAGACCTCTCCGGCAAAAAGGTAGGGGTCCAGCAGGGCACCACTGGCGAGACCTACACCCGGGAGAACGCGCCGTCCGACGCCGAGGTCATCGCTTTCCCGTCCGATGCGGAGATGTACCAGGCCATCCAGGCCGGACAGGTAGACGCCCTGCTGCAGGATCTGCCGGTGAACATCGGCCACGCCAAGGACGGCAAGTTCACTCTGGTGCAGGAGTACAAGACCGACGAGACCTATGGTTTCGCGGCGAAGAAGGAAGGCTCCGAGGCTCTGGTCTCGGCCGTCAATGATGCCCTTTCGACGCTGCGCGACAACGGCAAGTACAAGGAAATCTACGACAAGTACTTCACCGAGTAGTACGCCCTCCGGCCCCCGTTCCCGTGCTCCAATGCCGGAAACGGGGGCCGCCGACTCACAGCTGGAAGGCATCACCAGTGAAACCTTCGACCCGCCGCCGACTTTTCCGCGGGGTCCTCTACGCCATCTTCATCGCCGCGGTAGCCGCCGTCGCCCTGCTCGCCGATTGGCAGGCCATCCAGACGAACTTCCTTAATCCGGAAGTCTTCGGCGAGCAATTCCCGGCGATCATCACCATCGCGGCCAAAAACACGGTCATCTACACGGTTATCGCTTTCATTGGCGGCCTGCTTCTTGGCCTTCTCCTGGCGCTCATGAAGCTCTCTCCGGTCGCGCCCTACCGGTGGGTGGCGACCATCTACATTGAACTGTTCCGCGGTCTGCCTGCCCTGCTGGTGATTTTCGGCTTCGCCTTCGCAATCCCGATCGCGTTCCAGTGGCGTCCGCCGGGAGGCACTGCGGGCGCAGGCCTGATCGCGCTGATCATCGTCTCGGCTGCCTACATGGCCGAGACCATCCGTGCCGGCATCGAGGCCGTTCCGGCAGGCCAGCGTGAGGCCGCCCGCTCGCTGGGCATGAACCCGAGCTGGACCATGGTCTCCGTGGTGCTGCCGCAGGCGGTCCGTATCGTCACGCCACCGCTGACCAATGAACTGGTCATCCTGATCAAGGACACCTCCCTGCTCTTCATTGCCGGCATGGCCCTGGGCCAACGCGAGCTCACCACCTTTGCGCGCGACGGTGTCTCCCAATACGCCAACGCCACTCCGCTGGTTGCCGCGGCCCTCATGTACCTGATCATCACCTTGCCGCTCACCCAACTGGTTGCCCGGCTGGAGAAGCGCAACAATAGAAGCCGGTAACGCCATGACTGAACAATCACTGCGCCAGGACGCGCCCGCCATCGAGGTCAAAGACCTGTGCAAGAACTTCGGCACCAACGAGGTCCTCAAGGGCATCGACTTCCACGTGAAACAAGGCGAAGTCGTGTGCGTGATCGGGCCGTCGGGTTCGGGCAAGTCCACCCTGCTGCGCTGCGTGAACCGGCTTGAAGAGCCCACCAGCGGCACCATCTTGGTGGAAGGCGTGGATATCACCGATCCGGAGACGGACCTGGACAAGATCCGCACCCGGATCGGCATGGTGTTCCAGCAGTTCAACCTGTTCCCGCACCTGAATGTCCTTGACAACCTCACGCTGGCCCAACGCCGGGCGAAGCGGCGCGGCAAGACCGAGGCTACAGACGTTGCCCGCAAGAACCTGGAGAAGGTTGGACTGGCCAACCGCGAGAACGCCTATCCTGCCCAGCTCTCCGGCGGCCAGCAGCAACGCGTGGCCATCGCTCGCGCACTCTCCATGAACCCGGACATGATGCTCTTCGACGAGCCCACCTCCGCACTGGATCCGGAGCTGGTGGGCGATGTCCTGGCTGTCATGCGCCAGCTGGCTGACGAAGGCATGACCATGATGGTGGTGACGCACGAAATGGGCTTCGCCCGCGAGGTCGGCGACCGCGTGGTCTTCATGGACGGCGGCGTGGTGGTGGAGCAGGGCAAGCCCGAGGACGTTTTGGGCAACCCACAGCACGAACGCACCAAGGCGTTCCTCTCGAAGGTCCTCTAACCCGGCTCAGCTCAATGGCTCAAGCCAATAGCTCAACTTCATAGTGTGGCAGTGGCGGTCGCAATGGCGGCCGCCACTTCTGCGTGGAGGCTGCGCAGCCGGCTTCGGTCGGTCGGGACTTCCACCACGCTCCGCCCGGCCACCGGTTCGGACAGGAGAGTGTCCAGCTCGTCGGCGTCCTTGACCAGCCGGTGCTGGACCCCGTACCCGGCCGCCAGCGAGGCAAGATCCGCCCGGTGCGGGGTGCCGAAGAGGCGCTCGACGGCGGACGTGTAGGACGCCTGTTCCCCCACCTTCCCGTGTTCCAGGGTCGAGAAGATCCCGCCGCCGGAATCGTTGAGCACCACGATCTGCAGGTCGGGCTCGGGCTCCCCCGGTCCGAGCAACAGCGATCCGGCGTCGTGCAGGAATGTCAGGTCTCCCATGAGCGCCCTGGTTGCGCTTTTCGTTCCCAGTGCGATGCCCGACGCCGTGGCCACCGTGCCGTCGATGCCTGCCAGCCCGCGATTGGCGTACACAAAGGCATCGGGAATATCGATGGGTGTGCCGGCCAGGTCCACGTCGCGGATCGGGTTGGAGGAACCCAGCACCAGCCGGCCCCGGGTATTCAGCCATACCGACCGTCCCACCCGCAGTCCGGTTAGGCCCGGTTCGGCGTCCAGCAGATGGATCAGGGCAACATCGGCGGCGCAGGCTGCCCGTCTCCATAACTGCAGCCAGCCATCCGGACCCGAACCGGCGAAAAGAGACAGGTCCTCCGGCTCGGAGATGACGCGTTCGCGCCGGCGCCCCGGCTCGAACCAGGCGACCGGTTCGGGCTGGAACAACGCGGTTTGCACGTTCTCCCGTGCCAGGAGCGCGGCTATTGGACGCGACAGCGTGGGCCTGCCAAAGACCACAGCGCGCTCGATCTGCGCCCCGAAGTGGCCCAGCAGCATTCGGTAGGGGCCAATGGCGTTCGGGCCGAAGCGCGCGTTGGAGGAGGGTTCTGCGAACAGGGGCAGACGGTGGGCGCGGGCAAAGGCTTCAGCCATGGCTCCGGCACCATGACCGGCGACCACCACGGTGCGGTGTTCGTCGGTGACGTGCACGGCCGGTTCGGCCAGGCTTATCGGCCAGTTGATAGTCCAGCCGGGTTCCTCCGCGTTCGTCTCCGGGGTTACGACGCCCTGGGACCCAGCGCTTGGTTCCGCTGCCTCCGGGAACAGGGGATCGCGGAACGGCAGATTGATATGCACCGGCCCCACCGTGCCTTGGTGCGGACCCAGGTCGGCCGGTGCAGTGTGCTGTCCTGGCGAAGGCGTGGCTGCCATCGCGCGAAGGTCGTCCAGCGCCGGAGGCAACGGGATGCCTTTGGCTCTGAGCAGGCTGGTGCGGATGGCATCCGTAGGGTCATCGCCGGCCGGAATGTCAACGGCGGAGCGCACGTGGATACCGAAGAGGCCGGGTTGGACCGTGGTCTGGTTTGCACCGGTCCCGCGCATTTCCTCCGGCCGGTCGGCGGAGATCACCAGCAGCTCCACTCCGGCGTGGTTGGCTTCCATCACCGCCGGCAGCAGTTCCCCTACGGCGGTTCCGGACGTGGTGACCACCGGGACCGGACGCACCGAACCCAGCGACAGCCCGAGCGCGGTGAAGGCCGCCCCGCGCTCGTCGATCCGGACGTGCAGCCGCACTTCGCCCCGGCTTTCCGCCTCGGCGAGCGCATACGCCAGCGGAGCGCTCCGTGATCCGGGGGCAACGACGACGTCGCGCACGCCGCCCCAGACCAAGGCCTCCACGGCCAGTCGGGCGGCTTCCATCGAGCTCAGCTGCGCAGTCACCCCCTCATGGTAAGCAGACGGCCATGTCCGAATGGACATGGCCGTCTGCTCACTCCTGTCGCGACAGGCTGTGCCGGACTAGCTCTTCCGGGCCAGCGCTTCCGGGCTAGCGCTTCACGTGCCCGTTCTTGCCCTTGAACATCTGGATCACGGCCGGGCGCGGCAGCGCGGCGTCGCCCCGCTTGGCACGGCGGCCTGCCTGGACATAATCCGGGAACAGCGAGCGCTGGGCGCCCCAGCTGCCGTCCTCGCCCGGGTGCTGAACTGCGACGAATACCAGGCCGTCGTCGTCGTGAATCAGCGGGCCGCAGGTCTCGGCATCGATCGGGACGGCCATGAACTGCTCCACCTTGCCGCGTTCCTGCCCGTCCAGCGTGACGCGGAAGAGGGCGTCGTTGCGCTGGATGGTGCCCGGCTGGCCGTCGGTGGAGACCCACAGGTTGCCGGCCGAGTCGAAGGCCAGGTTGTCCGGGCAGGAGATCGGCTGCACCTGGTTCGCCGGGTAGCCGCTGAAGTAGACGGACTCGTCCACGGCGGGATCACCGGCCACCAGGATCACGCTCCAGGTGAATTCGGTGGAGGTCTGATCGCCGGTCTCCGTCATTTCAACGATGTGGCCGTGGCGGTTGTTCGCCCGCGGGTTCGGCTCGTCCGCTTGCGCGCGGGTGCGGGAGGTGTTGTTGGTGCATGCCATGTAGATCTTGCCGGTGGCCGGGTTGATCTCAACATCCTCCGGGCGGTCCATCTTGGTGGCGCCCATCGCGTCGGCTGCCAGGCGGGTGTAGACCAGCACTTGATCGATGCCCATGCCTGGCACCAGGGACTTGCCGTCGCGGGTCAGCTGGATCCAGTGCCCGGTTCCGTCGAACGCGCCGTCGGAGGGCAGCACGCCGGAACCGTCGATCTGGTTCTGTGGCGAGTTGCCCTTGAAGCTGGCCACAAACAGGTCGCCCTCGGTCAGCAGCGTCATGTTGTGCTTCTTGTCGCCCTCGCGGTACTTACCCTTGGAGACGAACTTGTACAGGTAGTCGAAGCGCTCGTCGTCGCCGGAGTAGGACACCACGTGCCCGGAGGCAGCGATGGTCACGTTGGCACCTTCGTGCTTGAAGCGGCCCAGTGCGGTGTGCTTGCGCGGGGTGGACGTGGGATCGAACGGATCGACCTCAACAATCCAGCCGAACCGGTTGTCCTCGTTCTTTCCTTCGGGGCGGTCGGTGTCGAAGCGGGGTTCCGGGATGTGCCAGCCGCGCGACGGGTTGGCCGACGTGAGCCCGTAACGGCGCTGCTCGGCGGCCGGGGCCGACACCTTGAAGTACTGGTTGAAGTTCTCTTCGCCCGACAGGATGGTGCCCCAGGGCGTGGTGCCGCCGGCACAGTTGTTCAGCGTGCCGAGCACCTTGCGGCCGGTGGGGTCGGCCTGCGTCTTGAGCAGGTCCGAGCCGGCTGCCGGGCCGGTCAGTTCGTATTCGGTGTCCATCAGGAAGCGCCGGTTCAGCTGGGCGCCGCGGATGTAGCTCCACGGCTGGCCCTTGCCCTTGCGCTCCAACTCCACCACGGACAAACCGTGCGCAGCCATCGCAACCTCGCGCTGGCGTTCGACCGGCATGTCCGGCGGGAACATGATGCCCTCGTTGGTGTATTCGTGGTTGGCGAACAGCACCGCGCGCTTGCCGTTGCTGCCCGGGATCTCAATGATGTCCAGGTAGTCGTTGTTGTAGCCGAACTGCCCCGACTGGGACTTCTTCGTCTGGTTCTCCGGGTCGAACTCCGGGGTGTCATGGAACAGCGGGTCGCCCCAGCGGATCACCGGGTCCCAGTTGTAGCCCTTGGGGACGACGACGTCGTCCACGTTGTTCGGCACAGCGTTGATGCCGTCAAACTTCAGCTTGCTGCGGTTTCCCGGCCCCTTCCCGGCCTTGGCGGCCGGGGACAGCCCGACCTGAGCCTCGGCGGCTGCTCCGCCGCCAAACATCAGCGCCAGCGCACCTGCGCCGCCCAGCCCCATCATCCGGCGACGGGAGTACTCGGCCGAGACGATGTCCCGGAAGTAGTTGTTCTCAGAGGTGTTGCACACGCCCTTGGCGCAGGCGTTGTCGCACTTGAGCGCGCAGGTCACGGCGCTGCGCTTCCCGGACACATGGCCCAGCATGGGCAGGTAGCGCTTCTTGGTATCGGTCACGGTTTTCGCCTTCCACGTACAATCTGTCGGTTCCCTGCTTTATCGTTTCGATTGAAATCGACCAGCAGATCGAGCGCTGGTGAATTCTTGGCTAACAGTGGGCGAAAGGCGTCACCCTTTGCTTACGGATTTCCCCCGGAAGCAGCCTTGAGGCGCGATACAACGCCAGGGTCAGAACGGCGGCGGCGCGTAGGGGTCGGTGTCCTCTTCATCGGGCAGTTCGATGCCGCCGAGCGTACGTTTGGGCTTCCCGTCCCCGGCTTCGCTTTCGCCTCCCCCGCCAACTGCGCGTGGCAGGAGCGTGTCCCAGCTTTCATCCGGGGAGGTGGTCTTCCGGTGGCCTGTACGCGTGGTCCACGTGATCTCACCCTTCGGGCCCGCCACTGCGCTGGATTCACCGGCTGTCTTCGCCGCGTGATGTGCTGCGCAGAGGCATTGCAGGTTCTCCAGAACCGTCAACCCGCCGTCTTCCCACGCGATCACATGATCAATCTCGCAGTAGGGCGCAGCCCGGCGGCAGCCGGGGAACCGACAGTGCCGGTCCCGTATGCGGACGAGCCGTTTCAACCATTCCGGCGGAGTCCGCAGCTTCCGGGCCGCAGCGATGGCTTGGCCTTGGTCATCGGTGAGCACCAGCAGCCAGGATTTCGCCAACTGGGAGAGCTGCCGGCCCGTGTCCGGTGGAATCGGTCCGTGCCCGGCCAGGTCTCCAGGCTCCTCGCTCAGCCCCAGCAGCGTAGTCAGCGGCATAGTGACTAGCATCCCCGGCCCCGTGTTGCCTGGTCTCCCCTGTGCGGACCGGGGAAGCACGCTGGTGCCAGCCGCCGGCGCCGCTTGTTCCGCAGCCCGGAGTTCTCCAGACAGCAGCAGATCGGAGAACACATCGGCCCGCAACTGCGGCAGGGTCCGTTCTTCTCCGGGACCTTGGAGGGAACGGGCGGTGGACTGGACCCGGTCGAAGACCAGATGGGCTTTGTCAGCGCTCATACGGATCCACAGTTCGGCCATACCGTCGTCCTGATCGGTCAACTGCAGGTCCCGGGACTCGTTCGCCCGCCGGTGCCGCTCTGATAACGCCTCCGGATGCAGGCGGTCGCGCATTTTCCGAGCCCGAGACCTCACGGATTCCAAGGTGATATCCCCGGCGCGCGGCAGCACAGCGGCTTCGAAGTCCTTGAGGCATTCCGCCGGCAGATCGGCGGAGCCCCGGGCCAGGGCTTTTGCCCGCGCCAGGTCCAGATCACCGCGGCTCATAGCGCCGAGCGTTCCCGGCAGGTTCGAGCAGATGTGACGGGCGTCGGCGAGCATGGACCTCGCTGCGGCGTCCCCGGTGGATAAGTGCGCCGAGATTTCCTGCGGCGCGAACCGGGAAAAGCCTTCCGGGTCTCGATCCCCGCCCTGCCCAGTCCGCAGTAGCGCGAAGCGGTTCAGTGCCTGCACCTGGCAGGACTGCACCCAAGCTTCCACCCGCGCTGCAGCCTTCAGATAATCGATCGCCTGCGCATCGTCCAGCGCCATGGGGTCCACCACAGCGAGCAGGCCGGCCAACTCAGTCGGTACACCCGCGCCATCCTCCGGTATAGACGGATCGTCCCGGTCCTCCGGTGAGAGAGACTCGACATCAGCGGCGGTTTCAACGCCAGCGGAGGAGCCTCTGGCGCCGCCCGTCGAGAAACCGTAGCGCCGCAGCAGGGCATCTGCCAGAACCTGCTGAAATAGGGCCTCCAGCAGCGAGCTGTCCGGACGCGCCGGGACACCAAGGTCCATCACCAGTCCCTGACCCGGAACCGGCAGCTGAAGCTCAATGCCCTCGCTGTCCATATCTTCAAGCTATCGGCTGCCTCGGACATTTTTCGCAGTGAAGAACGGGCCCAGAGAACACCTGAAGGATTGACCCGGGCGAGGAAGGATCGCCCCGGGCGAGGAAGGATGGACCTCCGGCAGTTGAAGCGTGGCGCCCGAGGAGCGGCAGGCGCCGCTGACTCAAGCCTCCAGCAGCCGGTAGGTCCGCGTCAGGCGGTCCAGCCACCATTGCCGACGGTCCTCCGGCGCGGCAAAGTGGTCCAGCAGCACCGGATCGGGCGCCACCTCTCGCACCGGCAGCCGTCCGGCCACCGGCACCAGCGACTGAGCCGTGACGTCGCCGTCCATCAGGGAGACCGTGGCCAAGCCGCAGGCGTACGGCAGGTCCGGCAGTGCCGCGGCCAGGGCCACGCCGGCGCGGATCCCCACCGAGGAATCCAAGGCAGAGCTGACGACGGCGGGGAGTCCGGCCTGGGCGACGATGTCCAGTGCCCGGCGCACTCCGCCCAGCGGCTGCACCTTGACCACAATCAGGTCCGCGGCCTCTTCGCGGGCGACCCGCAAGGGGTCGGAAGCTTTGCGCACGCTTTCGTCCGCAGCGATGGGCGTGTCGATACCGCGCCGGCGCAGCTCGGTCCGCACGGCCCGCAGCCCGGCGATGTCCGGCACCGGTTGCTCGGCGTACTCCAGCGAGTACTCGGCCAGTCTGCTTAGCGCGTCAACGGCCCCTGCAACGTCCCAGCCGCCGTTGGCATCCACCCGCAGCAGGGCGTCGGGAGCAGCGGCCCGCACGGCCGCGACCCGTGCCACATCCTGGTCAACGTCCTGGCCGGCCTCGGCAACCTTGATCTTCACTGTCTGGGCCCCGTCGTAGCGGGCCAGCACACCGGGCACCTGGTCCGGCGCCACCGCGGGAACGGTGGCGTTGACCGGAACGCTGTCACGGACCGGGGCCGGGAAGCCCTGCCAGCCCGCCTCCACCGCAGCGGCCAGCCATGCGGCGGCCTCGGCGTCGTCGTACTCCAGAAACGGCGAGAATTCCGCCCATCCCGCCGGGCCTTCCAGCAGCAGCACTTCACGCTCCATCACCCCGCGGAAACGGACCTTCATCGGCAGGGAAACCACCCGTGCGGTGGCCAGCAGATCGGCAAGCTCGGGCAGATCGTGGTGCCCTGAGAGGTCTGGAAGCTGGTGCGGTATCATCGAGTCCACTGTACGGCCGGCGGCCCCTTCCCGGATGCTGCCAGCATTGTGTGCGACCCTAGAATCGATGACTTCGCAGCGTTCCAGTTTCCGCCCCCGGACCGCCTCCCGCCGTCCGGCAGCGCACGCTCCTGCCCTTTTCTGGCTGGGGGCGCTGTTGTGCGCGGGCGCGTTTGCGCTGAACTACTACGCCTTCGTTCGGACCACCACCGGGCAGTTCGCGGATGAATCAGCCTGGGCAGAAGCGGATTCCGGCTGGCGGCTGGGCCGGGGCGTGTTCCTGGACTTCCTGGACCTGCTGCCGGATGTTTCCGTGGCGGTGGCGGCCGCCGTGCTGCTGGTGGTGGCCTTAGTACGACGGCGGTGGGTCCCCGCTGCGATCGGCGTCGGCGTGGTCGCTGCGTCGGCGGCCACCACCTGGATCCTCAAAAACGTCATCCTTGACCGGCCCGACCGCGGCGTGCCAACGCTGGAACACAATTCGTTGCCGTCCGGGCACACGACCATCGCCGCAGCGGCTGCCTTGGCCGTCTTCCTGGTCGTCTCGCCCCGCTGGCGTCCGTTCGCCGCGGCCGCCGGTGGCTTGTACGCCGTGCTGGCCGGGGCGGCCACTCTGATCAACGGCTGGCACCGGCCTTCTGATGTGGTGGCTGCCTTCCTGGTGGCCGGTTTCTGGGCCTTGGCTGCCGGGCCGGTAGTGCTGCGGCACGGCAACGACTGGAACGTCTGGTCAGGCTACGGAAGTTTCTGGGCTGCCTCCGTCTGGTGGCCGCGGCTGTGCTGGCTGCTGGCAGTGCTGGGGCTCGGTATGGCGGCCGGGCTGTATCTGCTGGTGCAGCAGCTCGGTCCCGCTGCGGTGCCCGGCGACGGCAGTATCCCGTTCTTCTTCTGGGCCGGGATGGGCCTGATCACTGGCACCGGCATGCTGCTCAGCGCCCTGCTGACCTGGCTGTTCGGCATCCAATCCCGCAGGCACTGAGCCACAGCGTTTTTGTCGCCGGCGAGGCCGTTCCGTCGCCGGAGCCAGTTACCGTGTCCCGCGGCTACGCTGTAGCGATGGATTCCCTTCTCGACGACGAACCCGGCCGCTGGCTGCTTCGCCGCCTGGATGCTAGGTCGTCGAGCATGCACGTGGCAGTGCCCCGCGGCTATCCGGCGTATGCCCGGATCTTCCACCCGGCAGAGCGCGACCGACCGGTGCACTCGGGAAGCTGGCATGAAGACGCGGGGACGGGTGCATTGCGTGTCACGTCGGAACAGGCCTCGTGGTCCGTGGTGGCTGCGGCCTTCGGATCCATCATGCATCCGTTGGCGCAGTACCACCGGCTTGTCGGTTCCCCGCCCGGTGGCGCGGATGGTGTTCTCGACGCTGCCGGCTGGCGGTATTTCGAGCCGATGTCCGGCAATCTGGACGCCGGAGTGCTCGCCGCTGTCGCCGGCCACCTCGCCAACCACACCGCGACGCCCACCCGGGGAGTCGCTGCCGTGTGGGAAGGCTGGGGCGGTCTGACAAGCTCAGCCGGGCTCGCCGTGCTCACCGCCTCCGACGGACCGACGTCGGTCGGCTCCGAATACTTCGTGCCTGATGGCGGCCCCGGCTCCGGGATCCTGCCCAAGGACGTTGTCAACGGCCGGGTTCTGGAGTTGCCGGACCGCTCCTATTTCTTGTTTAGCGCAGGGGCACAATTCTTCGCTGATCCAGACTGGAACGAGAATGTCCCGTGGCACGATGATCCGGATTTTCCACAATCACCCAGCATCTTGTGGCCGGACGATCGGAGCTGGGTCCTGGTCACTGAGATCGACTGGGACTCGACCATCGTGGCTGGAAGCTGGGAGCTCATCAAGGCTCTGGTGTCCGACCCATCGATCGAGGCTTTGCCGGTTCGCGAAGGCGCCGACCTGAGTTGGGACGCCGACAACGTAAACCGGCCACCTCATTCCTCGGCGTAGCTACTCGTCACGCGATGGGGCTGCCGAGCCTGTGCGCTGAGTCCGGTTGATATCTTCGGGAACTTCCGCGGGCCGCGTCCGCGGGATCCAGTAGCCCAAGGCCACCGCGCCCAGGAGGGCGAGCCCCGCCGTCGTCCATATCCCCACGGAGAGTGAGACGAGTGCGGTGACGGCAGCGCCGGGCCGCCCATGATGCCGGTGTCGGTCACCAGCCGCCACAGGCCCAGGAACTGCGGCCGTCCTGCTGGCGGAGCATGGTCGGCGCCGAGCGTCATCACGATCCCGGAGCCCATTCCGTTCCCCACGCCCATCAGCAGCGCCGCGAGCAGCAGCGCGGTGAAGCCGGTGGTGAACGGGATCCAGATCAGGCCCGCAGCCATGATGATCATGCAAGGCACCGCCGTCCAAATCCGGCCTTTCACGTCCATGAGCTTGCCGGCCGGGTAGAACAACAGCAGCTCGACGGCGCCGGACATGCCGTAGATCAGCGACGCCGCCGAGGCATCCAGGCCCAGGTTTTCCGCCCAGAGCGGCAACACCGCCTGCCGCGAGGCGCGGACGGCACCGACCAGCATCACTCCGACGCCAACCGTGGCGAAGGTCCGCCAGTGGCGCGTGAAGATGCTGCGGATGGTCACCGGCGGCGCGCCCGGAGCCGCCGTCGTTGCCGATTCGAAGTCGGGCACGGTCAGCGAGAGCGCCGCCGCCAGCACCATGGTCACGGCACCCAGCCAGAACGCCGCGGGGATGCCGCCCAGCGCAATGGCCGCGGCGGCCAGGAACGGGCCGGCGAAGATGCCGATCCGGTGGGTTCCTCCGAGGGTGGACATGGCGCGGGCGCGCAGGTGGTGCGGCACGGCCGCGGTCAGGTAGGACTGCCGGGCCAGGTTGAACACGGACCCGGCCATGCCCACCATGAAGATGGCCGCGGCGAAGAGCGGCAAACTGGTGGCGGTCGCCCCGAGCACCATTGCCGCCATCGCCCAGACGGCTGCCGCGACCAGTGCGCTGCGTTCGCCGAACCGTGCCGTGAGGGACGACGCCGGCAGGTTGGTCAGCAGCGAGGCGAGCCCGACGACGGTGGTCATCAGGGCGGCCACCGCGAAGCTGGCGCCGAGGTCGTGGGCCCGCAGCGCGATCACCGGGGTGATGGCGCCCATGCCGATGCCGTACAGCACCGACGGGCCGAAGGCCGGAAGCGCTATCTGGCGGAGGCTGAAGTCGCCCGCGCCGCTCACCTGCTGGCTTTGAGCCGCTGCAGCAGGGAGCGGGACTGCACCGGGCCGTAGGGCAGGATCGGGATGGCCTTGGTGGCGTCCGCTGGTGTGTCGCGGCTGGCCTGTTCCCCCATCCGGACGGCCAGGGCCATGGTCTCGCACATGTTCTTCACGAAGGCGTCGCTGACGGTCTGGCCGTGGCCGGGCACCAGCACGTCGTACTCGTGGCGCAGGCCGGAGATCCGCCGCAGCGTCTCGACCCAGTCGCGGGGATAGGAGTCCTCAAAGGCGGGAGGCGCGCCTTGCTCCACCAGGTCGCCGGCGAACAGTGTGCTGGGCGAGCCGACCAGCAGGTCGCCGTCGGTGTGGCCCAACCCCAGATGGAAAAGCTTGACGCTGACCCCGCCCAAGTCGACGGTGGTCTCCGTGTCCACCAGCCTGGTGGGGATCCTGATGGCGGTGTACTCGCCCTCGGCCGCCGCCATTTCCGGTTCCGTCTCCGCGACGGCGGCGCGTTGCAGCGCACCATTCTCGGCGATGTCGTGCGCGCAGCTGCGGTGCGCGTAGAAATCCTGCACACCCTGGGCGGCGAAGTAGTCATTGCCGAAGACGTGATCATAGTGGAAATGCGTATTGACGACGGCGAGCGGCAGCTTGGTCAGCCGGCGCGCCGCGGCGTAGATCCGCCGGGCCTGGCGTGGGCCGGCACCGGTATCCACCACCAGGGCCTTGTTCCCGCCGATGACCAGCCCTGAGTTGAGCAGGTACTCCGGGGTCCTGATCACGTAATTCCCGGGCGCAACTTGTACGGTTTCCGCTGGCTCGCCGGTCGTGTCCTCTGTTCGGGCGGCATTGCTCATCCGGCCGTCACTCTCCATCGACTCGCACACCGGCCGCGCAGATGGCACGGCCCTTTCCTGCTACCGTACCGCGCCGGCCCGCTCCGCTGAACGACGGCACACAATGAGACAAGGCCGCGGCACACTCACCACGTGCCCCAGTTATCAGTACTCGTGGGCGTGGCGAACTTCCTCACGGATTTCGCCGAACGGCACGGAGTCGTCGACGTACGCCTGCACGTGTTTGGACCCCATGCCGCGGATCGAGATGCCGTGTTCCCCATCGGCAACCGATTCGAGGAACACCGGCCGGAGCGCCTCGGCATGGTGTGCAGACAACCGGGAGAGGTACTTTTGGTACGCCTCTGGCAGAGTGATCATGCCTAAGCGTAGCGCCGGGCAGATCGGGTCAGCTAGGGAAATTTTCCAGCGCTTTTCGGCAGCACCGACAAGAACCCGGGCCCGCCATCAGCGACTGCGGGCCCGGTACCGTTAGAGATCGGCGAGCACGCTGCCGGGGTTCTCGATGGCGTCCGCGACGTAACGCAGGAAGCCGCCGGCCGTGCCGCCGTCGCATACCCGGTGGTCGAAGACCAGCACCAGCTCGGTGACCTTCCGGACGGCCAGCTCGCCGTTGACCACCCAGGGCTTGTCGATGATCCGGCCGACGCCGAGGATGGCCACCTCGGGGTAATTGATGATGGCGGCGCTGCCGTCCACCCCAAAGACTCCGTAGTTGTTCAGCGTGAAGGTACCGCTGGTCAGCTCGGCGGGCGTGGCCTTGCCGTCACGCGCGACGGCGGTGAGCCGCCTGATCTCGGTATCCAACTGCCGGGCGCTGAGCTTGTCGGCGTTACGCACGCTCGGCACCAGCAACCCGCGGTCGGTCTGGGCGGCGAAGCCCAGGTTGACGCCGTCGAAGCCGACGATCTCCTCACCTTCCACCCGGGTGTTCAGCGCCGGGTACTTGGCCAGGCCGGCCAGCACAAACCTGGCGATGAAGGCCAGCAGGCCCGGGGTGTTCTCCGGGGCGCGTCGTTTGAGGTCGGCGCGCATCTGCAGCAGCGCGGTGGCGTCCACGTCCACCCACACGGTGGCCTCGGGGATTTCCGTGCGGCTGCGGGACATCGCCTGCGCCACCGTCTTGCGGACGCCCTTCATCGGGGTGCGGGTGGCGATGCCGAGGCCGGTGCGGGCGTCGGCGCCGGTGGTCGACGGAGCGCCGTCGGTGGTCGATGGAGGCGCGCCAGCGACGAGTAGAGACCCGTCGAGCAGAGACCGGTCGAGCAGAGACCGGTCCGCCCCCGGCCCTCCGGCGAGCGCGGCCTCGACGTCCTTGCGCAGAATCATCCCGTCGGCGCCGGTGCCGGAGATGTCGGCCAGGCGGAGGCCGGCGTCGCGGGCCAGTTTGCGGACCAGCGGCGAGATGACCAGCGGGGCCGCCGAGCCAAGGGTCTCCACGCGGGTCTCCACGCGCTCGCTGGCGCTCGCTTGGTCGACCACGGGGGCGCTGCCGGTGGTCGATGGAGGCGCGCCAGCGCCGAGTAGAGACCGGCCGGTCTTCGGCTTGCGGGTGCGCTTGGACCCTGCCGATCCGCCGGGAGTTCCGTAACCGATGAGGACGTTGCCCGACCCGGACTCCGCCGGCTCCAGGATCCCGGCGCGCTCCTCGTTCCGGTAGGCCTCGCCGTCGGGATGGGCGGAGTCTGCCCCCGAACGGTCGGGGTCCGGAGCATCTCCCGCCGCGACGGCGGCGGCAGCCTCCCCCGCACGGGGCGCCTGCGGTGCGGATCCAGCGGGACCCGATGCACCGCCGTCGTGCACATACCCCGGCGCATCCACCGAGATCAGCGGCTTGCCCACATCCATGGTGTCTCCGGCGGCTCCGTGCAGCACGGCAACGGTCCCGGCGTAGGGGCTGGGCACTTCCACCATGGACTTGGCGGTCTCCACTTCGGCGACCGGTTGGTCCACGCGGATCTCGTCGCCCACCTTGACCAGCCAGTGGACCAGTTCGGCCTCGGTCAGGCCTTCGCCGAGGTCCGGCAGCTTGAATACTTGTCGCGTCATGGCTACGCGTCCTCCCACTGCAGTTCGTCCACGGCGTCCAGGATGCGGTCCACGCTGGGCAGATAGTAGTGCTCCAGCTTGGGCGCCGGATAGGGAATGTCGAAGCCAGTCACGCGCAGGACCGGGGCGGCGAGCGAGTGGAAGCAGCGTTCCTGCACCCGCGCCACGATTTCGGAGGCGACCGAGGCGAAACCGGGGGCTTCGGCCACGACGACGGCGCGGCCGGTCTTGCGCACCGACGCCATCACGGTCTCGTCGTCGAAGGGAACGATGGACCGGATGTCAATTACCTCCAGCGAGCGGCCTTCCTCGGCGGCCGCTGCGGCGGCCTTCATCACGGTGGGCACGGACGGTCCGTAGGTGATCAGCGTGGCGTCGGTGCCGGCACGGGCGATGACGGCGCGGCCGAATCCACCTTCAGCGGTCGCGCCGGTCTCCACGCGCTCGCTGGCGCTCGCTTGGTCGACCACCGCAGTGCTGCCCCAGCGCGCCTGCAGGGCCTCAAGGTCCAGTTGCTCTTTGGAGAAATAGAGTTTCTTCGGCTCCAGGAACACCACCGGGTCCGGGAAGCGGATCGCTTCGCGGAGCATGGTGTAGGCGTCCTCCACCGTGGCCGGGGCCACCACGGTCAGCCCTGGGGTGTGCGCGTAGTAGGACTCGGAGGAGTCGCAGTGGTGCTCCACGCCGCCGATGCCCCCGGCATACGGAATCCGGATGACCATCGGCAGCTTGACCTTGCCGCGGGTGCGGTTCGGCATTTTGGCCACATGCGAGACCACCTGCTCGAACGCCGGGTAGGCGAAGGCGTCGAACTGCATCTCCACCACCGGTCGCAGGCCGTTCATTGCCATGCCGATGGCCATGCCCATGATGCCGGACTCAGCAAGCGGGGTGTCGAAGCAGCGTTCCTCGCCGAATCGTTTCGTCAAACCGTCGGTGATGCGGAAAACGCCGCCCAGCGGGCCCACGTCCTCACCGAAGACGACGACGGAGCTGTCGGCTTCCATTTCATCGGCCAGCGCCGTGTTCAACGCCTTCGCGAACGTCATTGTTGTGCTCATGGTGTGTCCTTCGGTGGGCGGCGGTCAGGCCGACTCGCGCGAGAGTTCTTCGCGCAGCATGGCGGCCTGCTCGCGCAGCTGGCTGGTCTTTTCGGTGAAGATGAACCGGAACAGGTCCTCCGGGTCCACTTCGTTCTCGGCATTGAGGCCGTCGCGCATCTGGGCGGCGACGGTTTCGGCCCGGCCGGCGATCTCCTCTTCCAGCTCCTCAGTCAGGACGTTCAGCTCCTTCAGGTAGGCCCGCAGGCGCACCAGCGGATCCTTTGGTGCCCACTCGGCCACTTCCTCGTCGGTGCGGTAGCGGGTGGCGTCGTCGGCGTTGGTGTGCGACTGCATCCGGTAGGTGTGCGCCTCCACCAGCGCCGGGCCGCCGCCCTGCCGAGCGCGGTCCACAGCCTTGCCCAGCACGGCCAGCAGGGCGGCGGTATCGTTGCCGTCCACGCGCTCGCCCGGCATGCCGTACCCGATGGCCTTGTGCGCCAGCGACGGCGCCACGGTCTGCTTGTTCAGCGGAACCGAGATGGCGTACTGGTTGTTCTGCACAAAGAACACCACCGGCAGGTGGAACACGGCGGCGAAGTTCAGTGCCTCATGAAAGTCGCCTTCGCTGGTGGCCCCGTCACCGCAGAGCGCGACGACGACGGTGTCCTCGCCTTTGAGCTTGGCCGCGTGGGCCACGCCCACGGCGTGCAGCAACTGGGTGGCCAGCGGCGTCGCCTGAATCGAGACCTTGTGCTCGTACGGGTCGTAACCGCCGTGCCAGTCCCCCTGCAGCAGGGTGAGCGTCTGCACCGGGTCAACGCCCTTGGCGATCACGGCCACCGTGTCGCGGTAGGTCGGAAACAGCCAGTCGCCCTCGCCGATGCAGAGCGCGGAGGCCACCTGGCAGGCCTCCTGCCCGTGCGACGACGGGTAGACAGCCAGCCGGCCTTGGCGGACCAGCGCGTTGGCCTGGTCGTTGACGCGGCGGCCCACCACCAGTTCGCGGTAGGCCCTCAGCAGTGCTTCGCCGTCGGGCAGCGGGTACTTGTCGTTGTGCACGTGCTGGCCGTCCGGATCCACCAGCTGCACGGGCTGGCCGGAGGGCAGCATGTAGGCCTCCGCGGTGACCGGATCGTCCATGCCGGGGCGGCGGGACGGGTCGGCCATCGATCCCTCGATCGGGTTACCGGTTGAGATAGTCATGGTGTCTCCCTCGAATCCTTGGTCGGCCACGGCGGTGTTGCCGCCCTTGCCGGGCCACCCGGCCAAACCGCTGGCGCCTCTGCCTGAAGAAACTGTGTAGCTTTAGTATGTGATTGGGCTACTTTTCGTATCCACTTCTGCGGAAAAGCATGGATAATTTGTCCGCTGAGTCGTATTGTTGGAGACAAATTGTCAGTGTGAGCTGGATAACCCCACGAGGTGTAGACGTATGGCAGAGAGCGCCGCGGTGAAAGTCCCGCAGTTGGACGAGATTGACCGTCGGATCTTGGCGGAGCTGACTCGGGACGGCCGGCTGTCCGTGACCGCTGTGGCCGAGAATGTGCACATCTCCCGCGCCCACGCCTACTCGCGGATTTCGCGCCTCACCGAGGCCGGCGTGCTGACCAAGTTCACCGCACTGGTGGACCCGATCAAGGCCGGCCTGAAGGCCTCTGCCTACGTGACGTTGAAGCTGCGGCAGCACTCCTGGCGCGAGTTGCGAGAGGCTTTGCGGGCCATCCCCGAGGTGCACCACATCGCCTTGGTCGGCGGGAACTTCGACGTCATCCTGCTGGTCCGCGCGGTGGACAACGTGGACCTGCGCAGGGTCATCTTCGACCAAATCCAGTCCATGCCCGGCATCCTGGACACTCAGACGTTCCTGGTCTTCGAGGACCTGGATACCCGCTAAGCCGGGCCGGCGATCTGGTCAACCGGCGCGCTGGCTGACCAGCCGTTGCCCGCCGTCAGCTGCCCTCGCTCCTGCGCGCCTCCACCTCGTTGATGTTGCCGGTCTCGACCTCGCCCGCTCGCTCGTAGACCAGCCCCACCGCCCCCTTCTCGAAGGTGCGGGCCGGTCCGGCCAGGCGGAAGGACGCCGGAATGGTGCCGGAGCCAAAGAGCCGCTTCCCGCTGCCCACGGTGAGCGGATACAGCCAGAGGTTGAGGCGGTCCACCACGTCCTCGGTGAATAACGACTGCAACAGGTCGCCGCTGCCGAATGAGTGCACCTCATCATGCCGTTCGCGCAGGTGCGCCGCCGCCATCGCATGGGGCAATACCGTGGTGCCAGCCCAGGACGGCTCGGTGAGCTTGGTGGACACTACGTACTTGGGCACCGCGTTGAACTTCGCGGCGATCGGAGAGTCGTCGCCAGCATTCGGCCAGTAGGCCGCGAAAATGTCGTACGTCTTCCGCCCGAGCAGCAACGCATCAATACGGTCGATGACGGCGCCCATCGCCGCCCCGGATTCTTCGTCGAAGAACGGCGCCTGCCAACCGCCATAGGCGAAGCCGTCTTCCTGGTCCTCGTCGACCGCGCCCGGCGCCTGGTACACGCCGTCGAGGGTGAGGAACATGTTGGCCACAATGATGCCCATGGGTCATCCCTCCTCCGGCGCTCGGCGGCTGCCTCGACGCGCCGCCTCCATCCTGCTCGCGACGCCGCTCGGTTGTCCAGCCTCCGGCATGAGCACCGGCGTTTCAGCGGCGCTCGACTCGCATGCCAAACACCACGCAAGCGGCAGGTCGCAAGCCCCGATGCTGTACCCCCGGCCGATTTATGCGTCGCTCTGGTCTTTGCCGGCTGAGTCGCTCCGGAAGCGTCCCGGTTGCACCAGGTTCTGCGGTGCCTTGCCGCCGGCGACCGCCGCTAATTGCTCCCTGAGGAGGCGGACGATCCGCGGTTCGAACGCCGTGGTGTCGCCGCCCAGGTGCGGGGTGATCAGGGCGTTGCCGGCGCGCCACAACGGATGGTCCGGCGGCAGCGGTTCGGGATCGGTGACATCCAGCGCGCAGTTCAGCCGGCCGGAGACAACTTCGGCGGTCAGGGCGTCCGTGTCCACCACAGCCCCGCGCGCAACGTTGACCACCAGCGCACCGTCCGGGAGGGCTGCCAGTATCGCGGCATCGATCAACCCGTGGGTGGCGTCGGTCAGCGGTGTAATGACGACCAGCACTTCGTGGGAGGCGGCAAGATCCTCCAACTCCACGGTGCCGTGGATGTGGCCCTCGCCGTCATCGCGTGCGTGGGTTCCGACCCGCGTCAACTGCACTTCGAATGGCTCGAGGCGGCGCGCGATTTCCCGGCCGATGCCGCCCACGCCCACCAGCAGGACCTTCCGGTCGGCCAAGGAGAGCCGACGTTCATGGCGCCACCGCCCCTCCGGTTGGTCCCGCGCGGCTATGTCGATTCCACGCAGCGAGGCGAGCATCAGGCCGACGGCGAGCTCGGCGGTGGAGGCGGCGTGCACGCCGGCAGCGCTGGCGATCGCGACGTCCGGACCGACCACGTCGGCGATCCCGTCAACGCCGGTGGTTTGGGTCTGCACCAGCTTCAGGTTTTTCAGTTTGGCCAGGTACGGGAGCGCGCCGGCTGCGTCTGGATACGGCAGCACGACGACGTCGATCTGGTCCAGCTGCGTCCCGTCCGGTTCGCCGTCGACATCCCAAGGGACGGCTTTTATCCCGGCGGGAAGCGGCCCCAACGCAGACAGCAGATCCCGGTCCGGGACGGCAACAGTCCAGTCAGCCGCCGTTGCGGCGGTCGGTTTGGCGCTCATGGAGCCATCCTGCCAGAACCTGCGAGGCCAGGCAGGAGGCGGACCCCTCAGCCCTTGAAGACCGGCTTGCGCTTCTCTTGGAAAGCCTTGAAACCTTCAGCGTAGTCGTCGCTCTTGCAAAGCCGGCCCTGAGCCACGTTCTCTTCTTCTGTGGCCAGCCACAGGCCCAGCCGCTGGTCGCGGATGTTGGCCACCAGTTCCTTGGAAGCACGGAACGCGCCGGTGGCTCCCTGCGCAACCTTGCCGACGATGCCGCGTGTGGTTTCCAGCAGTTCGTCCGCGGGCATCACGCGGCTGAACAGGCCGGCCCGCACCGCTTCCTCGCCGCTCATCAACTCGGCGGTGTAGATCAAGTCCAGCGTGCGGTGCGCACCGAGCCGCTCGGTGAACAGCCAGTGCCCGCCCGAGTCCAAGGTGGCCCCCAGATTGGCGAACGGCGAACCGATCTTGGCGTTGTCGGCGACGTACACCACGTCCGTGGCGATCAGCAGGCCAAGCCCGACGCCGAGCGCGGCACCCTGCGCGGCGGCGAACGTGGGGGCCGGGAACTCCGCCATCTTCCGCAGCACCGGGGTGACGACGTTGGAAAGGTAGCCGTAGGCATCGTCGGTGGCAGGATCCACCTGGGAGATGTCGCGGCCGGCGCAGAACCCGCGGCCCTCGCCGCGGAGCAGCAGCGCACGGACGCCGGCGGCAGCGGCGTCGTCGTACGCCTTGCCCAGATCCAGCACCGCCTGCTCATCCAGGGCGTTCATCTTGCCCGGCGCGTTAAGCACCACTTCGGCGACGTTGTCCTCGATGGACAGTTCGATCATGCTCATGCGTGGTTCCTCTCGGGTCGGCTCGCGTGGTCTCCACGCGCTCGCTGGCGCTCGCTTGGTCGACCACCGGTATCATGGTCGGCCACCGGTTAGATTGCTTGGTCGACCACCGGTGTGAAATCGATGCTAGGCGTCGTAGTCGACGGTGATTTCTTTACTGGTCGGGTGGGTCTGGCAGGTGAGCACGTAACCGCGCTCGATCTCGTCCGGCTCCAGCGCGTAGTTCTCCTCCATGGTGAAGGTACCGGAGACCACCTTGGCGCGGCAGGTGCCGCAAACGCCGCCGGCACAAGCGAACGGCACGTCCGGACGGACCCGCAGCGCCGCGTTGAGCACCGACTCGCGGGCGTGCTTGGGCGAGGCGACCTTGCCGGTGAGCCCGTCGAGGGTGAAGGTGATGTCGTAGTTGTCCGCGCTGGGATCCACCTGGACCGGGCGGCCGATGTTGCCCTGCGGCTTGGTCGGCTCGCCGGTGGAGAACAGCTCGTAGCGGATCTTGTCGGCGGGCACGCCGCGCTCGGCCAAAGTGTCACGGCACAGCTGCACCAGCTCATACGGACCGCAAAGGAACCACTCGTCCACGTCGTCGGTCCGCAGCACGTTGTCAAACAGGCTGGTGAGCTTTTCGGCATCGATCCGGCCGGAGAGCAGCGGCGAGATCCGCTGTTCGCGAGAGAGCACATGGTGCAGCGCGAACCGGGTGGGGTACTTGTCCTTCAGGTCTGCCAGTTCCTCCACGAACATCACGTCCATGGCAGCTTTGTTCGCGTACACCAGGTCGAACCGGACGTTGGTGTTGGCGGCAAGCACTGTCCGCGCGATCGAAATCACCGGGGTGATCCCGGAGCCGGCGGCGAAGGCCACGAAGGTGGCCTCGACGTCGGTGTTGATCTGCTCGGGGTGGTTAATTTCCGTCATCTGGTGCTTGGAAATGAACGCACCGGCCGGGCTCATGACGTCCAGTACGTCTCCGGCCCTGAGGTTGTCGTTGGCCCAATTGGAAAACAGGCCGCCGATGTCCCGCTTGATGGCCACTCGGATTTCGCCCGGCTTCGGCTCGGCACAGATGGAGTAGCTGCGGCGGATCTCCTGGTCCTCCAGCGTGGTCCGCAACGCCACGTACTGCCCGGGCACGTAGTCGAACTGCCCCTGCAGCTCCTCCGGCACGGCGAACGTGACCTCCACGGCCTCGTCCGTGAGCTTGCGGACCTCGGCGACGGACAGCGGGTGGAACGTGCCGCGGCGCTTGGCCGCCGGGGCCTCCGTGGTGGAAGTAGTCATCTAGAGCACCTTGAAGTAGTCGAAGGGTTCGTGGCAGTCATTGCACTGGTACAGGGCCTTGCAGGAGGTGGAGCCGTAGCGGGACAGCTCGCGGGTGTTGAGCGAATTGCAGCGCGGGCACTTCACGCTCAGTCCCACTTTGACCGGCCCGGTGCGGATGGGCGCGGAGCCAGACGGCGGCGCGATGCCGTATTCGTTCAGCTTGGCTTTGCCCTCGGCAGTCATCCAGTCCGTGGTCCAGGCCGGGGCCAGCACCAGCTTCACGCGGACGTCGTCGTAGCCCTGGCTTGCCAGTGCGCTGACGACGTCTTCGCTGATGGCATCCATCGCGGGGCAGCCGGAGTAGGTCGGGGTGATGGTCACCTCGACGGCCGGCCGGCCGCCGTCGTCGGGTTCATCCAGCACTGACACGGACCGCAGGATTCCGAGGTCCTCGATGGTCAGCACCGGGATCTCCGGATCGCAGACCGTTGCCGCGACATCCCAGACGCGGGCTGCATCGGTTTCAGCGGGCCGCTGCGCGGTGTTTGTGGACATGAATTGCTCCGTTGTTCCGAAAGGTCCGGACCGGCGTTACCAGGTCGCGCCGGGATGTTCGCGGGCCAGGACCTGCATTTCGGCCAGCAGGTAGCCCAGATGTTCGCTGTGCTTGACGCGGGTCTTGTCCGTCATCGCGGGCTGGACGTCGGGGACCTCCAGCGTGGCCTCGGCGAAGACCGCGGCAATGTAGGCGTCGAAGCCTTCACGCAGTTCCGAGGGGCGCACGGCGATGCCGTCCAGCCTGTCGATCAGGTCGTCGTCCTCGAACAGCTGCTGCACGTACGGCCAGACCGAAGTGAACCCGGCGGCGATGCGGCGGTGCGATTCTTCGGTGCCGTCGCCCAGACGCAGGGTCCACTGCTCGGCGTGGTCGCGGTGGTAGTCCACTTCCTTCACCGACTTGGCCGCGATGGCCGCCAGCGTTTCGTCCTGGGAGTCGACCAGCCGGGAATACAGTTCGTGCTGGTAGGCGGCAATGACCAACTGGCGGGCAATGGTCCTGCCGAAGTCGCCGTTGGGCTGTTCCACCAGGTAGCTGGAGCGGAACTCGCTCTCGCCGCGCCAGTAGGCCAGGTCGTCTTCGGACTTGCCCCAGGCGGAGCCGGCGTAGGTCAGGAAGGACCGGGCGTGGCCGATCTGGTCCAGGGCGATGTTGCCCAGCGCGACATCTTCTTCCAGCTCGGGCGCGCGGGAGATCCACCAGCCCAGGCGCTGGGCCAGGATCAGGGCGTCGTCCCCGAGCCGCAGCGCGTACTCGGCGACGTCCTCGCTGGCCTTGTTGCCTTCGGTCACCTGCTGGGCGATGTCCTCCGGCCGCAGGGCATTGCCCGGCGTGATCCGGGTAGCGCTTTCGCCGCTCACAGGTGCTTCACCCCTTCGCTCTTGGTGTAGTACGTGGCGTGGCGGTAGTCCTTGCCCTTGGGCGACTCGAAGAATTCGCCCTTGGCATCCGGATCGCTGGCCACAATGGCCGACGCCGGCACCACCCAGAGCGAGACGCCTTCGTTGCGCCGGGTGTACAGGTCCCGGGCGTTGCGCACGGCCATCTCTGCGTCCGGGGCGTGCAGCGAACCTGCGTGCACGTGGGAGAGCCCGCGGGAGGAGCGGACGAAAACTTCCCACAGCGGCCAGGGCTGCTTGTCCGACAATGCCGGGTTCTCCTCGGGCGCTGGCTTGACCGGCCGGGCCATCGAGGTCTGGTCTCCTGTTGCCACTTAGGCCACCTGTGCTTTCTGTGCCTTCTTGGCGGCGTAGGCCGCTGCTGCTTCGCGCACCCAGGCGCCGTTCTCATGTGCCTCGCGGCGGCGTTCCATCCGCTGCGCGTTGCAGGGGCCGCGGCCGGCGAGGACTTCGTAGAATTCGTCCCAGTTGAGTTCGCCGTGCTCCCACATGCCGGTTTCCTCGTTGTAGCGGATCTCGTCGTCCGGCAGGGTCAGGCCCAGGACCTTGACCTGCTCTTGGATCATGCCGACAAACCGCGAGCGCAGCTCGTCGTTGGAGAAGCGCTTGATGTTCCAGGCCATCGACTGCTGCGAGTTCGGCGAATCGGTGTCCGTGGGGCCGAACATCATCAGCGCGGGGGCGTAGAAGCGGTTGACCGCATCCTGGGCCATCTGCTTCTGGGCCGGGGTGCCGTTGGCCAGTTCCAGCAGGATCTCGAAGCCCTGGCGCTGGTGGAAGGACTCTTCCTTGCAGATGCGGACCATGGCGCGGCCGTACGGACCGTAGGAGGCGCGGCAGAGCGGCACCTGGTTGGCGATAGCGGCGCCGTCGACCAGCCAGCCGATGGCACCCATGTCCGCCCAGCTGTTTGCCGGGTAGTTGAAGATGGAGGAGTACTTGGCCTTGCCCGACATGAGCTGCTCGTTGAGCACGTGGCGCGGGGTGCCGAGCGTCTCCGTGGCGGAGTACAGGTAGAGCCCGTGGCCGGCCTCGTCCTGCACCTTGGCCATCAGGATGGCCTTGCGCTTCAGGCTGGGGGCGCGCGTGATCCAGTTGGCCTCCGGCTGCATGCCGATGATTTCGGAGTGCGCGTGCTGGGACATCTGCCGGGTCAGCGTCTTGCGGTACTTCTCCGGCATCCAGTCCGCGGGTTCGATCCGGGAATCCTCGGCAATGATCTTGTCAAAGTAGGCCTGTCCGGCCTCGTCCTCAGCGGACGGAACGGCGTGCAACTTCTGGTCGCCGGCGTCGGTCTGCGTTGCCACGATGGTCACCTCACTGTACGTAGTCCGGCCGCGAAATAATTACCGACCGTTCGTTCAGGATATAGTGGCGCCCGCGGGACCGTCAAGGCTGGAACGGGGCCTGGCCGCGCTGCGGGCCAAAGTTGCTGCTCCGGCACTCGTCCACCCTCAGCCGAACCCGACCGGGGCAGGAGGCTCGCTCTATATATTGGTGGCATGACGCACTCCGCCGCCGAAACTGCCAACATCTCCTCACCCGCCGGCCTGCCCGAACCGCCGGTGGCCCGCAAAGTGCCCACCGAGCGCTCCCACCACGGCGATATCTTCGTGGACCACTACGAGTGGCTGCGGGACAAGGAGAACCCGGACGTGGTAGCCCACCTGCAGGCCGAAAACGCCTACACGGAAGCGGCGACGGCGCATCAACAGCCGCTGCGCGAGGCGATCTTCCAAGAGATTAAGAACCGCACGCAGGAAACGGACCTGTCCGTTCCGGTGCGCAAGGACGGCTGGTGGTACTACGGCCGCATGGAAGAGGGCAAGCAGTACGGCATCCAGTGCCGGGTCCAGGCCTCGGACACGGGAGATCCGGCGGCAGACTGGACTCCCCCGCAGGTGGAGGCCGGCCGCAGGGTACCCGGCGAGCAGGTCCTGCTGGACGGCAACGCGGAAGCGGAGGGCAAGCCGTTCTTCTCCCTGGGCGGCTCGGCCGTCACCAAGGACGGCAGGCTGTACGCTTACGCCGCGGATTTCGCCGGCGACGAGCGGTTCACCCTGCGGATCAAGGACCTGGACACCGGCCAACTGCTGGACGACGTCGTGGAGAACGTCTTCTACTCCCTCGCCTTCGACCCGGACGGCAGCCGCGTGTTCTACACGGTGGTGGATGAGTCGTGGCGGCCGTACCAGATTAAGGCGCACACCATCGGCACCACGGTGGACTCCGACGTCGTGATTTATCAGGAAGACGATCCAGCCATGTGGATGGGCTTTGAGCTCTCCTCCGACCGCCGGCATCTGGTGATCGGAATCGGTTGCTCCGAATACTCGGAGACGCGGCTGCTGGACTTCGCCCATCCCGAGGCCGGGCTGCAGACGCTGATCCCGCGTAGCGAGAGGGTGCTCTACGACGCCGAGCCGTTCCTGCTGGACGGCGCCCAGAAGGTGCTGCTCACGCACAATAAAGACGCCGTGAACTCGATGGTCTCGCTGGCCGACCTGTCGGAGTTCTCCCGGCCGCTGGACGCGCAGCACTGGGACACCGTGTTGGAGCACGACGACGGGGTGCGGGTCAACGGCGCGGGCGTCACCTCCACGCACGTGGTGCTGTCGATCCGCAAGGACACCATTGAACGGGTGCAGGTGCTGCCCTTGGCCGGCCTGGGAACCGAGACCCAGGCAGCTCCGGTGGAACCGGACTTCGACGAAGAACTGTTCACTGCAGGCGTGGGCGGTTCCGACTACGAGGCGCCGGTGATCCGGCTGGCCTACACCTCGTTCCTGACCCCGCCTCGGATTTACGACTATGAGCTGGCCACCGGCACGCTGCACCTGCGCAAGGAAACGCCGGTGCTCGGCGGCTACAACCCGGCAGACTACCGGGCCGACCGGGAGTGGGCCACCGCGGCCGACGGCACCAAAATCCCGCTGTCGGTGGTCCGCAAGGCCTCGGTGCAGCGTGACGGCAGCAACCCGGCCCTGATCTACGCCTACGGCAGCTATGAAGTCAGCATGGATCCGGCCTTCAGCACGGCGCGGCTGTCGCTGTTGGATCGCGGCGTGGTCTACGTGGTGGCCCATGTGCGCGGCGGCGGCGAGATGGGCCGGCACTGGTACTACGAGGGCAAGAAACTGCGCAAGAAGAACACCTTCACCGACTTCGTGGACGCCACCGACTGGCTGGCCTCCTCCGGATGGGCGGACCCGGCGCGGATCGCGGCGATGGGCGGCTCGGCCGGCGGCCTGCTGATGGGCGCCGTCGCCAACCTGGCACCGGAGAAGTATGCGGCGATCGTGGCTCAGGTGCCGTTCGTGGACGCCCTGACTTCCATCCTGGATCCGGACCTGCCGCTCTCGGCGCTGGAGTGGGAGGAATGGGGCAACCCGATTACCGACCCCGAGGTTTACGCCTACATGAAGTCTTACAGCCCGTACGAGAACGTGCGGCCGGTGACCTACCCGAAGATCGCGGCAGTGACCAGCTTCAACGACACACGGGTGCTCTACGTCGAGCCGGCCAAATGGGTCGCGGCCCTGCGGGAGACCGGAACCGGGTCTGAACCGATCGTGCTCAAGACCGAAATGGACGCGGGCCATGGCGGAGCTTCCGGGCGGTACGAGGCCTGGAAGGACCGGGCGTGGGATTACGCTTTCGCCCTCGATGCGATCGGCACCACCGAGCTGGCCTAGCGCCGGTACGGCAGCACCGTCCGCATTCCGAGGGTGCCGGCCCCGGCCGCCCGTCCTGACTCCCTGCGCCCTCGGGCCCGCCTTGACTTGGATCACAAATCAGGATTACCTAATGAACATTCGGTATTAAAAGCAAGGGGCCTCCATGACGGACATCGACGTCGACACTTCCCGTGACCATCCGGCCGACGGCAACGCGCTGCAGCCGGGAGAGCGACCCATGCATCCCGCCTTTGTCGACGACCAGGCCGCCCAGTGGATGGGCGTGGAAGTCGTGAAGGCGGAGTTTGGCGACGTCGTCATCCAGATGCGGCTGCGTGAGGAAATGCTCAACGGCTTCGGCATGGCGCAGGGCGGCATGGTGTTCGCCTTTGCCGACGTGGCCTTCGCGCTGGCGTGCAACGACCCGGACGGTGACGGCAGCACCATCACGGTGGCATCCGGCGTCGACGTGAATTTCCTCAACCCCGGATTCGCCGGCCGGCTGCTGACCGCCAACGCCCGGCTGGTCAACCAGACCGGGCGCAGCGGCCTGTTTGACATCACCGTCACGCAGGAGAATCCGAACGGCGGCGCCGACGTGCTCCTCGAATTCCGTGGCCGTTCCCGCACCGTCCCCAACCCTGCCCGCAAGCCCTCCGCCTCCTGACCCCGCCGCCCCCAGCCCACCGCCGAGCAGCACAGCCCGACCCGCATCGAAGGACCGTTCCATGACGACCACCACCGGCACCAAAGCCCGCAAGACCACTCCCGCCGCCGAGGACACCCTCGACCCCGAGGAGCTGATGAGCCGGGACGAACTGGAGGCCCTGCAGCTGCAGCGTCTGCAGCACACCGTCGCCTATGCCTACGAGCGGGTGGCGATGTACAAGAAGAAGTTCGACGACGCCGGCGTGCGTCCCGAGGACCTCAGGGAACTGTCTGATCTGGCCAAGTTCCCGTACACGGACAAGGAAGACCTGCGCCGGGCCTACCCGTTCGGCATGTTCGCCGTGCCGCAGCAAGAAGTGGCACGCATCCACGCCTCATCCGGCACCACCGGCCGCGCCACCGTGGTCGGCTACACCCGCAAGGACATCCAGAACTGGGAGACGCTGTTCGCCCGCTCCATCCGCGCCTCCGGCGTCAAGAAGGGCTGGAAGGTCCACAACGCCTACGGCTACGGCCTGTTCACCGGCGGACTCGGCGCCCACTATGGCGCGGAGAAGCTGGGCTGCACGGTGATCCCAATGTCGGGCGGCCAGACCGAGAAGCAGATCCAGCTGATCCAGGACTTCGAACCGGACGCCATCCTCTGCACCCCGACGTACCTGCTGACCATCGTGGACGCGATGGAGCGTGCCGGACTCGACCCGGCCAAGACGTCCCTGAAAGTGGCCGTGCTCGGTGCCGAACCCTGGACCGACGAGATGCGCCACGAGTTGGAGTCCAAGCTGGACATCGATGCCTGCGACATCTACGGGCTATCCGAGGTGATGGGCCCGGGTGTGGCCGGTGAATGCGTGGACTTCAAGGACGGCTCCACCATCTGGGAGGACCATTTCCGCCCCGAGATCATCGACCCGCTGACCGATGCGGTGCTGGACGACGGCCAGGCAGGCGAACTGGTATTTACCTCGCTCACCAAGGAAGCAATGCCGGTGATCCGTTACCGCACGCACGACCTCACCCGGCTGCTGCCCGGCACGGGCCGCCCGAACATGCGCCGCATCGGCCGGATCACCGGACGTTCGGACGACATGATCATCCTTCGCGGAGTGAACCTCTTCCCCACCCAGATCGAGGAGATCGCCCTTCGCATCCCCGGCCTGAGCCCGCACTTCCAACTGGAGATCACCCGGCCCAACCGGATGGACGAGCTGACGGTCAAGATTGAACGCCGCGAGGACTGCACCGCTGCCATGGCAACCGAGGCGTCCCGCGAGCTGCAACGCCAGATCAAGATCCATGTGGGCTCCAGCTGCAAGATCGTGGTCGCCGACCCCGGCTCCCTGGCCCGCTCCAGCGGGAAGCTGCGCCGGGTCTACGACCTGCGCGACAACGGCTGACCGACCAAGCACCGACGGATCGACGCACGACGGCGGGTGCCGGGCTTGGCCGGGCACCCGCCGCACGCATTACCGACCTAACGGTCGTGGGAGAATGGAACAATGGTGAAGTCAAAGGCCCAGGAGACAGTTCGCCGCGGCCGCCCGGGCTACGACCAGCAGTCGGTGCTGAACGTGGCCGTCGGCGTCTTCAACAAGCACGGCTACGAGGCCACGTCGATGGGCATCCTCGCTGAGAACCTGGGCATCTCCAAGAGCGCCATCTACCACCATGTTCCGTCCAAGGGCGATCTGCTGCGGCTGGCCCTGGAAGAAGCGCTGGGCAGCTTGGAAGCCGTCCTGGAAAACCCTTCGGCATCTGCCGGCCGGGCCGACGCCCGGCTGGAGTTCGTGCTGCGCGGAACCGTCCAGGTCCTGTGCGACAAGCTTCCCTATGTGACCCTGCTGCTGCGGCTGCGCGGCAACACCGAGATCGAGCGCGATGCGCTGGAGCGCCGCCGGATGTTCGACCATGCCGTCGCCGATTTGGTGGATGCGGCCCGCGCCGAAGGGTCCCTCCGAGGTGACATCGACCCGCGGATTACGGCGCGGTTGCTCTTTGGCACCATCAACTCCATCGTCGAATGGTACAAACCGGGCGGTCCGCTGTCGCCGCAAAAGCTCGCAGACGACCTGATCGCCATGGTGTTCGACGGTCTCCATCTGCCGGCTGCCGCCCGCGTGATCGCCTGATCCAGACGGCCCTGCCCCATCGCGGCAGCTTGTCCCGCCTAGTCGGCGGCAGGCTGTTCTCGCCGGACCCAAGCGCCTACTGAATTCCCGGTCGGCGCCTGCTAGGCTGGCGTCAACCAGTCGGCGTTATGGGGACGTGATCGATATGGATGGGGTGTCCTGGTGGGTGCCGGCGCTGAATATGGCGCTCACACTTGCAGCCATCGTCTTGTTCTCCTACCGCGTGTTCTGGGCCTGGCTGCTCCCGGTGACCGCCACCGCCGTCCTGCTGGCTACGGGAATCCCCAACGGACGCTTGAACACCAGCACTGTTTTCGTGCTGGCCGCCGCGCTCTACGGCCTCTGGAAATGGACTCAGTACCGGCGCGAGGGCATCCATGTGCCGCTCCGCTCGGCGCACGGCCGTGAGTGGGGAATCGGAGCCGGACTGTTGCTGCTGCTGTACCTCCTGAACGCGTTCGCGGGGGTCACGCCGTTGGCCGAGATCGGCCCGCTATATCTGTTCAATGCACTGCTGGCCGCGCTTCCAGCGGTGATGTACCTGGGTTTCGCCCACGGGATCACGCAGTCGTGGTGGCTGGGCGTGGCACTCTCGCTGGCCACCATGTTCCTCTCCACCATCCAGAACGCACCACTGTGGTTCTCGATCTATGGCGCGATCGCGGCAGGACTTCAAGTTTTCGGTTACCTGACCTGGCAGCATGCGATGCGGCGGCCGGTGCGGAGCAAACATCGCTTGGCTCCAACACATCCCGGCCGTCCGGCCACGCCCGGCACCGGCGCCTCGGGCCGGGCCGCGTAAACAGCCAGGCGGAGGCCGGCAGCATGGACTGGATCATGGCGTTGAAAGTCCCGGATGGTTCTGCCGGCGCGCTGGTTTCCATGGGCCACGTGCAGGCATTGGTCGGGCTGCTCGCCGTCTTCCTGTTCGGGCTCCGCACAAGCTGGGCCTGGTCGGTGCTGCTGGTCCAGCAGGCGATGGTCTTCCTGCTGCTCGTCATCCCGAATTTCGACGGCGGAGCCGCGTTCTTTATCAACGCCTCCATCATCGTGGCACTGCTGCTGCCCTGCTACGGCGCCTGGCGCTGGCACGCCGCGGCCGTGCCCGTTGCGGCCGATGATCCCGGCGCCACCCTGGCCGCCGTGCAGGTCCGTCGGGCCACCGGCCGGGACTGGGGCATGTTCCTGCTGGTCCTGGCCGTTGCCACCTTGTTGTTCATGGCCAGCGATGTCCAAGCGGGCTTTCCCTTGGAAGGCGGATTGCTGACCGTCCTGGTGCTGCAGGCGCTGTACGCAGCCGTGCTCGCGGTGGTGTATCTGGGCCTGGCCCACCGCATCTATGAGGCCTGGTGGCTCTGGCTGGCCTTCGCCGTAGTGCAGTTGGCCACGTCGCTGGTGTTTCCCAGTCCGCCGACCTCCCAGCTACTGAACGGCGCCACGGTGTTGCTGGTGCTGATCTCGTTCTGGCGCTGGCACACGGCGGTATACCCGCCGGCCCCCGGGGCCAATGCCGCCGGGGACGCGGCAGGAGGAGCTCCGGCTACTTCTCCACCAAGGTGAGCACGTCGTAGGTCGCGACGATCTCGTCGTTCTGGTTGGTCAGCACCGCGTCCCAGGCGACCTCGCCATACTCGTCCGTCTCCCGCGGCGTGATCCGCTTGGCGGTGAGCGTGACGCGGATCGAGTCGCCGGCGGCCACCGGGGTGATGAAGCGCAGATTCTCCAGGCCATAGTTCGCCAGCACCGGTCCCGGCGCGGGTTCCACGAACAGCCCGGCGCCCCAGGCGAGCAGCAAATAGCCATGCGCCACGATGCCGGGGAAGAACGGGTTGGCGGCCGCAGCTTCCGGGTTGGTGTGGGCGTAGAACGTGTCGCCGGTTTCATTGGCGAACGCGGTGATGTCCTCCAACGTGACCTGGCGCAGTTCAGAGCGCAGCGCATCGCCGATCTTCAGGTCGGCCAGGCTCTTGCGGAACGGGTGGACGTCGTCGAAATTCTGGTCTGCTCCGGTATGCCATACGCCGGTCACGGCGGTGAGCATGTTCGGCGAACCCTGGATGGCGGTGCGCTGCATGTGGTGCAGCACGGAGCGGATGCCGCCCAATTCCTCGCCGCCGCCGGCGCGACCCGGACCGCCATGAACCAAATGCGGCACCGGGGAACCGTGTCCGGTGGACGTCTTGGCGTCCTCGCGGTTGAGGACCAGCACGCGGCCGTGGTGGGCGGCGATTCCGGTCACCAGCACACGCGCGGCTTCCGGGTCATTCGTTGCCACGGTCGCTACCAGCGAGCCGGCGCCCATGGCGGCCAGCCGCACGGCGTCGTCCAGATCCTCGTAGCCGATCACCGAAGAGACCGGCCCGAAGGCCTCGAGTGAATGCACGGCCTCAGCCTCCGCGTCCGCCCAGGTCAGCAGCACCGGAGACATGAAGGCCCCTTCGGAGTCCCCCACGGTCCCGTCGGCGCGGGTCACCTGCGGCGCGTCGAGCGTCCCGTAGGCCAGTTCCCCGCCGGCGTCGACCATGGCCTGGACCGCGGCGCGGACGTCGTTTAGCTGCTCCAGCGAGGCCAGCGCGCCCATGGTCACACCCTCCGCCCGCGGGTCTCCGACGACGACGCGCTGCTCGATCCGGGCACGGACGGCATCGGCTACATTCTGGATCAGGTCCTTGGGAACGATGGCACGGCGGATGGAGGTGCACTTCTGGCCGGCCTTGGCGGTCATTTCCGTCACCAGCGACTTAATGTACGCGTCGAACTCCGGGGTGCCCGGCAGCGCATCGGAGCCCAGGATGGCCGCGTTGAGCGAATCCGCCTCGGCGGTGAAACGGATGCCGCCCTGGGCCACGTTCGGGTGGGCCTTCAGCAGGTTCGCGGTGTCGGCGGACCCGGTGAAGGCCACGGCGTCGCGGTAATCCAAATGATCCAGCAGGTCACGGGCGGAACCGGAAATCAGCTGGAGCGAACCGGCCGGCAGGATGTTGGACTCGATGATCAATTTCACCGCGGCGGCGGCCACGTAACCGGTGGGAGTGGCCGGCTTGACGATGGTCGGCACGCCGGCGATGAAGGCCGGGGCGAATTTTTCCAGCATGCCCCACACCGGGAAGTTGAAGGCATTGATCTGCACGGCCACGCCGGGAATGCGGGTGTAGATGTGCTGGCCCATGAACGAGCCGTCCTTGGCCAGCACTTCTGCTGGGCCGTCCACCACGATCTGCGAGTTCGGCAGTTCGCGCCGGCCCTTGGAACCGAAGGTGAACAGCACCCCGATCCCGCCATCGATGTCGATCATGTTGTCGATTTTGGTTGCGCCGGTGCGGTGCGAAACCTCATACAGCACCTCGCGCCGCGCGTTCAGGTACTGCGCCAGCTCCTTGAGCTTGAGCGCGCGCTGGTGGAAGGTGAGCTTGCCCAGCGAGGCCTGGCCGACCGTGCGGCCGTGTTCTACGGCGGCGGCCAGGTCCAGCCCGTCCGTGCTGACCCGCGCCAGCACATCCCCGGTACTGGCGTCGCGGACCTCGGTGCCGGAAACATCGCCCGCAGGCGTCCACCAGGCATCCTGGATGTAGCTGGGAACAATCTCGACATCAACGGCGGTAGAGGTCATCGTTGACAGCCCTTTCTTTTCCCTGGCCGGACGCTGATCGCGGATGCCGGGCAGGGACATAAAATACTGAACGGTCGGTCGGTAACGTACCTAGCCTACATGACCGTGCCGCCCTGCACAGCCCCTGCCCGGCACCGCTTGAAGGGCCACCGGCCTGCAGGGCCACCGGCTTGCAGCGCTAGCAACAACATGCTGGGCCGTCAGCCTGCCATCCGGGCACGGAGCGCCTCAACATCGCTTCGGGTCAGGCCATGGCGCAACAGGAACGGTTCTACCTCAAGCTGGGACAGCACGTGCAGCAGCGAGCCGCGCATGTCGGCCACCCGCGCTTCCAGTTCGTCGCCGCTGATGTAGCTCTCCACCGGATGCCGGTACGGACTGATCCGATGCCAGTCGTTGATACCGCGGATGCCCTGCTCATGTGCGTCAGCGATCTGCCCGGCGGGGACTCCGGCCAGCTGCAACAGCATCATGGAGATCATCCCGGTGCGGTCCCGCCCGGCGGAGCAATGGACGACGACGGCGCCCTCCGCGTGCGCCAGCGTGCGGAAAACCTCGGCGATCAGTTCCGGGAAGATCCGCACGTTGTCCAGATAGAAGCGAGGGTGGTTCATATACGGGGCATTGGCTGCGAGTTCCGGGTGGCCGGGCTCTTCGGTGGGCCGGTTCAGCAGAGTGAACCGGCCCAGAGCAGCCGGCGGCACCACCGGATCGGTCGGACGGCGCGATCGTTCACCGGGGTTTCGCAGATCCACGATGGTGCGTACTCCGTCGTCGTATGCCTGCTGCCAGCCGGTGGCCGTCAGCCATTCCGCACGGCCCATTCGGAAGATATCCCCCGCCACCCGGCGGGCGTTGACGGCGCCTTCCCAGGCGACGGCGCCGGAATCGACCTTGCCCGGCTCCGGCGGGCGTGCGGCGTCGCCGGCCTCCGGGACGCCGGAGCCGGCTGGCCCGGGATCCATGGTCCGGCCGCTCACGGCGTACGCTCCTTGCCCACCCGTTTCCGCAGCCGGGCCTTAACGTCCGGCCACTCAGAGTCCAAAACGGAGTAGACCACTGTGTCGCGGACCCGCCCGTCGGGCATCCTGGTGTGCCGGCGCAGCACGCCGTCCTGCCGGGCGCCAAGCCGCTCTATGGCGTCACGGGACTGGCGGTTCAGGCGGTCGGTGCGGAACTCCACGGCACAGCAGCCGAGGGTTTCGAAGGCATGCCCCATCAGCTGCAGCTTGCTGTCCGGGTTGGTGCCAGTCCCCTGCGCGCTGGCCCGGATCCAGGTGTAACCGATCTCGACCCGCGGCGCTGTTTCGTCGATATTGCAGAATGTGGTCATCCCCAGCACGGTGTCGTCGGACAGCCGGCGCACGGTAAACGGGATCATCCGGCCCTGGTCCTGGAGCTCCAGCCGCCGCCGGATTTCCAGTTCCATGGTGTGCGGCGACGGGATCCGCGTGTACCAGAGCTTCCACAGTTCGCCATCGCGCACCGCCTCCTCGAGCTCAGGCAGGTGCCGCACGCGCAAAGGTTGCAGCTTCACCAGGCTGCCGGTCAGCGTCAGCGCTTCGAACAGGGCCACCCCAGCAGCCTACAACCGCGGGCGCACGACGGCCCCGCCTGTTACTTTTCCCAGTCGAAGAAACCCTTGCCGGACTTACGGCCGAGTTCGCCCCGGGCCACCTTGTCGCGGAGGATCTGCGGCGGGGCAAACCGCTCCCCCAACGTCGAATGCAGGTACTCGGCGATGCCCAGGCGCACGTCCAGACCCACGATGTCGGTGGTCTTGAGCGGGCCGACCGGGTGCTTATAGCCCAGCACCATGGCGGCGTCGATGTCCTCCGCCGAGGCCACGCCCTCTTCCACCATGCGCATGGCTTCCAGCGCAATGGCCACACCCAGCCTCGAGGAGGCGAAGCCCGGAGCGTCATGGACGACGACGGCGGTCTTCTTCAGTGCCTCGACCCAGCTCCGGGAGGCGGCGGCGAGCTCGTCCGACGTCTTCGGAGCCAGCACCACTTCCACCAGTTGCGACGCCGGCACTGGATTGAAGAAGTGCAGACCGCAGAAGTTCGCCGGCCGCTGCAGTTGGTCGGCCAGCTTGGTAATGGACAGTGAGGACGTGTTCGTCGCCAGCCACGCCGTCGGGGAAAGCTGTGCTTCGACGGCCTTCAGCGCGGTGGACTTGAGGTCGAAGTCCTCCGGCACGGCCTCCACCACCAGACCACAGGTGGCGAACGAGCCGTAGTCGACGGACACCGAGAGCCGCGACGTCAGCGCATCCAACGACTCTTCGGTGGTGCCACGCTCCACGCTCTTGGCCAGCGCGCCGGCCACCCGCTCGTGGGCAGCCTTGGCCGCCGCGTCGTCGCGCTCCACCACGACGACGTCGGCTCCCGCGGTGAGGAACGCATGGGCGATGCCGGCGCCCATCCGGCCACCGCCGAGGACACCTACATTGTTGGGAATGGTCTGCACAGGGTTCATCTCGCTCACTTGGATCCGTTCTGCTTCGCGGCGCTGCGGGCTGCGCTCTTGGCAGCGCTTCTGTCTAAGAACAGCTGCATCCGGTCGAATTTGGCCTGGGACTCGAACAGAATGCCCTGGGCGATGGTATCGATCACCGGGTGCGCCTCACGCGGGGTGTGGAACACAGTTTTGGTGAGGCGGACGGCCAGCGGGTCCTGCTTGCCGATCCGGTCCGCCAGCGCATGCGCAGCATCGATCAGTTTGTCGGGTTCGTGGATTTCGGTGACCAGCCGCGCGGCCAGCGCTTCGTCCGCGTCCAGGATGCGGCCGGCCAGCAGGATTTCCTTGGCCAGCGGTTCTCCCACCAGTTCCTTCAGCCGCCAGGTGGCGCCGGCTGCGGCCATGATGCCCAGCCCGGTTTCGGGCTGGCCGATCTTCACCGACGGCGTGGCGATGCGGAAGTCGGCGGCGTAGGCCAGTTCCGCTCCCCCACCGAGGGCGAAGCCGTCGAGGGCGGCGATGACCGGCAGCGGCAGCCGGGCAATCCGGTGGAAAACCGTGGAGTTGATGCCGGCCAGCGCGTCGTCGCGTCGGCGTTCCCGCAGCTGGGAGATATCAGCACCCGAGGCGAAGATCCCTTTGCCGTTGACCTCGGTGCCGGACAGGATCAGGATCCGCGGTTCGTGCTCCAAGACGGCGCACACGGAGTGCAGTTCGTCCACCATGGCCTGGTCGATGGCGTTGCGGACTTCCGGCCTGTTCAACGTCACGTGCACGCGGTCTTCCCGCTCGTCCACGCGCAGCGTACTGAAGGAGTAGTCGTCGAAGAGCATCAGACCCGCTCGACGATCATCGAAGTGCCCTGGCCGACGCCGACACACATGGTGGCCAGGCCGCGCTGGGCGCCCTCGCGCTCCATCCGGCCCAGCAGGGTCACCACCAGACGGGAGCCGCTGGAACCTAGCGGGTGCCCCAAAGCGATGGCACCGCCGTCGTTGTTCACGATGCCCTGGTCCAGCTTCAGGTCCCGCAGTACCGCGAGCGATTGGGTGGCGAAAGCTTCGTTGAGCTCCACTGCGCCCAGATCATCGATGCTCCAGCCGGCACGTTCCAGCACCTTGCGGGTGGCGGGCACCGGCCCGATGCCCATGACCTCCGGTGCGACGCCGGCCGAGGCGCCGTCGACAATCCGGGCGCGGGGCGTGAGGCCGAACTTGTTGACGGCTGCCTCGGACGCAATCACGATCGCCGAAGCACCGTCGTTGAGCGAACTGGAGTTGCCTGCGGTGACCACGCCGTCCGGCTTAATGATGGGGCGGAGTCCGGCCAGGACCTCCAGCGTGGTTCCGGGACGGGGGCCCTCGTCGGTGTCGACGACGGTGTCGCCCTTCCGGCCCTTGACCGTCACGGGGACGATTTCTTCCTTGAGCCGGCCGGCCTCGATGGCTGCGATCGCGCGCTCGTGGGACTGGACGGCGAACGCGTCCGCATCCTCACGGGAAATGCCGTACACATCGGCCACTTCCTCTGCCGTCTCCGGCATGGAGTAGGTCATCTTGCCGCCGCGGCTGAGGTCACCCTTGGCGAAACGCTGGTTGACGAAGCGCCAGCCGATCGAGGTATCGAAAATTTCGCCCGGCTTGGCGAAGGCCTTGGCCGGCTTCTCCTGGACCCACGGCGCCCGGCTCATCGATTCCACGCCGCCGGCGATGACGATGTCTGCCGCGCCGGCTTTGATCATGTGCGAGGCCTGGATGATGGCGCTCAGGCCGGAGGCACACAGCCGGTTCACGGTGATGCCGGGCACGTGGTCGCCGTAGCCGGCCAGCAGCCAGGCCATGCGGGCCACGTTGCGGTTTTCTTCGCCCGCGCCGTTGGCGTTGCCGAGGATGACTTCTTCGACCGCATCGGGATCGATGCCTGCCCGGGCGACGGCATCCTTGACGACCAGCGCCGCCAGGTCGTCGGGACGGACTGCGGACAGTGCGCCTCCGTAGCGGCCAACCGGGGTCCGGGCCCCGCCAATCAGGAATGCCTCAGCCATAGAAATAATCCCTCGCGCTTGATCGATCAACGATGACGATGAGCGGCCGCTCCCGGCTGCCTGAGACAGCAGAAATTACCGACCGACCGTTCTATAAAGAATCCCACGCGGGTCTGAGCCGGTCAACTGATGACGGACTTCACGCTGCGGTTTGGTCACGGCCTTCGGCCTTGGCTGCGATCTCTGCCAGGTCTCTGGCCATCTGCTTGCGCGTAACACTCAGCCCCAGTTTCCCGAACAGCGCCAGCATCAGCTTCGCGAAAGTGCCGGGATTCTCCATCTCGGCACCAAAGAACATGGTCAGCCGGGTGCCGCCGTTTGCCGGCGCGAGCGTGAACCGCGTGGTGTAGTCGGCACCGTTGCAGTGCGCCTTGACTGTTGTGGATGTCGGCGCGTCCACATCCGCCACCCACATCTCCTCGGTGGCTTCCTTGCCCATCATCTTCCGGGTCTCACGCCACCGGTACCCTTCGGCATAGTCGCCGGGCGTCATGATCTCCACACGGGAGATGGAGCGTAGTGTCCGGGCGGAACCAGGAATATCGGTCAGGACGCGCCAGACTGCTTCGACCGGCGCGTTGACGTGCTGGACTAATTCAAGGTGGTGGCCCACGGTGGCTCTTTCATCGGGAGTCGTTGGTCTGCCAACAGCCTAGTGGAGAGCGGTGTGTCTTTGGGGAGCAGCTCACCCGCCGCGGGGACTCCTGGTTCCATTGAGGGCGCTTGCTGTCCGCGTTCCTCTACCGCAGACCGACGGGAGCCTTTACGCTCACGCCATGACGTACAACATCCAGATAGCGGTTGATAGCAAAGACGCGCATGCGCAAGCCGATTGGTGGGCGGAAACGCTGGGTTGGGCGGTGGAACCCACAGACCAGGACTTCATCACCAGCATGATCGAGCAGGGATTCGCCACCGACGCCGACACCATCGTGCACAACAACGTTCGCGTGTGGAAAGACGGAGCGGCGATCTGCCCGCCGGATCAAGTGGAGAGCCAGGCCAGGCAGCGGATTCTCTTCCAGCCGGTTCCGGAATTGAAATCGGTCAAGAACCGGATCCACTGGGACGTCCGTCTGGCCGGGGAGGACAAGGACCAGGTCCGGGCACGCCTGGAAGCCCGTGGCGCCACCTTTCTGTACTCCGAGGCGCAAGGCCCGCACGGCTGGCACACGATGGCCGACCCGGAAGGCAACGAGTTCTGTATTTCCTAGGGGGCTGCTGGACGGCGACGGGGCCCCAGGGGATAGATCCCCTGGGGCCCCGCGCCGTGACAGTCGCTGTGACAAGAGCCTGTCCGCTCAGCGGCGGTGGCGGCCCTGCGACTCATCATCGGCCTCGATTTCTTCCTTGCGCACGTCCGTGGAAACGGTTTCCTGCTCCGTGACGGTCTCTTTGTCGAGCCGGACGCGTTCAACCGGGACGGCTTCCTTCTCCACCACCGGCTGTTCCGCATGCAGGGTCACTTCGTGCTCAGCCTCGCTGATCTCTGGCCCGGCGAGCGCCTCGCCGCGGTTGGCGTCGGTAATCGGTTCACGCTCAAGGCGGACTTCTTCATGCTGGACCGGGACTGTGCGGGTGACGTTCTCGGTGACGACGTACTTGCGCAGCCTGGCCTTTCCGACTTCCTGGGATTCGGTGCCTACCCGCAGCCGCTCCTCCGAGCGGGTCATGGCGTCGTCGGCCCCTGCGCGGGTGGTGTCCCTATCCGTCATGCCGGTGGTACCGGCGGTGCCAGTCGTGTCGGCAATGCCAGCGGCATTGGCGGTGCCTGTGGTCCCGCCGACGCCGGTGTGGGCATTGCCGCCCGTTTCGCTGTAGCCAGCTGTGCCGGCGTGTCCCGCAGTGCCTGCGGCCAAGCCGTAGTGACGGTAGAGACGATTCTCCTCCTCCACCTCCAAATGTCCTTCCGGGTCCACCCGCGGGGCGTCCTTGATTTGGTCCTTGGTGTATGGCACGCGGAGGTCCCCGCCCTCGGCGGTGGCATTGTCGAGCGGGACAAAGCTTTCTGACATGCCGAACAGGCCGGTTTTGACCGTCGCCCAGCTCGGCTCGTCGGTCCGGTCGTCGAGGTAGAGTTCCCCGAGCGAACCGATCTTGTTTCCTTCGGAATCGATGACGTTGGCGCTGCTGCCGACCAGTTGGTCGAAACTATCCTTGGCGATCATTTCATCTCCTTTTTTGTTTCCACCTGCCACGGCTTCACCGGGGCGAGCACGCTCCCGGGGCACGGTTGTGCTGCCGGGTGCGATGATGGTTTTTATTGGCCTGCCGCACCCGCGGTAACGGGGAAGCAGACAGATCGATAGGCCGCCGGTGGGCTGGGGTCCCATACCCCAGCAGCTGCGACCCAGCCCTGCAGGAGGGCCGTCTCATCCCGGCCGCCGGTTCCTTCCGGACTTGCCCCCACTTAGTAGGCACGGACCGTACTAGGCAGGAACGAAATCCACTCTTGGCCTGGGACTTGCTGCAGGCCATTGAATATCCGGCCTTGGGAGAGGGCTCCCGGGCCGGGTGCTTCCACCACGGCGGCCGTTGTCCCCCGTCCTGAACCTAAAACGACGGCGGATGTCGCCGTGGCGTTTTGGTTGGCCATCATGGGTTTTCCTCCTGACTCGCCGGGACCCCAGCGTGTGCTGGGTACCTGGCTGAACGTCTTCGGAAGGTTGCTTACGTTGTAAGCAAAGCATGCTTAGCATTCCCCTGCAACCCCCCTCGGCCCAAAAATGTCGTGGAGAAGCCACCTCCGGATTCCCGGGCAGGTGACCGGCAGGAAGTCCTCGCACCCGCGAGGATAAACTCGAAGGGTGACTTCCGAGACCCCTACCCCAGCCAGTAGCACCACTTCCGCCAGCAGCACCGGCAGCCGGGCGGAGCCTGACCTGCCGGAGAAGGTTTCCGACCTCTTCGACCCGCAGCGTTGGCGGGTAGTGGACGGCTTCGATTTCCAGGACATGACCTACCACCGCCAGGTGGAGCGCGACGCCGACGGCACCGTGGTGCGGGACCTGCCCGCGGTGCGCATCGCGTTCAACCGTCCGGAGGTGCGCAATGCATTCCGCCCCGGAACCGTGGACGAGCTCTACCGGGCGATGGACCATGCACGGATGACCCCGGACGTCGCCACGGTGCTGCTGACCGGCAACGGTCCTTCCGTCAAGGACGGCGGCCATTCGTTCTGCTCGGGCGGCGACCAGCGGATCCGCGGCCGTGACGGTTACCGGTATGCCGACGGAGAAACGAAGGAGACCATCGATCCAGCCCGCGCCGGCCGGCTGCACATTCTGGAAGTCCAGCGGTTGATGCGCACCATGCCCAAGGTGGTCATCGCCGTCGTCAATGGCTGGGCAGCCGGCGGCGGACACTCGCTGCACGTGGTCTCCGACCTGACCATCGCCTCCCGCCAGCACGGCAAGTTCAAGCAGACCGACGCCACAGTGGGCAGCTTCGACGCGGGCTACGGGTCGGCCCTGCTGGCCCGGCAGATCGGGCAGAAAGCGGCGCGGGAGATCTTCTTCCTGGCCCGCGAATACTCTGCCGAGGACATGGTCCGCATGGGTGCGGTCAACGAGGCGGTGGACCACGAGCGTCTCGAAGAGGTGGCGCTGGAGTACGCCGCGGACATCGCCCGGCAGTCGCCGCAGGCCATCCGGATGCTGAAGTTTGCCTTCAACCTTGCCGACGACGGGCTTGCCGGCCAGCAGGTCTTCGCCGGTGAAGCCACCCGCCTGGCCTACATGACGGACGAGGCCGTCGAGGGCAAGGAAGCGTTCCTGGCCAAGCGCGATCCCGACTGGTCTTCGTACCCCTACTACTTCTAGGCTGGCCGGGATGGATATCCAGCCGGCACTGTCCGCGCTGACCGCAGCGCTGGGCGGTGACGGCCCCGCCGTCGAAATCGCAGCCGACGGAACCCCGCTGCCGGTGACTTCTCCAGGGCTGGTCCCGGAGACCGCCGCGATTGTCCGGACCTCGGGGTCCACCGGCACACCCAAGGCCACCATGCTGGGCATCGATGCGCTGGCAGCGTCGTCGATGGGCACGGCGCTCCGGCTGGGCGGCGAAGGCCAGTGGCTGCTGACGCTCGCACCCAACTACGTGGCCGGCCTGCAGGTGCTGGTCCGCTCGCTCTACGCGGGCACCCGGCCCTGGGCCATGGACCTGTCCCACGGTTTCACCCCGCAGTCGTTCACCGATGCTGCCGCCGCGCTGACCGACCGGTTCCGCATCACCTCACTGGTGCCCACCCAACTGCACCGGCTGCTCAGCTCCCCGGCGCCGGAAACGGTTAAGGCGCTGCGCCGCTTCGACGCGATCCTGCTGGGCGGGGCCCGGATGCCGGCGGCGCTGCGGACCGAAGCTGCCAAGCATTCCCTGAAGATCGTGCGCACCTACGGGATGAGCGAGACCTGCGGCGGCTGCGTGTACGACGGCGTGCCGCTTCCGGGCGTCAGGCTGCAGCTCGAAGAGGGCCGGGTGCTGATCGGCGGCGACGTGGTGGCCGGCGGCTACCTGGACAATCCGGAGCTGACCGCAGCGCACTTCAGCGAGTCCGGCGGCACGCGGTGGTTCCGCACCGAGGACCTGGGCGAGGTCGACGACGCCGGTGCGCTCACCGTGAGCGGGCGCGCGGACGATGTGCTGATCACCGGCGGCGTCAAGGTGTCGGCGGCTGCCGTCGCTGAGGCAATTGAAGGACTGCCGGAGGTACGTGCGGCATTGGTGGCGGGAATCGCGGATCCGGAGTGGGGCACCAAGGTGTGCGCCGCCGTCGTCGGCTCCGCCACAGCGGAGCAAATCCAGTCGCACGTACGCACGGCATTGGGGGGTCCGGCCGTCCCGCGGTACATCGTCCGCGTGGACGCGCTGCCGCAATTGTCCAATGGCAAACCGGACCGCCTGGCCGTGGCGGAGATGCTGCGCCGGTCGGCTGCGGAGGGTGCGCGGCACAGCGATCGGCAGGCAGGCCAGGAACCGCCACCATCGTGACTTCCGGCACTCCGGCTCCGCCTGCTGCACGGCCCACCGGGCGGCATGGGCGAGAATAGAACCTTGCTGCGGATGCCCGCAGCCCACGATGTACCAGTCCCCCACAGGTAAGGATCTTCCACAGTGGCTACTGCCGGGCAATGGCTCGAAGGGGCACGGCCCCGCACTCTTCCGATGTCGATGGCGCCGGTGATCATCGGCAGCGCGGCCGCCTACGAACTGGGTTCCTTCCAGCCGCTGCTTGCCCTGCTGGCTGCCCTGGTCGCGATCCTGTTCCAAGTGGGGGTGAACTACGCGAACGACTATTCGGACGGGGTCCGCGGGACCGACGACGTGCGCGTCGGTCCGCTGCGGCTGACCGGCTCCGGGCTGGCCACGCCGCAGGCGGTAAAGGCCGCCGCCTTCGGCAGCTTCGGGCTGGCCATGGTCGCCGGGCTGGCGCTGATCATCCTGTCCCAGACCTGGCCGCTGCTGCTGGTGGGCGTGGGCTGCGTGATTGCGGCCTGGGGGTATACCGGCGGCAACAACCCGTACGGATACCGCGGGTTGGGCGAGGTATACGTGTTCCTGTTCTTCGGCATCGTCGCCACCATGGGGACCACCTACACCCAGGCCCTGCAGGTCAGCTGGCCATCCTTCATCGGCGCCGTCGGTACCGGCCTCATCGCCACTGCCCTGCTGATGGCCAATAACGTCCGCGACATCCCCACTGACCGCGAGGTGGGGAAAATGACGCTGGCCGTCCGCATGGGCGACGAGGCCGCGCGGATCAGCTACGTCATGATGCTGGCCGTAGCCCTGCTGCTGCCGCTGCTTCTCATCTACGACTTCCCATGGATCCTACTGGTCCTGCTGCTGGTGCCGGCATGCCTCACCCCGAGCTGGCTGATGCTCAAGGGCAAAAAGCGGGAGAGCCTGATTCCGGTACTGAAGCAGACCGGCCTGATCAACCTGGGGTTCGCTGTCGCGTTCGGCCTGGGCCTGGTGCTCAGCGAGCTCATGTAGGCAGCTGCTGCGGGCCCCGGCCCGCAGTCAATGCCGCGTGGCGGAACCGGACCGGCTGCCGGGACGGGTCAGCGCTGGTCCTGCGACCGGGGTCCGTTCGGCTGCTGCTGTGCCGGATTCTGCTGCTGTACCGGCTCCGCCGGGGCACTCTTGGGCTTGCGGTCCGAATCCACCCGCAGCTCGCCGTGCTGGTCGACGGCGGAGTCCTCGGCCAGTGCGTCGGAGATCTCCGTTGAGGTGCGCGGTGCTGCCACGCCCTTGGAGAAACGGCTGGCGAGTGCCCGCCCGGCTTCATCCCGCATCTCGCGGAAGAACAGGTAGGTGATGCACCAGCCCATGACCGCAGCGGCCAGGGCGGAGTAGACGACGCCCAGCCTGAGGAACAGGCAGATAACAAAGATAACGGCCATGATGCCGAGCCGCAGGGCGCTGAATTTCCAAAAAGCCACGCCTTAAGTTTACGCTGCCCGCGAGATCGCCCGGACAGTCCAAGGTTTCCACGGTCCGCAGCGCGGTGCTCACCTACAATTAAGTCATGGTCCGTCTCTATATCCTGCTCGCGGTACTGGCTCTCGCAGTGGTGATCTATGCCCTGATCGAGTGCATCCGGTCCCGCGCCCATGAGGTGCGCAGTATCTCCAAAGCGGGATGGATCCTGACCATCATCTTGGTTCCGCTGATCGGGGCCCTCATGTGGTTCCTGTGGGGCCGCCCCCGCGCCGCGGGCCGGCAACCCCAGCAAGCGCCCCGCCCGGCAGCCCCGGACGATGACATTGCCTTCCTGCGCACGCTTGATGCACAGCGCCGCGCCAAACAGCGCGAAGAAGAACTGAACCGGCGTGAGCAGGAGCTGAAGAAGCGCGAAGACCGGCCGCACGGCAACCAGGACAAGCCCGCAACCCAGGACGGCCGGCAACAACTGAGCGAAGACGACCCGGACAACGGTCCGCGCTAGGCTGCCTGTTCCCGAAAACGTGGAAGGCCCGGTGCTCTGGAGGAATTCCAGAGCACCGGGCCTTCGCCGTTGGTTGCTGCTGTCTAGACCCCGGCGTAGCTGTGCAGGCCGGCGAAGAAGACGTTGACAATCGTGAAGTTGAAGACCACACAGAGGTAGCCGACGATCGACAGCCATGCGGCGCGGGTACCGGTCCAGCCACGGGTGGCGCGGGCGTGCAGGTAGCCGGCGTAGACCACCCAGATCACAAACGTCCAGACTTCCTTGGTGTCCCAGCCCCAGTAGCGGCCCCAGGCCTCTTCGGCCCAGATGGCGCCGAGCACCAGGGTGAAAGTCCAGAACACGAAGGACACGGCGTTAATCCGGTAGGCGGCGTTCTCCAGCGACAGCGCGGAGGGAACCAAGCGCATGAAGCCCAGCTTGTCCGCCTTGCCAGCGCGGCCGCGGGCCTCACGGTTGGCCTGGATCAGCTGCAGCACGGACATGGCGAAGGTCAGAGTGAACAGCGCGGACGCCAGCACCGCCACCGAGACGTGGATGATGATCCAGTAGCTCTGCAGGGCAGGGATCAGGTGGGCCACCGGCGTCGGGAATCCAATGGTGGCAGCGATCAGCATGATCACCACGAGCCCAATGACGAACGAGCCAAGGAAACGCAGGTCTTTACGGGTCAGGGCAATCAGGTAGACCACCGCCACCATCAGCGCGCCGGTGGTGCAGAATTCGTACATGTTGCCCCACGGCACCCGGTGCGCTGCCAGCCCGCGGGCGACCACACCGGCTGCCAGGATGACGGTTGCCAGCACGGTGAGGGCCACGCCGATCCGCGCGGCAGCGCGGCGTTCCTTGCCGTAGTTCATCGAGTCCGAGGCCATTTCGACGGCGTGCGCCTGGCTTCCGTTGCCACCGGCGGTCCGGCCCGCAGCGGAACCGGGGGTGGCTCCGGCTGCGCCGACCAGCACTGCCGAGTCCGCCGTGGCATGCTCGGCGGCCAGCCGGTCCTCGACTGCCTTGATGGTCTTGCTGGATGTAGCCAGGTCCCAGCAGAAGGCGATGAAGGCAACGGTGAACGTCATGGCACCGAGCAAGATGAACAGCTCGCTGTACTGGGCCAGTGTTTGGTCAATCGTGGGCATGGGAAGAGGTGTCCTTAGGAGTTGTCAACGCCGGCGGCGCTCTTGCTATTGTGCGCCTGTGGGGCGGCATCCGTCAGCCACTGGCTGCGGAGAAGTTTGCTGATGGTCGCTGCTTCAGGGGCCAGCCGGTGGTCTTCGCCGCGGGCCAGCAAGCCCCACTCCACCATGGTGCGTCCGTCGTCGTGGGTGCCGGCACGCACCCAGACGCGGCGTCGCCCGATGAACAATGAGGCGCCCAGCCCGGCCATCGCCAGCGAGGAGAAGACGAGTGCCCCGAGCTTGCCCGGGTCGTGATGGATGTCCAGCGCGGCGTAGCGCACCAGTCCGTCGAAGGTGATGCTGCCCATTCCGTTGGGCAGTTCCTTCGTCTCATACGCGGCAAGCTCGATGCCTCCGCTGTCCTGGTTGCGATCATTGAGCACGGTGAGGTTGCTGGTGTCCAGGACAAAGACGTTCTTCGGATCGCCGTTGTCCAGGCCCAGATCGCCGTAGTAGGAGTTCAGGTACAGCCGCGGATTCATCGGGTCCGGGTCGCTGCCGTAGGCCACGCCGTCGTCGCCCTCCATCGCCGTCGGCAGGAAAAAGCCCACGAAGCCCAGCTGCTCCGGCTTCGCGTCCGGCACCTTGATCACCATCGTTGAGGTGTAGGCGCCGTCGTTCGGAATGGCGACGACGGGACCCTGGTGGGCGATGTGGCCCTCGCCGTCCCGGATGGTCACCACGGGCGCGTATCCGTTGCCCATGAGGTAGACGTTGCTGCCGCCGATGGTCAGCGGGTGGTTGACCTTCAGGATTTGCCGCTCCGCGGGTGCCCCCGGCTTGTCGCGCACGGACATGGTGGCGGTGAAGTCCAGCGGCTGCCCGTAATGGGTCGTCGATTCGCGGTCGAACACCACCTCGAACTTGTCCAGCGTCAGGGAGAACGGGTCCAGCCGGTCCTCGGTGAAGCCGGTCCCCGGGTTGAAACTGTCATAGCCGATCAGCGAATTCACGAACGTTTCGCCCTCGACCAAAACCCGCTGTCCGGTGTAGCCGAACTGGCCGCCGACAGCCACGGAGACCAGCACGCCGATCAGCGAGGTGTGGAAGATCAGGTTCCCGATTTCCTTGGCGAAGCCGCGTTCGGCGCCGACGGAAGGCCGGTCGGTGTCCGCATCGCGCACGTCCACCCGGTAGCCGCGCCGCTTGAGCAGCCGGGCGGCCTCTTCAACCGCGGAACGAGCGGAGACGCCGGCCTCGGCGGGGACCGCCATGGAACCGTACTCGGGCAGCCGGGACAGCCGGCGCGGCGTCCGGGGCGGCTGTGACCGCATGGCCTTGTAGTGCTGGATGGCACGCGGGATGACGCAGCCAATCAGCGACAGGAACAGAAGCAGGTAAATGGCGGAGAACCACACCGAGGAGTACACGTCGAAGAGCTGGAAGCGGTCCAGCCATGGCCCCACCTCCGGATTGTCCGCGAGGTACTGGGTCACCACCGCGGGGTTGGCCGGGCGCTGCGGAAACAGTGAGCCCGGGACCGCGGCCACCGCCAGCAGCAGCAGCAGGAACAGCGCGGTCCGCATGCTGGTCAGCTGGGTCCAGGCCCAGCGCAGCATGCCGAGGAAGCCCAGTGCGGGAACGGCAACGTCGTCACGCTTGCGGTTGCGCTTGCGGTCGGCCTCGGCACGGCCTTTGCCGCCGGCACCCGGTCCGCCCGGTGCGGGCGCACCGGCGTCGTCAGGGCGCTGAGCGCCGTCGGGGGTCTGACTCATCAGATCGGGAGCCTCACTTCATTTGCAAACCAGTCCTGCAATTGCGTCACCCAGTCCCCCCAGAGCCCGGTGGCCATCAGCAGGCCCAAAACTACCAACATGGCTCCGCCCGCCCGCTGCAGGAACAGCCGGTGCTTGCGGAAGAACGCCATGGCCCCCATCCCCCGCCGCACACCGAGCGCGATCAGCAGGAACGGGATACCCAGGCCAAGGCAGTACACGAAGGCCAGGAAGGCGCCCTTCATTGCGTCCGCACCACCCGAGTACGCCAGTGCCTGGACCGCGGAGAACGTGGGGCCGATGCACGGCGCCCAGCCGAGCCCGAACGTCATGCCGAGCACCGGGGCACCCCACAGCCCCGCCGGTGGACGGGATTGGATTTTGCGGTCCCGCTGGAAGAAGGACAGTCCGCCCATGAAAATAATGCCCATCACCACGACGACGACGCCCAGCAGCTGGGTAATCCAGCCGGCGTCGCTGCCCTTCAGCCAAGCACCTAGCTGGCCGAAGACCGCCCCGATGAACACGAAGACGATGGAAAAGCCGAGCACGAACAACCCGATGCCGGCGAACATCCGGCCGCGGCGCTGGCGTTCCAGGTCCACGCCGGTCAGACCGGTGACATAGCCCATGTAGCCGGGAACCAGCGGCAACACACACGGGGACAGGAAGGAGACCAAACCGGCCAACATGGCTACGGGGATGGCCAGCAGCACGGAACCATTCAGCACCGTGTCGCCAAAGGCGCCCCCCAAGGTCATCGGCAGCGAGGCCGTCGCCCATCCCACGGCTACGCGGCCACTGCGTCTTTGATCAGGGCCTTGAGCGTGCCCTTGTCCGCCACGCCCAGGATCCGGGCGGCGACTCGGCCGTCCTTGTCCAGCACCAGCGTGGTGGGGACAGCTTGGGGCGGCACATAGGAAGTCATGGCCAGCAGGATGCCGCCGTCCTTGTCCATGAAGCTCGGGTAGGTGATGCCGAAGTTGCGCTCAAAGGCCTCGGCTGTGGGCCGCTCGTCCCGGATGTTGACGCCGTAGAACTGAGCACCGTCGGCGAACTCCTCGCTGAGGGCCTGCAGGTCCGGGGCTTCCAGCCGGCAGGGCGCACAGGAGGCGTACCAGAAGTTCAGCACCGTGACCTTGCCGGCCCAGTCGGCTGCATTGACGGACGTGCCGTCGAAGAGCTTGGCAGTCAATAGCACTGGTTCGCCGCGGGAACCGGGCGCGTACTCGGTCACCGACCCGTCGCCGGCGATGTAGTTCTTGTTGTCTCCCGCGTTGGCCTGCTGGGCCAGCGGGTCCTCAACCGAACAGGCGGCCAGCGACAAGGCACCAAGCAGCCCCGCACCGGCTTTGAACACGGTACGGCGGGTAAACGAACGGGGATTATCGGCAGTCACAGTCACACTCTTCTTTGTGGGTTGAGGTCATCCCACTTCTACAACGCGTAGTAATTCTATTATGCTCCCGGCAAGTTCGCCGCACCGGGGAGCAAATCGGCGCAGGGCTCGGCGTAACGGACCGCGCTGAGGCGCCCGCCGTCGAACTCAAGAGAGGTCACCGACGCCAGCGTGCACTGCCGGCGGCGGGGATCATGCCAGAGCGGTTTGCCCTCGCTGGCCAGCCGGGTGACCCAGATGGGGAGCTGGTGGCTGACCAGGATCGCTTCGGCCCCCGGGCCGCCGAGTTCGACGGCCTGACGCCGGGCGTCACTGATGGCTTCACGCATTCGGGCGACCTGCGCCGCGTACGGCTCCCCCCAGGACGGCCGGAATGGATTGTAAAGGCGCCGCCAATACCGCGGCTCGCGCAGGTGTGAGCGGATGTCGGCGAGGCCCTCAAAGTGGTTCTCGGCTTCGATGATCCGCTCGTCCGTGACAATCTCGAGCCCGAGCGCCTGCGCGGTGGGCCCGGCGGTCTCCTGCGCCCGGGTCAGCGGCGAAGCCACGAGGTAACTGATCGTGGCACCGTCCTTCCGACGCTCCGAGAAGTAGTCTGCGGCACGCCGGGCCATTTCCTGCCCCAACTCAGACAGTCGGAAGCTCGGCAGTCTGCCATAAAGCACACGGTCGGGGTTGTAGACCTCGCCGTGGCGGAGCAGGTGGACAATGGCTTCGGGCATGGTTACAAGTGTCTCAAACCGGACGTGTATGCCCAAAAGCCCGTACCGCCCGGCCGCCTCCCGGAGAATGGCCCGCGGGCGGCCTGAAAATCATCCTTGAGGGCGACCGACACCGCACGGACCTGCATTGTAGTGTTGCAGTAACAGCTGCCAAGCGCCTCGGCGGCCGGGCTAGACCCGGCCCGTCTGGATGAGATGAAAAGGATCCGGCCATGAGCACCCCACAGAACGAACCGAACACGCCCGGTGACGGGGAAGGCCGGCCCAACGGTCAGGAACAGCCCCGGTACGGACAGAATTTGCCGCAGTACGGCCAAAATGCTCCGCAGCAGCCCGGCTTCGACCAGCCGCAGTACGGACAAAACGCCCCCCAGTACGGACAGGGCCAGCCGCAGTACGGGCAAAACGCCCCGCAGTACGGCCAGCAGCCCTACGGCCAGGGCCAGCAGGGCCAGTCTCCGTACGGCCAGCAGTACGGCCAGCAGCCGTACGGTTACCAGAACGCTGTGCCCGGTCAGTACGGCTACCCGAGCGGCCAGCCGCAGGCTGGCGCCAAGCCGACACGGCCGCGCGAGGTGGTCATCGCTTTCTGGCTCATCATCGCGGCGGCGGCGATGACCGCCATCGAGATGCTGACCGAACTGTCGAACCTGGACGGCACCATGGCAGCGGTGCTCAAGGACCCGTCAGTGCGTGAAGCCCTCGGCGAGCAGGGCGGCCAATTCTCCGACGCTGAGCTGTCGCAGATGATGAGCGGCACGGCGGGAGTGATCATCGTTATCACCGCGGTGATCGCCGTCGGGCTGTACCTGCTGGTGGCCTTCGGCGTGAAGGCCGGCAAGAACTGGGCCCGGATCACCGGCACCGTGTTTGCCGCGCTCTCGCTGCTTGGGCTCTTCAACGTCTGGTTCGGCACGTTGTCTGTGCTGCTGGGCATCGCGGCGATCGTTCTGCTGTTCCTGCCGGCGTCGAACCAGTTCTTCCAGGCCACTAAGGCCCACAAGTACGGCATCTACGGCCGCTAAGCCAGTACGCAGCCGGCTGCACCACGCCGGCTAATGACGGGCGCTGGACTCGGAGTTGTTCTCCGTCTCCTGCGCCCGTTGTGCGTGGTAGGCCAGGATCTGCAGTTCGGTGGCCATGTCCACCTTGCGCAGCTGCACGGACGGCGGCACCTGGAGCACCACCGGCGCGAAACTGAGGATGCTCATGACTCCGGCTGCGACCAGCCGGTCGCAGAGTCCTTGGGCCACGCCGGCGGGCACCGCCATGACCGCCATATTGGCCTCGGTCTGCAGCAGGACGGATTCGAGCTCGGTGATGGGACTGACGCGCAGCCCGGCCACCTCCGACCCGACGACGGACGGGTCCGCGTCGAAGAGCGCCACGACACCGAACCCCTTGGTGGTGAAACCGGAGTAGCCGGCCAGCGCCCTGCCCAGGTTGCCGACGCCGACGATGGCGACTTTCCACTCATGCATCAGGCCCAAGGCGGCCGATATCTCCTGGCTGACCAGGCGTACGTCGTAGCCCACACCGCGGGTGCCAAAAGACCCCAAGTAGGACAGGTCCTTGCGCAAGGTGGGCGGGCTAACCCCGGCGGATTCGGCCAACTGCTCGGACGATATGCGCTCGGTGCCACCGGCCATCAGCGAATTCAGCACCCGGAGGTAGACGGTCAGGCGTGCGAGCGCAGCCGGCGGGATCTCCTGGCCGGAAGGCTTGGCTGCCTCTATATCCGGGAGGTGGGTCACTGTTCTCGCTCCGATGCCTGCTGCGGGCTCCGGCCGGGCTGTCTCCAGCCGGTCCGGATCCTGGCTGCCCCGGCGGTTGTCCGACCGTGGGCTGGTGTCCCCTTAGATTAAGCTCCGCCGCGCCGGACTCCAACTTGGATGACGCCGGGGGCAATCGTCCTATTGCGTGAGCAGGCGGCGCAAACTTATTGCGTGAGCAGGCGGCGCAAACGCTGGGCATCAATGTGCCAAAAGTCCCGCTGCACGCCGTCGATCATGACCACCGGGATCTCTTCGGCAAAGCGGCGCGAGAGCTCCGGGTCTTCCATGATGTTTTTTTCCTCCCAGGACACCCCGAGTTCCCCGGCAACGCTGCCCACCGTCTCCCGCGCTGCCTGGCACAGATGGCAGCCTGGTTTCGTCAGCAGCACCAGTTCGTGGCTGCGGCGCTCGGATCCGTTCATACCTTCCACGGTAGCCGCCGGCGGCAGTGAACAGGGAATCCCCTCGGCCTCGTTAGACTCGACGTATGCCCAAGTCCGCCGCCGGCCATGCACAGCGAGCCTCGGTTTCCGCCGATCCGGGGACGGAGGCGGCATTTTTCGACGTCGACAACACGTTGATGCGCGGTGCCAGCCTGTTCCATGTGGCCCGCAAGATGTACCAGCGGGGCGCCTTCCGGGTACGCGACGCTGCCAGCTTCGGTTTCAAGCAGGCACGGTTCCTGATGCGCGGGGAAAACTTGAAGGACATCCAGTCCATCCGGGACACGGCATTGGCCTTGGCCACCGGCCTGTTGAGCGACGACGTCAAGCAACTGGGCGACGAGGTCTACGACGAAGTGATTGCCTCCAAGATCTGGCCCGGCACCCGCGCCTTGGCGGACCAGCACCTGCGCGTGGGCCGGAAAGTCTGGCTGGTTACGGCCACGCCGGTGGAGGTTGCCGCCGTGATTGCGGACCGGCTGGGCCTGACCGGCGCTTTGGGCACGGTCGGCGAAATCGAGGACGGGGCATACACCGGACGGCTCGTCGGGGACATCCTTCACGGACCGGCCAAAGCCGTTGCGGTCGAAGAGCTGGCTGCCCGGCAGGGCCTCGACTTGGCGCGCTGCTGGGCCTACAGCGACTCGTACAACGATGTCCCGCTGCTGACACTGGTGGGCAATCCGGTGGCCATTAATCCGGATGCTCGGCTGCGCCGGCACGCCCGCGAAAAGAACTGGCCTGTCTACGATTTCCGCAGCGGACGCCGCGCGGCCACCCTGGGCCTCAAGGCCGCCACCGGCGCGGGTGCCCTCTACGGACTCTGGCGCGGCGTGAGCAAATACCGCCGGACCGCAGCCTAAGCGCCAAGCCGCCACCAGACAGCAAAGGCATTAAACGCACACGGTCCGCCAGTTTCCTGACGGACCGTGGAAGAAAAGGGAACCGGCTAGCGGTCCTACTTCTTGTTGCGGCGCTGGTGGCGGGTCTTGCGAAGCAGTTTGCGGTGCTTCTTCTTGGCCATACGCTTGCGGCGCTTCTTAATAACTGAACCCACGAGTCCCTCATTCACTGATAGTTTCCGCGCTGCCGGTGCCCGGCCGGGCACACGCCAACTTACGGTTTTCCGACGATGACGTAAAACGTTCCTTAACAGGGTACAGCTTCCGCGAACCCGTCTTTGACCGCCGGACGCCGCGGCATCGGTACCCGGGCGTCAGGCGGTGCCGGTTTCCCGGTCGATCACCGCGCCGCGCAGGTACTCCTCCACGGCCGACTCGGGCACCCGGTAGGAACGTCCGAAGCGCACAGCGGGCATTTCTCCCGAATGCACCAGGCGGTAAACGGTCATCTTGGACACGCGCATGACTGCGGCCACTTCCGACACCGTCAAGAAGCGCACATTCGAGAAGTTGTTCTCGTCAGCCATTTCGCACTGTTCCTTTACTGTAAGCAACGACGACGGCGTGCCGCCTTGCCCCGCCCCAAACCTTCTTCCTAGATACTTTAGAGGCAGTTGTGGCGAAAGTGAAAGCGGCCACTGTAGCTTAAGGTATTTATTGCTGCACGGTCCGCGCCTGCGGTGCGGCGCATGCTCCACGATGTCGGGACGCCGCGGCCAGCTGCGCCAGCACATCGGCCGTGACATCCCACTCCATGCAGGCGTCTGTCACGCTCTGTCCGTAGACCAGCCCGGCCCCGTCAGCGTTTTCAGACACGTCCATTTTCTGTGCTCCGCCCACCAGGAAGCTCTCCAGCATGATGCCGGCGATGGCGCTGCCGCCGGCCTCCAGTTGCGCCGCGATCTCCAGTGCCACCTCGGCCTGGCGGTGGTGGCTCTTGCCGCTGTTGGCGTGGCTGGCATCCACGATCAGCCGCGGATTCAGGCCCGCATCCGCCAGCGCTTCGGAGGCCGCGGCAACCTGGTCGGCGCCGTAGTTCGGGCCGCTCTTGCCGCCGCGCAAAATCAAATGGGTGTCCGGGTTCCCGTTGGTGGCCACGAGCGCCGCCCGTCCCTCCCCGTCGATCCCCAGGAAGGTCTGTGCCGCGGACGCTGCCTGGCCGGCATCCAGGGCCACTTGCAGTCCGCCGTCGGTTCCATTCTTGAAGCCCACCGGCATGGACAGGCCGGACACCAACTGGCGGTGGATCTGGCTCTCCGTGGTCCGCGCACCGATCGCGCCCCAGCTGACCAGGTCCGCCAGGTACTGCGGGCTGATCGGTTCCAGGAATTCGGTGGCCACCGGCAGGCCCAGCTCCGCCACCTCCAGCAGGAACGTCCGTGCCAGCCGCAGTCCGGCCGCAATATCGTGCGAGCCATCCAGCCGGGGGTCGTTGACCAGGCCCTTCCAGCCCACCGTGGTACGCGGCTTCTCGAAGTAGGTGCGCATCGCTATCAGCAGCTCTCCGCGGTGTTCCCGCGCCACCTTCGCCAGCCGGCGAGCGTAGTCCAGTCCGGCCACGGTGTCGTGGATGGAGCACGGACCCACGATGACCAGCAGCCGGTTGTCCACGCCGTCCATGACCGCGCGAATTTCTTCCCGGCCCCGGGCGACGACGACGGCGGCTTCAGCGGTCAGCGGCTGCTCCGCCATGAGTTCCATGGGCGACGGCAGCGGCTTGAAGCTGCTCACCCGCAGGTTGTTGGTGCAGCGCGGCGCGGTGGATCCCCCGGCCCCGGCGACCGTACCCAGTGCCGTGGCATCGGACGGCGCGGCCGCTTCCACAAGGTGGTTGGCAGGTGCATTCATGGTCGGTGTCCCGTCTGTTGGTGGCGGGACCTGAAGATTCAGAACCCGCCGGAGAAATGGCGAAGGGCAGAGAATCATCTCTGCCCTGTTGGCTCTGAAGGTCGGTATGCGTACGCGCTAAGCGGTTACGTCGGGCCCCTCCAGAGCCAACGCAAAATACGCATACCAACGAGTAGTCATACCGGCACTGTACGCCGTAGCCGCCGGAGCCGGAAAACCGGCCGCCGCGACATGACCGATTGTGACGACGGCGGCACGGGCCTCCACGGAACGATTGACCTGCGGTTCCCGTCCGCGATACTCGGCCGGAAGTTTGCTAGGCCAGCCCCGCCAGGACATCGATGCCGAAGACCGGCTCCCGGTCCAGCGGTCGGATGTCGGTGATGCCGTGCGGCTCCAGCGCCGCAGCTACCGCCTGCTGGAAGCGCCGAACGTTGGCTCCCAGCCCGCCGCCAAGAACCACGGGCCCGGTGAAGCCGAGCCGGTCTGCCACCAGCCGGATCTGGCCGGCCAGGTCGGCCGCGGCCCGATCAACGATCCTCCCAGCCGACGGCTCGCAGTCTCCGGCGGCGGCCACCACTACCCGGGACTTGCCCGCCCAGAACCGCCGGCCGGTCTGCGGCGAATGGAACAGCGCTATCAGGTCCACCGGTTTCCGCAGTCCGCAGTCGGCCAGCAGCAGCTCCGTCAGCCGGTCCGGCGGCAGCCCGGCATCCAGCCGGGAGAGTGCATGCCGGACCGCTTCGCGGCCGAGCCAGTAGCCGCTTCCTTCGTCTCCCAGCAGGTGCCCCCAACCACCGGCGCGGGCTTCCTCGCCGGCCGCGTTGATGCCCCAGACGGATGAGCCGGTGCCGGCCACCACGCCGATGCCCGTGCTTCGGCGTCCGGCGGCCAGGATCAGGCGGGTGTCGTGGACAACATGGATGGCCGCCCCGGGTGCCAGCGGGGCGACCAGCGCGCGCAGCGCCTCGGCGTCGCCCTCGGTGTCGATTCCGCCGGCGCCGGCGTAGACCGCAGAGACGTCGGCTGCGCCGAGCGCGCCGAACACCTCGGACAAGGCAGTTGCGGCCTGAGCCGGGCTGGTGTTCTGAACGTTGGCACTGCCCGCTGTCGCTTCGGCGGTCACCCGGCCGTCCTCCAGCCGGATACCGTGCGTCTTGCTGCCGCCGATATCCAGCCCGATCAGTGTCTGCACCATGGACCGAGCTTACAGTTCCGGCCCGGACACCTTAACGACGACGGTGCCCGCCTGAGGGGCGGGCACCGTCGTCGTAAGGTGGGCTCTGCTGGGTCAGCGGGCCTAGATGAGCCCCTGCGCCAGCATGGCGTCGGCAACCTTCTTGAAACCGGAGATGTTGGCGCCGGCCACATAGTTGCCGGGCATGCCGTACTTGTCGGCGGTCTCGGCGCAGCGGTCGTGGATGCCCACCATGATGTCGGTCAGGCGTTGTTCGGTGTACTCGAAGCTCCACGCGTCGCGGCTGGCATTCTGCTGCATCTCCAGCGCGGAGGTGGCCACGCCGCCGGCATTGGCTGCCTTGCCCGGACCGAACAGCACCTTCGCGTCCTGGAAGATGGAGGCAGCCTCACTGGTGCAGGGCATGTTGGCCCCTTCGGCGACGGCGATCAGGCCGGCTTCCACCAAGCGGCGCGCGGCCTTGTCGTCCAGTTCGTTCTGCGTCGCGCAGGGCAGCGCCACGGTGCAATCGACATCCCAGACGTTGCCCTCGGACACGTAGCGGACGGACCCGCCGCGGCGCTCGGCGTAGTCGGAGATGCGGCCGCGCTCAACTACCTTGATCTGGCGCAACAGTTCGACGTCGATGCCGGCCTCGTCCACCACGTAGCCGCCGGAGTCGGAGGCCGTGAGCACCTTGGCACCGAGCTCCTGGGCCTTTTCGATGGCGTTGATCGCCACGTTGCCGGAACCGGAAATCACCACGCGCTGGCCGTCGAAGCTCTGGCCCCGGGTCTTGAGCATCTCCTGGGTGAACAGCACGGCGCCGTACCCGGTGGCTTCGGGCCGGACCAGCGAGCCGCCCCAGCCGGTGCCCTTGCCGGTGAGGACGCCGGACTCGTAGCGGTTGGTGATGCGCTTGTACTGGCCGAACAGGTAGCCGATCTCGCGGGTGCCCACGCCCATGTCGCCGGCGGGAACGTCGGTGTATTCGCCGATGTGGCGGTACAGCTCGGTCATGAAGGACTGGCAGAAGCGCATCACTTCGTTGTCCGAACGGCCGCGCGGGTCGAAGTCGGAGCCGCCCTTGCCGCCGCCAATCGGCATGCCGGTCAGGGCGTTCTTGAAGATCTGCTCGAAGCCCAGGAATTTGACGATGCCCAGGTATACCGACGGGTGGAAGCGCAGCCCGCCCTTGTACGGGCCCAGTGCGGAGTTGAACTCGACGCGGAAGCCGCGGTTGATCTGGACGTTGCCGGCGTCGTCCATCCACGGGACCCGGAAGATGATCTGGCGCTCGGGCTCGCAGATGCGCTGCAAGATGGCGGCATCGGTGTATTCGGGGTGCCGGGCGGAGAGCGGCTCCAGGGTGTCAAAGACTTCGTTGACGGCCTGGTGGAATTCCGTTTCGCCTGGGTTGCGGCGGAAAACTTCGTCGCGGACTTCAAGCAGATGGGCATCCATGGGTGCGTCCCTTCCCTAGCTGACGTATTGGGGCACTCGACTTGCTTCAGGCCCTCACAAAGAAAACCACACGGAGGCGGGAACGAAGAAACACATCTGACATATCGCCGAATCGCCCCGTAACGCCCGACTGGGGGTGCAGCTGGCAGTTCCGGGACAAAAACGCTGGCAGTTCCGCGCCCCGCCGCCACTCGCGTGAGACGAAACAGGCCGATTGTCATGCCCCAGTGGACGAGAGCTGCGCAGACCCAATGTGCCAGTGATCACTGGACATCGGCCTTGCCGTGCGGAACGGGGCCGGCTCAGCCGCGGCGTCGGCGCGGCAGTTTGGGCAGGTGCGCAAAAAGGTCCGCAGCCTTGGTTGTTGCCTTGTTGGCGGCTTGGCCGAGCGACCGGCTGAGGTTGGCTGGAACCGGGACCTCCAGGCTGCGCCCCGACACTGCGTGGCCCGGCTCTTGAGGAGCAACGACGGCCGCCGCCACCGCTGGTGCCACCGGTTCGGCCGCCGGCAGCACATCGACCCCGAAACCGACGATCCATTCGGCCACATCCTGCAGCGGCCCGGTTCGCAGCGAGTAGTAACGCTTCTGCCCCTGCGCGCGCATCGACACCAGGCCGGCCTCGCGCAGCACCTTCAGATGCTTGGATACGGTCGGCTGGCTGACTTCGAGTTCTTCAACCAGCTCGCCGACCGCTTTATCTCCGCTGCGAAGCGAACCGAGTATGTCCCGGCGCGTACCTTCAGCAATTACTGCAAAGACGTCATCGATGGCCATTCCATTACCCTAATCGCATATATGCCCGGCAGGCACCCCCGGCGGCTGTCCGGAAGGCGGGAGCGGCGAAATCGTTACACCAAGCCGGACGGAGGCACCGTGGCCGGTGAGGGAACAGCTCAGTCGAACCAGGGATCGAGGCCGTGGTACGGGAAGATTTCCTTGCGGGTCGCCATCACGGTGCGGTCCACGCTGTCGTTCGGGTCAGAGCCGACTTCCCACGAACGCCACCACAGGTCGGCGTCGTCGCCCATATACAGCGGCGCCTGCTGGCCGTACCGGACTTCCACGTATTCGTGCCAGGACTGCGGCACCTCGCTGTGCAACGGGATGGGCCGGCCGGAAACAATGGCCAGCATGTGTGTCCAGGACCGCGGGACCACGTTGAAGACGTCGTAGCCGCCGCCGCCGGTGGCAATCCACCGGTCGCCGGCGACTTCGCGGGCCAGATCGGCCAGGTCCAGCATCATTTGCCGCTGTGCGTCGATGCTCAGGCGCAGGCTGCTCAGCATGTCGCGGGCATGGTTGTCGCACCCATGCTGGCTGACGATCACTTCAGGTGCGAAGGCCCTGACCAGCTGCGGGACCACCGCATGGAAGGCGCGCAGGAAGGCTGCATCACCGGTGCGGGGCGGAAGGGACACGTTCACCGAGCTGCCCAGCGCCTCCGGGCCACCGCTTTCGTTGGCAAAGCCCGTTCCGGGAAACAGGTGAGTGCCGGTCTCGTGCAGGGAGATGGTCAGCACCCGCGGGTCGTTGTAGAAAATCGACTGCACGCCATCGCCGTGGTGGGCGTCAACGTCCACATAGGCAACCCGCTGCACGCCGCCGTCCAGTAGGTGCTGGATGGCCACCGCTAAGTCGTTGTAAATGCAAAAGCCGCTGGCCTTGCCGCGCGCCGCATGGTGCATACCGCCGGCAAAGTTGACCGCATGGAGCGCCGACCCGTCCAAAATGGCGGCCGCCGACTGCAGCGAGGCCCCCGCAATCCGGGCACTGGCGGCATGCATGCCTTGGAACACCGGGTCATCTTCGGTGCCCAGCCCACGCTCTTCGTCCACTGCCGTCGGGTCGTCGCTGACCGCCTTTACCGCGGCAACATAGGCCGGGTCGTGGACGGTTTCCAGCTCGGCGTCGCCGGCGATCTCGGCAGCGGCCAAGGTGACGTTCGGCCGGTGGAAGATGGCGTATTCGTCAGCCAGCCGTGCGGTCAGCTCCAACCGGATCGGCGACATGGGATGGTGTGTCCCGAAGTTGTAAGCCAGGAGGGAGTCGCTCCACACCGCCAGAGTGGGAACCGCGGGAACTGGGGTAGCTGACATCACAGACAGGCTACGCGAAACCGCTGCCCGGCACGCATTCGTCCCGCCCCTGCGCGGTTAATTGATGATTTACTACTGCAAGGAACACATCAGCGATTTCGGAGCCGGACAGAAGCGATCGGAATGACCAGACAGCAGCCGTCGTGGCTGGCCGAGCGGGAGCACGGACGATTCTGGCTCCTGCGCACGCTCCGTGACTTCGTGGACAGCGTTGCCAACAGCTCGCCGGCGCGGCTGGCGCTGATCGTCTACGTGGCCGTGATCCTGGTCTTCACCGGACTGCTGTCCCTGCCCGCCGCCTCCCGGGACGGGCAAATCACCCCGCTGTACGACGCCTTCTTCACCGCGGTCTCCGCCGTCTGTGTCACCGGGCTGACGGTGGTTTCCACCGCCGTGCACTGGACTTTCCTGGGCCAGGCCGTGATCCTGCTGGCCATCTTCATCGGCGGTTTGGGCACCCTGACGTTGGCCTCGCTGCTGGCACTCATGGTCAGCAAGCGGCTGGGCGTCCGTGGCAAGCTGATCGCCCAGTCAGCCATGAGCAACGCCGGGCGTCTGGGCGAGGTCGGCACGCTGCTGCGGATTGTGATTACCACTTCGGTGATCATCGAAGTGATTCTGGCCCTGATACTGTTCCCTCGCTTCCTGATGCTTGGCGAATCCTTTCCCCAGGCCGCGTGGCACGGCGTCTTCTACGCCATTTCGTCCTTCAACAATGCCGGTTTCACCCCGCACACCGATGGTTTGGTCCCCTACGAAACGGACGAGTGGATCCTTATCCCGCTGATGGTGGGCGGGTTCCTGGGCAGCCTCGGCTTCCCCGTGGTCATGGTGCTGCTGGAGCGTGGCGCGCGGTTCAAGAACTGGAACCTGCACACCAAGCTCACCGTCGAGGTGTCGCTGATTCTGCTGGTCGTCGGCGCCCTGGTGTGGGGAGCCTTGGAGTGGGGCAATCCGGAGACGATTGGCGGCATGACGGTCTGGGACAAGGTCCTCCACGCCACGTTCGCCTCCGTCATGACCCGCTCGCTCGGCTTCAACCTGGTGGACATGAACAACCTGGAACCGACCACCATGCTGTTCTCCGACGCACTGATGTTCGCCGGCGGCGGTTCCGCGTCGACCGCCGGCGGCATCAAGGTCACGACCATCGCCATCGTGTTCCTGGCCATCGTCGCCGAGGCCCGCGGCGACCGGGATGTGAAGATCCACGGCCGGACCATCCCGGAAGGCGCCATGCGGGTCGCCATCTCGGTGATCGTCATGGGTGCCACGTTCGTGGCCGGGGCGGCCGGACTGCTGCTGGCCCTCACCGGCGACAGCCTGGACCGGGTGCTCTTCGAAGTCATCTCCGCGTTCGCCACCTGCGGCCTGAGCACCGGACTGAGTGCCGAGCTGCCGCCAGAAGGCAAATACGTGCTCTGCGCGCTGATGTTCGCGGGCCGCGTCGGCACCATCACGCTGGCCGCCGCGCTGGCGCTGCGCGAACGGCGCCAACTGTTCCACTATCCAGAAGAGAGGCCGATCATTGGCTGACAAGTCCGCATCGTACAAACGCCCCGCCCACAACGCGCCCGTGCTGGTCGTCGGACTGGGCCGCTTCGGCGCGTCCACCGCTGAACAGCTGGTCAGGCAGGGCCGCGAGGTGCTGGCGATCGAACGGGACCCGGCCCTGGTGCAAAAGTGGTCGGGCCAGCTGACCCACGTGGTGGAGGCGGACGCTACGAACATCGACGCGCTGCGCCAGCTCGGCGCCCAAGAGTTCAGCGCAGCCGTGGTCGGAGTCGGCACGTCGATCGAATCCTCGGTGCTGATCACCGTGAACCTGGTGGACCTAGGCATTGAACATCTTTGGGTCAAGGCCATCACGCCGTCGCACGGCAAAATCCTCTCCCGCATCGGCGCCAACCATGTGATCTATCCGGAGGCCGACGCAGGCCGGCGCGCCGCCCACCTGGTGGGCGGCCGGATGCTGGACTTCATCGAGTTTGACGACGGTTTCGCCATCGTGAAGATGTACCCGCCGAAGGAAACCCAGGGCTTCACGCTGGGTGAGTCACAGGTGCGCTCCAAGTACGGCGTAACGGTGGTGGGGGTGAAGTCTCCGGGCGAAGACTTCACCTATGCGCGGCCGGAAACCAAGGTGTCCAGCCGGGACATGCTGATTGTCTCCGGCCACGTGGACCTGCTGGAGCGCTTCGCCGCCCGTCCCTGACGCAGCCGCGGACCGGCTGGCTGGCTTACAGCTGAAGCAGCTCAGGCGAGTTCGCGGGACAGTTCGGCCGCCCGTTCCGCAGCGGCCGCTGCGCCACGCGCAATGATTTTTGGCAACCCGGCCTCATCGAAAGCGGCGATGGCCCGCTCGGTGGTGCCGTTGGGACTGGTGACATTGCGGCGCAGGACCGCCGGGTCGGCGTCCGGTTCCGCCAGCATGATGCCTGCCCCTGCCACCGTTTCGCGGGCCAGCGTCATGGACAGCTCCGGATCCAGGCCCAGCTCCACCCCGGCAGCGGCCATTGCCTCGGCCAGGTAGAACGCGTAGGCGGGACCGGACCCGCTGACCGCGGACACGGCGTCCAGTTGGTCCTCCGGAACGACGACGACGGTGCCGGCTCCGGCGAACACCTCACGGGCGGCGTTCAGCTGGGGATCGGTCACCTGGCTGCCGGCCGAGATGCCGACGGCGCCGCGGCGGACCTTCAGCGGCGTATTGGGCATGCTGCGGACCAGCGGCTGGCCTTCCGGCAGTGCCGCTTCCATGGTGGCAATAGTGATTGCCGCCGCCACGGAGACCACCACCGTCGTCGGATCCAAGGACGGGCCAATGCTGCGGCACAGCTCAGCAATACCCACCGGCTTGACACCCAGTACCGCGACGTCGGCGCCTTGCACAGCGGTGGCATTGGCCCCGGCGTCGTCGTGTTCCGCCAGCACCGTCAGGCCCGGATAGCGGTTACGCAGCTCCTCCGCCCGCTCGCTGCGGCGTACCGTCGCCGTCACGTTCTCCGCCGGTGTCCCGGAAGCGAGCAGGCCCACGAGGATGGCTTCACTCATGGAGCCGCAACCCAGGAAGGCGGTGCGGCGGGTGGCGGGCGTTCCAGTGGCTTCAGCAGTCATGTCTGCCATTGAATCACGCGGACCTGCCCCGGCCGCACCGGGCGGTTTTCCCTGACTTCGGGCGACTGACGGGCAGCAAAACAACTCACAGCTGCTTTTCAGGTAGTTAAGGGGGTTATCTCAACTTCGTCCTCTAATGTCTGTAAGACCTCATCAAGGTGCGAGTGATGATGGACCGGATCTGCTGGTCCGGTCCGGGCGCCGGCGAACAGCGGTTGACTCCCCCAACCGACCGCAATGTTCGCCGGCGCCGCCATTTAAGCGGCGAACGCCCTAACGTCGTTCCCCCTCGGCGCCGCTGAGCCTCACACAGGGGCCGCGCTATTCCAGACCCGCCGCCGGCAACAGCGGGCTGACGCCCCTCGCTGGCTCCTCCGCGTCACCGGCCGGTTTTTAACCCGCCGGCAGGGCTGGAGTGGCTTCCCACCGTCTCGATAGCCGGGGCTGGCTCCACCGCCTTTTGCACCAGCATGGTGCCCACCGGGCTGACCGGCGCTTCACTGTCGAAGAGCAGGTGGTCGAACCGTTTGAGGATCAGGCCTTCGCGCAGCGCCCAAGGGCAGATCTGCAACGTCTCGATCCGGAACATTTCCATTGCAGCTTCGGCAACCATCGCACCCGCCAGCAACTGCGGCGCCCGTACCACCGAAACCCCGGGCAGATTCACCCGGTCGCTGACCGGCATGGCAGCCAGTCTTCGGGCCCACAGGGACAAGTCAGTCCGGTGCAGTTCGCGCCGCACGTAGGGGCCGGCCGCCGAGGGGGCGGCTCCAGCGATCCTGGCCAGCGAGCGGAAGGTCTTGGACGTGCCCACCACCATGTCCGGGCGGCCCAAAGCGGCGAACTCCGCCACAGCGGGAGCCAAGGTGTCACGGATGTGGCCGTGCAGCGCCTTGATGCTCTTCACGCTCGGCGGGTCCTCGGGTAGCCATTGCCTGGTCAGCCGGCCAGCGCCCAGCGGAACCGACACGGCCAGATCGGGCTGTTCGTCATGTCCCATCGCCATTTCGAAGGAGCCGCCGCCAATATCCAGGTCCAGAACCGTGCCCGAACCCCAGCCGTACCAGCGGCGGACCGCCACCAGGGTCATGCCGGCCTCTTCCGGGCCGGTCAGCTCCTGCAGCGTGACATTGGCTTCCGCCTTGACCCGGTCCAGCACAGCCCGGCCGTTGCCGGCCTCGCGGATGGCCGATGTGCAGAAGGCCAGCATGTCTTCTGCGCGGTGCTGCCCGGCGAAGCGCCAGGCCTCCCGCACGAAACCGATGAGTTCCTGCTGGCCTTCCTCAGTGATGTTGCCGTCGGCGTCCAAGTAAGCCACCAGCGACAACGGCCGCTTGTGCGAAGCGAAGGGCACCGGACGGGCACCGGGGTGGGCATCCACCAACAGCAAATGCACAGTGTTGGAACCGATGTCGAGAACGCCCAAACGCATTCTCATATTATGCAGCGCCTTCGCCCAAGCGCCGCAAATCGGACCCGGCTCCGGCAGCCCAGGCTGCCGGAGCGTGCGGACGGGGCTACTTTTTGGCAGTTGCCTTGCGCCGCGCAGGTTTCTTGGCGGGGCCCTTCGCCGGCCCCTTGGCCCGCTTCTCCGCGAGCAGTTCCACGGCCTGCTCGCGCGTCAGTTCTTCGAGACTGGTGGAACGCGGCACCGTAATATTCGTGACGCCGTCGGTAATGTACGGACCGAACCGGCCGTCCTTGACCACGATGTTCTTCTCCGACACCGGATCCACGCCGAACTCGGCCAGCGGTGCAGCGGCGGTACGGCCCCCGCGGGTCTTCGGCTGCGAGTAGATCTCCAGCGCCTGCTCCAGCGTAATGGTGAAGATTTCCTCTTCCGAACCGATGGACCGCGAATCGGTCCCCTTCTTCAGGTACGGGCCGAACCGACCGTTCTGCACGGTGATCTCGGCGCCCTCGGCATCGGTACCGAGCACACGCGGCAGGCTCAGCAGCTTCAGCGCATCTTCGAGCGTCACCGTATCCACGCTCATCGACTTGAACAGGGACCCGGTGCGCGGCTTGACCTTGGCAGGTTTCTTCGGCGGCTTGGGCTTGCCATTCTTGTAGTACTCCACCGGCTGCGCGGCCAGTTCCTCAGCCGTCGGCTCGTGGATCACTTCGGTGACGTAGGCGCCGTACCGGCCTTCCTTGGCCACAATGGTCCGGCCCGTCTCCGGATCCGTGCCGAGCTCACGCTCGCCCGGGCCTTGGGTTTCCATCAACTCAACGGCTTTCTCCGCCGTCAGCTCGTCCGGGGCCAGGTCGTCGGGGACGTTGGCACGCTGCGGCTCTTCGCCTTCGCCGTTGCCGTTTCGTTCCAAATAGGGGCCGAATTTGCCCACGCGCAGGGTGATGCCATCGGCTATGTCGATGGAGTTGATCTGCCGGGGATCGATCTCGCCCAGGTCGTTGACCACGGTGTTCAGACCGGTTTCCTTGCGGTCCCCGTAGTAGAAGCCGGAGAGCCATTCGGTCCGGTTGGCCTCGCCGCGGGCAATCCGGTCCAGGTCCTCTTCCAGCTCGGCCGTGAAGTCATAATCCACGTAGTCGCTGAAATGTTCCTCCAGCAGCCGGACCACGGAGAACGCGATCCAGCTCGGCACCAAGGCGGAACCGCGGGTACGCACATAACCACGGTCCATGATGGTGGAGATGGTGGCGGCGTAGGTGGACGGACGCCCGATGCCGCGGTCTTCCAACGTCTTGATCAGCGACGCTTCGGTGTAGCGCGGCGGCGCGGAGGTCTCATGTCCGACGGCGTCGACCGCCTGGGCTTCCAGTCCGTCGCCCTGGGCCAGGTTCGGCAAGCGGCCACCGCTGGCGTCGTCGTCCTCCTCCCGGCCGGCGTCCTTGCCCTCCTCATAGGCGGCCAGGAAGCCGGGGAACGTGATCACCGTGCCGGATGCGGTGAATTCGGCGTCCCGACCGTCAGCGGCGGTGGCGCCCAGCCGCACCGTCGACGTCGAGCCCTTGGCGTCGGTCATCTGCGAAGCGACCGTGCGCTTCCAGACCAACTCGTAGAGCCGGTACTCGTCGCTGGACAGCTGGCTGCGGACCTGTCCGGGCGTCCGGAACGAATCACCGGCGGGCCGGATGGCTTCGTGCGCTTCCTGGGCGTTCTTGTCCTTGCCCTGGTACACCCGGCGGGAATCCGGAACGTACTCGGGCCCGTACAGCTCGGAAGCCTGCCGGCGGGCGGCGTTGACCGCCTGGTCACTCAGCGCCGGTGAGTCGGTACGCATATAAGTGATGTAGCCGTTTTCATACAGCTTCTGCGCCACCTGCATGGTCGAGCGGGCGGAGAACCTGAGCTTGCGGGCCGCTTCCTGCTGCAGGGTGGAGGTGGTGAACGGGGCGGCCGGGCGGCGGGTGTAAGGCTTGTTCTCCACGGCGCGGACGGAGAACTCGGCGCTGCGCAGCGAGTCCGCCAAGGCGGTGGCGGCGGCCTCGTCCAGATGGACGGCCGAGCGGGCCTTCAGCCGGCCCAGATCGTCGAAATCCTTGCCGACGGCAACCCGGCCGCCGTCGACGGCAACCAGCTTGGCCTTGAAGGCCGAGCCCTTGGAAGGGTCCTCGGGCTGGACCGTGGCCAGCAGATCCCAGTAGGAGGCCGCGCGGAAAGCCATCCGCTCACGTTCGCGCTCCACCACCAGCCGGGTAGCGACCGACTGCACGCGCCCCGCGGACAGGCCCGCCTTGACCTTGCGCCAGAGCACCGGCGAGAGCTCATAGCCGAACAACCGGTCCACGATCCGGCGGGTTTCCTGCGCGTCCACCAGGTCGGTGTCGACCTCGCGGACCTCGGACAGGGCGCGCTGCAGGGCTTCGCGGGTGATCTCGCTGAAGGTCATCCGGTGCACCGGCACCTTGGGCTTGAGCACCTGGAGCAAGTGCCACGCGATGGCTTCGCCCTCGCGATCACCGTCAGTTGCCAGATAGAGTTCGTCGGCGTCCTTGAGCATCGATTTGAGCTCGGACACCTTCTTCTTCTTGTCCGGCGATACCACGTAATAGGGCTCGAAATTGTGCTCGATGTCCACTGCAAACTTGCCCACGGACGTCTTTTTCAGTTCAGCAGGCAGGTCGGAGGGCTGGGGCAGATCACGAATGTGACCCATGGATGCTGTGACCTCAAAGCCCTCACCGAGGTATCCGGCAATGGTCTTGCCCTTGGCGGGAGACTCGACGATAACGAGTTTCTTGCCGGTTTTTTCGCGGGCCTTGGCTGGCACTGTGCTCCTACGTAGAAAAAGATGTTGATGCGCTTGTAAGTACGTCCTCCAACCCGGCGGGGTGGAGGACCGTCAGCACTAGGTTAGCCGCAACAGTACCGCGAACCAGAACGCGCCGGTTGGAGCAGCCACTGGCTCCGGGGTGCATGGAAGGCTGGCCGCGGGCCTGCCGAAGGCCTAGTCGTTGTCGATGTCGCCGGGCAGGAAGGAGAAGACGTAATACAGTTTCTCCGCCCCTTCTCCCCTGTTCTCCGGGTTGGTGGTCGGGCTGAATTCCAGCAGGATCTCGCCGATCCTTCGGCCGAGGTCCTTGCGCTGTTCCTCGGTTAAATAGAACCGTCCCGTGCTGAGTGCAGCCAGGTGTCCTTCCTGCCGCCACGTGTCCGGATCCGGTGCTTGCTTGTCCCGTTTGACGTATTTGGACAGACGTTCGCGCAGGTCGTTCAGGTCCACGTCCACCACACCAAGGGTTGCGGCGCGGCTGTCCGCCACGCTGGTCACATCCAAGCGCCCCGCAGCCGCCTGCCAGTGCCGCTCCCGTCCGTCACCCTGGTTGGCGCACCGCTTGACAAATCCCCACTTCTCCAAAGCGCGCAAGTGGTAGCTCATCGCACTGGGCGTCAACCCGTGGCGCTGGGCCAACTCGGTGGCGGTGGCTGGCTGCTGCGTATCGAAGAGCTCTTCGATGACTTTCAAGCGCACGTTGTGGGCCAGTGCCCGGATGGCCCGGGCATCGGAAATGTTGACCCTGTCCCCGGCTGCCGGCTCCCGCTGGGGGTCCGCTGCGGCAGCAGCCGCCCGGCCGGTCGTCGAGGTTGAACCCTTAGTCATGATCAGTAAGTGTAATGCCGCTCACCGCTGCTGGCGCGGTGTTCGCCATTCCCACAGGCAGCACTCAGGAAAGGATCCCCCCTACTGGCCGGTAGGTACCAGAAAGCCATCGGCCACCAGGTTCTGCACCTCCTCAGACAGCTGCCGGTGGAAGGCGGGTTCGGGGCGGTCCAACAGCGCGGCCAAGGCACCGATGATCTGATCCACGTCCAGTTCACCGTCACTGGCAGAAACGAATCCCGCCAGTTCGGTGCTCATCAGGTTGGTCCGGCGCAGCCCCGCGCCCTGGCGCAACAAGATGACGCCGGGATGGTCAGCTCCGGGCCGCTGGTGCCGCTCCTCGGTCACGTCTCCGGCTACCTGCAGATGCTGGCGGCCGAAGTCCGCGGCGTGGGCGGCCAGCCAGTCGGAGCGTTCGACCGCTGCTGCCACATGCGGCCCGATGGGTTGCTCGATCGGGTAAGTGATCTCTTCGAACCGACGCAGCGGCTCCACGGCCGGCTCACCGGGGCCGGCCACGGCACGGCGCAGCCACACCATGCCGAAACCAACGGCGTGCACCGCACGGGACTCGAAGTCGTCAAGGTAGGCAGCGTAGGCCGACGCGAACAGCGCCGGGTCGCGGTTCTCTGAAGCGTCCTGCAGCCAGGTTTCCGCATATTGCGCCGGACTGAGCTGTTCGCGCTGGATCACCCAGGCATCGGTGTCCGGCAACAGCCATTGCTCGAGCCGGGCATGCCAGGTGACTGCGCCGTCGGGGATCTCCCAGTTGCCCAGCAGCTGGGCAACTCCGCCGTCGGCCAGCACGGAGGGGAGTGTGCGGAAGAGGGAGCCCACGATGTCGTCTCCGGGCAGCCCGCCGTCGCGGTAGGTGAACTGCTCGTCGGCGCGTTCCGCCGGCCGCCGCGGCGTGATCACGAACGGCGGATTGGACACCACCAGGTCAAAACGCTCCCCCGCCACCGGCTCCAACAGATTGCCCAGCCGCAGGCTGACCCGCGCCGACAGTTGGTCCGGATCCAACCCGAGGGCACCGGCATTGAGCACTAGATTGAACCGGGTGAACGCCAGCGCCCGTTCCGAGATATCGGTCGCCGTGACGTGTCGGCAGTGCCCGAGCAGATGGAACAACTGGATGCCGCAGCCGGTGCCGAGGTCCAGCGCCCGCTCCACTTCTGTTCGGACGGTCAGCTGGGCCAAGGTCAGCGAGGCCTGGCCGATGCCCAGCACATGGTCGCGCCGGAGGACGCCGGGCCGCTGGTGTGCGCCCAGATCGCTGGCCACCCACAGTTCGGTGCCGCCAAAGGCGTACGGACGGAGGTCGACGGCGGCACGCAACCCACCGCCGTCGTGCTCCACCAGACCCAGCGCGGCCAATCCGTCCAGGCCTGTCCGCGGGAACGCCGGTGCCAGCTGCTCCGGCTCCACGGTGCGGCCCAAGAGCCAGAAACGCACGACGGCGGCCAACCGGTTGTGTGCCGGATCCTCCAGCAGTCGGGCGGTGGCCAGCACGGCCGGGACCAGCTGGTCACGATCAAAGGCCGCCCAGGCCTGTGCTCCCAGCAGTGCCGCCACCCCATCCACGCTGTAGTCCAGCGCGGTCAGGTCGGCGGCCAGGTCGGCCAGCAGCTGCGGGTTGTTGCTGGCCGGAGCGCCGGACACATCGGAGAAGTCTGCAAAGTCCACGGGCCAAGTCTAGTAAGCCGGCCGGTTTCCCTGCCGTTCACCTAGTGGATGCGGACGCGTGGTACTCACTGGGGCATGGATACACGTACCAGCGGGGCCGTCCTGCCCCATGCGGACCGGCCACGGCGGGTCGGTGACTTGGGCATCAAGGTGCCGGTGGTCGCCGCCGACGCCCTGGTCATGGAGGTCAGCGGCTGGTTCCAGGCCGACCGCACGCTGCAAGCAGTTGCGGTGGAGGCGGACGGTGCGCATTGGCTGCTCTTGCGCGAGCGGTTGGAGTCGGAGCTCAGCGGACGGCTTGGCTACGGGCGCGCGCTCAACAGCCGTACGCGGGTGGGCCAGCTCCGGCCGGACCATTCCTTCCAAGTGGACCCGGAGCTGTCCATGACGCAGGCCGCGCGGCAGATCCTGGGCCGGCCGGCCAACGCCCGGTACGAGGATTTCCTGGTGGAGGGCCCCGACGGGCCTCAGGTGGTGGCCGTCTCGTGGATCTTCGAGGAAGTGTCGGCGCTGTTCCAGCATGACGCAATGCACGACCCGCTGACCGGGCTGCCCAACCGGCGGCTACTCGACGAACGCGGCGCAGAACTGGTCGGCGACTGCGATCCCGCCCGGGTCGCGATCCTGTGCGTCGACCTGGACCGGTTCAAGCACGTCAACGACACGTTCGGACATCGGGCCGGCGACAGCATCCTGACGGGGTTCACCAGCCGGCTGCAACGCACCGTGCGCGGCGGCGACATCGTGGCCCGGCTGGGGGGCGACGAGTTCGCAGTGCTTCTGGTCGACGTCGGTCCGGAACAGGCCCGCAGCATCGCGGACCGCATTCTGGCCGAAGCAGTTAAACCTTTCCCTTTTGATGACCACGAGCTGCATATCTCCGCGTCTATCGGCTTGGCCCTGGCCTCCGATGTAGTCGAGGAAGAGCAGCTGAGCCAACTGGATGTGTTGCTCCGGCAGGCGGACGGCGCCATGCTGGCGGCCAAACGGGCCGGGAAGGGCCGGGTGGTCTGGCTCAGCGCCCGGGGTGAAACGGCACCCGTGGCCCGGCAGGCTCAGCTGCGGCGCCGGCTCCAGCTGGCGGTGGCAGCGGGCGGCTTCCGGCTGCACTACCAACCGCTGCTCGACCTGGCCACCGACGGCAGCCTGGCAGTGGAGGCGCTGCTGCGCTGGCACGACGAAGTGCTTGGCTCGGTACCGCCGTCGGAATTCATCCCCGTGGCCGAAAGCGTGAACCTGATCCAGCAGATCGGCCGCTGGGTTTTCAACGAGGCCTGTGCGCAAGCCGGCGCCTGGTTGGAGGCAGGCAGCCCGCGGACGATCTCCATCAATGTCTCTCCGATCCAGCTGGCCGCGAACAAGGTGGTCGGCGAACTGCTGGCCGCCATGGCAGCGCACCGTGTTCCGGCGGAACTGATCCGGGTGGAGATTACCGAGAGTTCCGCGATCGCTGACTTCCCCCGCGCGATCAAACAGCTGGCCCAGCTCCGCGAGGCCGGCATCGGCGTCGATCTGGACGACTTCGGCACCGGGTACTCCTCCGTGGGTATGCTGCGGGACCTGCCGCTGAACACGGTCAAGATCGACAAGTCCTTCATCGACAACATCGACACCTCCGAGCGCGAAGCCGCTTTCGTTGGCGGGTTGATCAATATCGCCCATGCGTGGGGGCTGAAGGTGACTGCCGAGGGCGTGGAACGGCCGGAGCAGTTGGAGGTGTTGCGGGAGCTGGGCTGCGACACCGCGCAGGGTTATTACATTTCCCGCCCTGCTAGTGCCTCCGATCTGCCGGGGGCCCAAGCTCTGGCGGCGCTCCGGCGCCCGCGGGCGACGGCCGCCCGGTGAGCCCGGCACGGCTGCCCGGTGGTTAAATGACTGCATGCTCGTCACCACCACCCACCTTGAACAAACCGATCCCGCCCAGTTGGTTCCCGGGTCCCGCCCGCTACCGGATGATGCCGCCGTGGTGCAGGTGCGCCACATCAGCCCGGAATTCAGCAAGTTCCTCTACCGGAGCGTAGGCAGCAGCTGGAACTGGTCCGACCGGCTGGCGCTCACGCGCAGCGAGTGGGAGCAGGTGGTCCGCACCGCCGGTTCGGAAACCTGGGTGCTCTACACCGGCGGCGCCCCGGCCGGCTACGTGGAACTGCTGGGCCGCCCCGCCGAGGCGGGCACCGACGTCGAAATCATGTACTTCGGACTGTTCCCCGAGGCGATCGGCCGCGGTTTGGGCGGCGCGCTGCTGGCCGAGGGCATCCGGCAGGCATGGCGCTTGGATGGACGCTGGGATGGGTTCCCGCCAGTGCGACGGGTTTGGGTGCATACCTGTTCGCTAGACGGCCCGGCGGCAGTTGCCAACTACCAGGCGCGCGGCATGAGCGTGTTCAAGACGGAGGTTGAGGAGACCGAGCCGCAGGATGCAGCCGCCGGACTGTGGCCGGAAACCGCGGCCGTATGAGCCCTCGCTGTGCCCGAAGTCCCGGATCAGCTGTGCAGGGACGGTCGGCGGCTAGGCCGGGCAGCCGTCTGGGCAGCGCAGCGTCTGCGGATCCGCTGCACACGCGGAGCAGTACAGCGTCAGCTGCCGGCATTCCTCGTTGGAACAATTCTCGAACTTGCTGGTCGGCGCGTGGCAGCGGACACATTCTCCGATGGTTTTGGCGTCCGGCGTGAACTCGAGGTGCATGCGCTGGTCAAAGACGTAGAGCGACCCCTCCCACAGCCCGGCATCGCCGAAGGCCTCGCCGTAGCGGACAATCCCGCCGTCGAGTTGGTAAACCTCTTGGAAGCCCCGGTTGACCATCAGGGATGAGAGGACTTCGCAGCGGATCCCGCCGGTGCAGTAGGTGACCACCGGCTTGTCCTTGAGGTCGTCGTACTTGCCCGAGTCCAGTTCCTTGATGAAATCGTGGGTGGTGGCCACGTCCGGAACGATGGCGTCTTTGAACTTTCCGATCTGCGCTTCGAAGGCGTTGCGGCCGTCGAAGAAGACCACGTCGTCGCCGGCTGCCTTCTTCGCATCGATGAGTTGGTGCAGTTCCTCCGGGCGAAGGTGCTTGCCGCCGCCGACCACGCCGTCCTGGTCCACTTTGAGCTCGCCCGGGGCGCCGAAGGAGACGATCTCGTCACGGACCTTGACGCTCAGGCGTGGGAAGTCCTCAGCCCCGCCCTCCGACCATTTCACGTCCAGGTTGCGGAACGCAGAGTGTTCGCGCGTTGTTTTCACGTACTGCTTTACCGCGTTCAGTTCGCCGCCGACGGTGCCGTTAATACCGTCCTTGGAGATCAGGATCCGGCCGCGTAGGCCGAGTTTCTCGCACAGCGCGCGCTGCCACAGCCGGACGGCATCCGGGTCCGGCAGCGGGGTGAAAGCGTAATAAAGCACAATCCGGTTCAAAGCCACCCATCAAGATTACGCGGTGGTAAGGAATCCAAAATTGCGCGCCGGCACGGAATTGGGGATTGTGACAGTGTTGTCATCACCAACAGGTGCCGCCCGCGCCCGCTGTTGGGTACAGTCCTGCTATGGGCAACGATTACACGACTGACGTTCCGGACGATGTCCTTTCCGTCTGGGTTGCCGGCTGGTCAGCCTGCCGGGGTTACTCCTCCGAAGAGGCTGCCGGCCACCCCGCCGTGCTGCTGGCCGACAAGACCGGAGACTGGGAATACTTTGCGTTTGAGCCCGGCGATGAAGAATTCGCGGCGGTGGCCCGCGACACCACCGCATCCCCGGGACGGATTTTCACGGTCCTGACCCGCGACGCACAGCGGATCCACCAGCTGGCGCCGCAGCACGGCCTGCGCGTGCACCACAATGCCCAGTCGCTGATGGTCACGGACATGTCCGGGCAGGACGCCGAGGATCCGTGGTACCGCGACGCCGATTTCAAGACCGAGCTGGAAAAAACGGGCAACGTCCACCGCGTCCGCGTGGTGCATGAAGGCAACGAGGCGGCACACGGCGTGGTCGCCGTCGTCGACAATTTCGCGGTCTTCGATCACATTGAAACCGACATCAACTACCGCCGCCGCGGATTGGCCACGCACGTGATGCGCGCGCTGATCGCCTCCACCTTCGAACATATGGTGGATACCGGCCTGCTGATCGCCTCGTACGACGGCCAGATGCTCTACAACCACTTGGGCTGGGACACCGTGTGCGACGTGATGATCCTCAAGCCCGCCACGGAGAGCTGATTCCTTCCGGCTGCTGCAGGCGTCTGACCTGACGCACCGCTGCTGCGGTACCCGGGCCGTCCCGGGGCTGCCGAGGGAGTGCGACGTTGCGCCCCGAGGTGATGACACAATATTCGGGTGGCCCTGCACGACTCCTTGATCCCGCTGCTCGGTTCCGGTCCGGAGCCCGAGCAGCTGGTGCACGTCCGCGAACTCCCGGCCAGGGAAGCCGTGATGGAGCCTTGGCCGGAGTGGGTCCACGACGATGTGCGCGCCGCCTACGCCATGCTCGGTGTGCACCAGCCCTGGCGCCACCAGGTGCAGGCGGCCGAGAGCGCCCACGACGGGCGGCACACCATCATTGCCACCGGCACCGCCTCCGGAAAATCCCTTGCCTACCAGGTGCCGGCGCTGGATGCGATCCACAGGACTGCGCTGGCAGACGCCGTGAGCCTGGAGCCCAGCGGCGCCGTGGCCCTGTATCTGGCCCCCACCAAGGCACTGGCCGCCGACCAGTTGGCAGCCATCAAGTCGCTGAAGCTGCCCACCGTGAGGGCGGAAACCTACGACGGCGACACCGACCCCGGCGCCCGCCGCTGGATCCGGGACCATGCGAACTTCGTCCTGGCCAATCCGGACATGCTGCATTTCGGCATCCTTCCCAACCATGCCTGGTGGGCGCGGTTCTTCCGCCGGCTGCGCTACGTGATCATCGACGAAGCGCACAGCTACCGCGGCGTTTTCGGCTCGAATGTGGCCAACCTGTTGCGCCGGCTGCGCCGGATCTGCGCCAGCTATGGTGCCGACCCGGTGTTCATCGGAGCCTCGGCCACTTCCGCCGACCCCGGAACCTCGTTCGGACGGCTGATCGGCGCCGACGCCGAGGCTGTCACCGAAGACTGCTCGCCGCACGGCTCCACGACAGTGGCATTCTGGGAGCCCCAGCTCACGGAGCTTAAGGGCGAGAACGGCGCCAAAGAACGGCGCACCGTGGTCGCCGAGACGTCCGACTTGATGGCCAATCTGGTGTCCGCGCAGGTCCGCACAATCGCTTTCATCAAGTCCCGCCGGGGCGCCGAGACAATTTCTTCGATTACCAAGCGGCTGCTGGACGACGTCCATCCCTCGCTGCCGGGCCGGGTCGCAGCCTACCGCTCCGGCTACCTGCCGGAGGAACGACGCGAACTGGAAGCCAAGCTCAGGTCCGGGCAATTGTTGGGCGTCTCCAGCACGTCGGCGCTGGAACTTGGCATCGACATTTCCGGACTGGATGCCGTCCTGGTCGCGGGCTGGCCCGGAACCCGCGCCTCGCTGTTCCAGCAGATCGGCCGTGCCGGCAGATCCGGCCAGGACGCACTCGCGGCGTTCGTGGCCAGCGACGATCCGCTGGACACGTACCTGGTGCACCACCCCGAAGCGGTGTTCGACGTCTCGGTGGAAGCCACCGTGTTCGACCCCTCGAATCCCTACGTCTTGGGCCCGCACCTCTGCGCGGCTGCCCAGGAGCTTCCGTTGACCCCGGCGGACATCGGACTGTTTGGTGCGGCTGCCCCGGCCCTGCTGGACCGGCTGACGGCCGAGGGTTACCTCCGCCGCCGACCCGCCGGCTGGTATTGGACCCATCCGGAAAGCGCCGCCGCCATGGTCAACCTGCGGGCCGACGGCGGTGCACCGATCAGCATTGTCGAGTCGGAATCCGGCACGTTGCTGGGGACGATGGACTCGCCCCAGTCGCACTATCAGGCCCACAACGGTGCCGTGTATGTCCACCAGGGAACAACCTACGTGGTGGATGAACTCAACGAGCAGGACCACTGTGCGATGGTGAGCCGCGCCAATCCGGACTATTACACGCAGGCCCGCGACATCACGCAGATTGAAGTGCTCGGAGCCGAACGGACCGAGGACTGGGGTGAGGTCCAGGCATGCTTCGGCGACGTCAAGGTCACCACGAAGGTCATCTCCTTCCAGCGCAAAGCATTCATCTCCAATGAGATCCTGGGCGAAGAACCGCTGGATCTCGGTGCCCGGGAGCTGTTCACCAAGGCCGTGTGGTTCACCATCGGCGAGCAGCAGTTGGCCTCCGCCGGCTTGGTCACCGCGCGCGTTCCCGGCGCCCTGCATGCCGCCGAACATGCCGGCATCGGACTGCTGCCGCTGGTGGCCTCCAGCGACCGGTGGGACATCGGCGGAGTGTCGACGGCCCTGCACGCCGACACCGGCAAGCCTACGATTTTCGTCTACGACGGTCATCCCGGTGGCGCAGGGTTCGCCGAACGCGGCTTTGAGGCGGCGCGGACGTGGCTGGCGGCCACCAGGGACGCTATCCGTTCCTGCGAGTGCGACACCGGGTGCCCGTCCTGCGTGCAGTCGCCGAAATGCGGCAACAAGAACAATCCGCTGGACAAGTCCGGCGCGGTCACGCTGATCGAGGCGCTGCTCTCCCACGCCGGCCCGGCCCCGGCCCAACGGCACCAGGCAACGGCGGTGTAGCAAGCGGCGCTGCCGGCCGTCGGACTACGGCTGCTGCCGGCCGCCGTGCCGCCCGCAGCTTGTCTACTTCCTGGGCGGCGGCCCCGCCCGTGCCCGGCCTTCGGCATGCCTCCACTCCCCGTTGAGCCACCCAAAGACGTCGGGCAGCGCGGTCCGGGAACGCACATCGACTACTACGCCGCCGGGCCCCGACCGGCTGCACGCGGACAGCTCGGCGCCGTGCTTGCCCGCTACTTCCGCGGCAAGCCTGCAGGGTTCGCCGGCCAACAGCCCGCGGGCTGCATCGGCGCCGGCCAGGGCCGCCAGATCCGCGGCCTTGCCGGCCCGCGCCGATGCCAGGCCCGCCTGCAGCACCGAGGTGACCGCTGCGAGCATCAGGCACAGCAGCAGTACGAGTCCCACGGCGAGGACCGTCCCGGCCCCGCTGTCCTTGACCTGCAGCGAGGGTGCGCTGGCAACCGGACGGCGTAATGCTGCACGGGACGACACGGGCTCGCTATCTGCCACCGCTGCCTGCTCCCGCCGGATCCACCGGCCCGCCGCCTGGCTCGGCCGGGCCGGTGGCTTCCGCGCTCAGTGTCCAGCCGCCGAACTCCGGCCAGGGGCCGGGCACCGAGGCCGTCACCCGGACGGAAACCCAGCCGCCGCTGCTGTCTGCCGCCACCGCAGCTCCTTCCCCGGCGATGGACCGAACGGTGTGCGCGGCTGCTGCCGCCGTCTCGCCGCGTCCCAGTTGGCGGACCGCCGCCTGCGCCGCCTTCTCCAGATTCAGCTGGGCAGCCCCGGCTGCCGCCCCCGCCAACAGGAACGCCAGCACGACGGCAACTGCCGGCAGGGCGACGGCGAATTCGGCCGTGACGCTGCCGCGTTCACCGGTGCGCCGACCGTCGGCGGTCCGGCCGCACCACCGGTGCCTGACGGGTCTGCAGCGGCTCCGCATCTGTCAGACCGCCGTGAGGGCCAGTTCCACCAGGCCCGTGAGCATGCCGCGGACTTCTCCGCTGCGCAGGATCAGGACCAAGAGACCGGCAAAAGCGACGGCGGCCAGTGTTGCGATCGCGTATTCGGCGGTAGCCATCCCGGCGTCGGAACCGCCCAGATGGCGCCAGGTCTTCCTGGCCCGTCCGTTGCGTCTGCCGTCCGGGAACGTAATCACGTCCGCCAAACGCCCTGTTTCATCCTGTTCCGCCTCGGGTCCTTCCGCCGGCGCCGGGTCCAGCGGCAACCCGTTCGGTGCTGTCCGCTCCCGCAGATGTGCCAGTGATAATGACATGTTTTCCTCCTGGGTGTGACCGCCGGATTGCGGTTATTCGAGCTTCGCGGAGAACGCCGCCGTCCCGGCAGGGCTCGTGTGCTGCTGGTGCACAACCTGCGGTCCCGGCTGCACTGTGGAGGAATGCTTAAAACCGGGGCACGAGGGCGACCAGCACCGGCACAACACCCAGCGCGATGAAGGAGGGAAGCGCGCACAGGCCCAGCGGGAGGACAAGCTTGGTGCCGAGCGCGGCCGCCCGCTGCTGGTCTTCCTGTCGCCGGCGCCGGCGCAACTGGTCGGCTTGGGCAAAGAGCACTGCTGCAGACGGAGCGCCCGTAGCGGCACCGAAGCGTAAAGAGTCGCGGAGCAGGTCCAGCCCGCTTCCGCGGTCCCCGAGTGCCCAGGCCTCCTGCCACTCCACGCCCAGCAGTAGTGCCGACGCGACTCGTTGCAAAGCCGTTTGCTGCGGTCCGCGAGCGGTGGCAGCAAGGGCAGCCACCGCGTGCGGCAGGGACAGGCCGGCGGCCAGCATGGCTCCCAGCAAGTCCAAATGCAGGGCCGGATCCGCTTCATCCGCACTGCCGCTCCCCCGCTCCCTGCCCGTGGCCCGCCCGGCAGCGGTTGGCCCTTCTCCGGACAGCCCCGGCCACAGCAGCAAGGTGGCGCCGAAGAGCAGGACGGCCGTCAGGACCGGGATCACAAGGAATCCTGTCCGGCGGCACGTTGGACAAGCTCGCGCGACCAGAGGCGGGCGCCAATCATCAGCGCTGCTCCGATGACCAGGACCGGCCACCCCGATGCCGACAGCAGCAGCGTGCCGATGGGATCGGCTCCCATGGCGGTTCCGAGGCCGAGTCCCAGCAGCGGCAACCAGGCGAGCAGGGTGGCCGTCGCCTTCGGTCCCGCCAGCGCAGTATGGCGCGCCGCCCTGCCATCGAGCCGATCCTGCAGGTGCCGCGCATAATTCTCCAGCAGCAGCGCCAGGGGCGCCCCGGTTTTTTCGGACACCTCCCAACAGGAGGCGAGGTCCTGCCACATGCGTTGCGCCGCGGCAGAGGCAACGTCCACCCGCCTGCCGCCGGCGGTCGGCTGTTGCCGGCGCAGAACCGGTCCGATGCCCAGTCCCAGTTCCGCGGCTTGGGCCGCCGCTCGAAGTTTGGGCAGCAAGAGCGCGGATCCTCCCGTCGGCTCCCCGGGTGCTGACCCCCTCCGGTCGGGTTTTCGGCTGCCCTGCGGCTCGCCGCCAGACGGTTCCAGTCCAGCGTAGACCGCGAGCATGTCCGGCCACAGCTGTGCCGGGGCGCGCCCCGCACGCAGCAGCGCGGCCAACTGCCGGACGAACAGCGGCAACTGGTCCAAGGGGGCCGCGGCGGCTTGCCGTCGCCCGCCGTTGCTGAATTGCCTGCGCCGGGAGCCTCCATCCGCGTCCGCTGGGCCGGGCTGCCTCCACGGCAACAACAGCAAGCAAGCGGTCGCGATCAGCAGGAAGACAACGAGCGCAGTCACGGAAACAACCGTCCGCGGAGTTCGTCCCAGCCAGGGCCATGCCGGACGCTGGCGCCGTCGGCAGCCAGTGCCGTGATGGTGCGCAGACGGCCGGCATCGGTGGTTTGCAGCAGGCAGACTTCCTGCACGCAACGCCCTGTGTCGGTCCGCTGCATCGAGATCACCAGGTCCAGTGCGTTTGCGGCCTGCAGCGCAATCGAGTCGGCGTTCATGCCTGCGAGCGCGCCCATGGCGGCCAGCCGTGCCGGCACGGCTGCCGCAGCATTCGCGTGGATGGTGCCCCCGGCGCCGGCGTGACCGGTATTCATCGCGGCCAGGAACTCCCGGACTTCCGCCCCTCGGCACTCTCCGACCACCAGCCGGTCCGGGCGCATCCGCAGGGCCTGCCGGACCAGCTCCGCCATGCCAACCGCCCCCGTGCCCTCCACATTGCTGGTCCGGCTCTGCAGACCCACAACATGCGGATGGGCCGGATTCAGTTCGGCTGCGTCCTCGACCAAAACCATCCGTTCCTGAGGAGAAACCGTCCCCAGCATTGCCGCGAGCAACGTGGTCTTGCCGGATCCGGTTGCTCCACAGATCAGGAAATTCAGGCGCCGGAGCACAATGGCTTCGAGGTAAGGCTGCCACTGCGGGGCGGCGACGAGCAGTTCCGAAAGTGCGAAGCGGTGCGGCCGGTGGAGGCGGATCGACAGCAGTGTGCCGCCGGTGGAAACCGGCGGCAGCACGGCATGGACCCGGTAGCCCGCGAGGTGTACGTCGGCGCACGGATTCCCGTCGTCGAGTCGGCGGCCGCCGGCCGCAACCAGACGTGCGGCCAGGGCCCGCACATCGGCATCGCTGCCAAAGGCGACCTCGGCCCGACGCAGGCCTCCCTCGCCGTCGGTCCACACGTCGTGCGGGCCGTTCACCAGAATGTCCGTCACCCGGGCATCGGCCAACTGCTGCAGTGGCCCAAGTCCGCGCAGCTCCGCGGACAATGAGTCGACCGCCTGTAGGGTGCCGGCTGTTCCCAACAGCCGTCCGCTCGATTGGACCGCCGCTGCCAGTCGCACCCCGGTCACCGGCGACGGGTCCGACAACACGGCACTGCGGAAGGGCGCCACGCTGATTCCGCGGGCCTCCGCCGGCGCGGCCCGGCGCCCCCGGCCAGCGCCAGTCACAGCAGTCTCCCCGGTGGATGTCCGCTATCCAGCCGCTCCAGCACGCCGGCACATAACGAACGGATCCGCCGGTTGGACGCCAGCTCCAGCAGCCGGCCGTCGCGCTGGGCAGCCGGCACCGCCCGTAGATGCGGCAGATACCCGGCCAGCGGCATGCCCAGCCCCTCGGCGATCAGCTGCTCGTCCGTCCCGGCAGGCAGCGGCCCTCTGACCACCACGTGTACGTTGGCACCGGTGTCGGCTGCAGCGGCCGCCGCAGGCACCGCGGCCCGGCGCGAGCGGCCATCTGCTCTGGTCAGCAGAACGATGTCGTCCGCTGGCAGCCCGATGTCGGGAGCCGTCCCCAACCGTCCGGCGTCGACCAGCACCAAGCCAAAAGCGCCGGCGGCAGCTGACATGACCGCAGCCGCCGTCTCGACCGCCGGCATCTCCGGCAGGGTTGCTTCCCCTGCCCCGGGCCATGACAGCAGGGAGAAGCCGGTTATGGCCGGCAGCGATGCCGCCAGCTGCACCGGGTTCACCGTGCCCTGCGCTTCGGTCAGATCCGGCCAAACCAGCCCTGGGATGTCGGCGGCGCCCAGTGCCGACGAGAGCCCTCCGCCCAGCGGGTCACCATCAACCAGCACCGTGGCTGTTCCAGCACGCGATGCCGCCGCGGCCAGCCATCCTGCCAGCGCCGAAGTCCCCACTCCGCCACTGGCTCCGTGCACGGCAACCAACTTTCCCGCAACCTCACGCCGCCACGTTCGGCTCAAGTATTCAGCCAGCCACGCCGCCCCGTCGGGCAGCACGGCCACCCTGCCGGCAGCCGTCGAAGCCGCCAAGTCCCAGAGAGCCGGCGCCTCATCGATGAAACCGACCACGATGACTTCCGTGGTGGACCGCGGCACCCGGGCGTACCCGGTTCCCAACAGCACCGGGGTGGCTCCGGCTGCGGTCACCGGCGCTCCCGTCGGGCCGTCGGGGCGGAGTGCCAGCCCTGCCGCCGCAGCAATCCGTGCGACTTCATCGCGCAGCCGATCAGTGCCGCCGAGGAGCACAACGTCGGTCGCTTCCGCCGGTCTCCAAGGCGCACGTTCCTTGACCGTTTGGTGTCTTGGCATGATCCGATCGTCCCGTGAGTCCGGCCGCTGCCGGCCCATAGTGCCGGCCGATGTGTACCGCGGCGGCCTGCCGCACCGGTGTGGAGGACAGGTCAGGGGAGAATTGAGGCGTGTACATTGTCCTGGCGTCGGCAGCGCGGAACATTGCCGTGCCCGCGGAGACGGAACCCGAAGCGTACCTGCAGCGCACCGACGCGCACGGCGCACCCGCCGGGCCACCCGCCGTCGTGCCCGCCGGGAAATTGGCTGAGACGGTCCGCAGCCTCGATGCAAAGGCACCTCGCTGGGTTTTCGAATCCACCCGCGATGCTTATCTGCCGCTGCTCGCCGCCGGGGCGGGCGTGGACCGGAGCCACGATCTGGCGTTGGTCCGCAGCATCCTGGCGCTGTCCGTCTACGCTCCCGACACGGAATACATCCGCGCGCTCCGGGAGGAGCCGGTTGCGCACCAGGACGACGAACTGCCCCGCCATTTGCCGCCGCTGCCGCAGTCCCCGGACCAGTTCACGCTCTTCGACGAACCGCAGGCCACAGGGACTGCTTTGGAAGACCTGGTGGCCGAATTGCAGAACCAGCTCGCCGCTGTTGCTGCCTCGCCGCAGCGCGGCCGGCTGCAGCTGCTGCTGGCGGCCGAATCGACCGGCGCCCTGATCGCCACCGAAATGGAACACTTGGGCGTGCCGTGGAGCGAAGACATCCACCTGGACATTCTCTCGTCCCACTTGGGTGCGCGGCCGGGGGAAGGCCAGCGGCCGAAAAAACTGGAGGAGCTCGCCGTCAAGCTCGGAAAGGAGCTGGCCAATCCCAGCTTCAACCCGGACTCCCCGCAACAGCTCATCCGCGCCCTGCACCGGGCCGGCATCGAGGTCAAAACCACCAGTTCTTGGGAGTTGAAAAAACATTCCCATCCCGCGATCGAACCGCTGCTGCAATACCGCAAACTCTCCCGCCTGTTCACGGCCAACGGCTGGGCGTGGCTCGATGCCTGGGTTCGGGACGGCCGCTTCAGGCCCGAGTACGTGGTGGGCGGCGTGGTCACCGGGCGCTGGGCGTCGCGCGGCGGTGGCGCCCTGCAGATACCGGGCCAGATCAGGGATGCCGTCCGTCCGGATCCCGGCCACAAGCTCGTCGTCGCCGACGCAGCCCAATTGGAACCCCGTGTGTTAGCTGCACTGGCACAGGACTCCGCCCTGGCAGCGGCAGGGCGGGGCAGGGACCTCTACCAGGGTATTGCCGACGTGGGCTTCGGGGGTGACCGGTCCAAGGCGAAGATTGCCATGCTGGGTGCCATGTATGGGGCCACCACCGGTGAATCCGGCCGGCTGATGCCCCAGCTCACGCGCACATATCCGCAGGCCATCGCGGTGGTCGAGCGTGCGGCGCGGGCCGGCGAAGCGGGGCGAGTGGTCAGTAGTTATCTGGGCCGCAGCTGCCCTCCGCCGTCCGACCGGTGGCGGGCCGCTCAACGGACTACCACCGCGGAGGAGCAGCGACGCGCCGATGGCTTGGCTCGCAGCCGCGGCCGCTTCACCCGCAACTTCGTGGTGCAGTCCACCGCTGCGGAGTGGGCACTGTGCTGGTTGGCGGAATTACGACGCCGGTTGCGCGCCTGCGCTGCCGAGGGCGCCTCTGTGGGGGACATGGTGTTCTTCCTGCACGACGAGGTCATGCTGCATGTCCACGAGGACCGGGCGGATGTGGCCCGCCGGCTGGTCGAAGAGTCGGCCGCCGCGGCCACTCGCCTGGTCTTTGGCCGGATCCCAGTGGAATTCCCGGTCAGTGTGGCCGTAGTCGATTCCTACGCCGACGCTAAGTAGATCCTTTGCCCCGCTCCGGGTGGAGTTATCCACAATGCCCATCTTTGCCATGGTCGGCCCTCGCTGTCCGCCGTAGCGTCGTTCCCACGGTGAACAGGTCGGCGGTGTTGGAGGAGGGATGCGGATGGGAGTGCTGACCATCGACACTGCCGCCTTGGAGCAGGCCGCCAGGGCGGCGGGAAGGGCCGCCACAGGCTTCGAGGACGTGCGGGCAGCGGCAAACGGCCGGTTGGGTGTGGGCGCTGCGATGTCGGGTTGGGAGGCCGATGCTGCGTTGTGGGGACATGCCTACGACTTAGAGGCCGCGCAACTGCTGCGCGGGCTGGAAGGACTTGCTGCCGCCTACGGCCGGCTCAACTCCGCCACGCAGTGCGCCGCTGCCCTCTACCGCTTTGCGGAACAGGCAGCCGCGGGATCTACCGCAACCTTCGAACATCCGGTGCCCCCGCACGGCGAGCGCTGCCTCCCGCTGCCTGCTTCGGCCGTCGGCGGCAAGTTCCCGCTGCTTCCGGAACTTGGGCAGCTGATCGCCGGCGCCGCCGGCGTGCGGTGGCCATCCGGCGATGCCGCAGCACTGCGCAGCACAGCCGGGGTCTGGCAGGACATCGGCAGAGCGACCAGAGAACATGCGACTGCTGCAGACCAAGCGGCGGCGGGTGCGCTGTCCGGCCTTCGCGGGGCGGATGTGCTGCTGCTGCACGACGCGCACGGTGAGCTGACGACGTGCGCGTCCGTGCTGGCGGACGGTTGCGACGCCCTCGCCCAGGGCTGCAACGAGTACGCCGGCGCGGTGCAACTGGCGCATCAGCAACTGGTTGAGGAGGCGACCGCTTTTACCCGCGATGTGGCGCTCACTCTGGGTGTGAGCCTGGCGCTGGCACCGGTCAGCGCAGGGCTCACGGTCTGGATCTCCAGCGCCGCCGGTGCTGCCCGGCTGGCTGCTGCGGCATCCATTTTCCGTTCGGTGGTCGGTGCGCTGGGGGCAGCATCGGCGCGGGCCGCCGGCACGAGTGCAGCAGCGATGCCACGGATCGCCACGGCGTCACACCGGATGCGCGGGATCCTAGCTTCCTCCACGGCCTTCGCAGCTCAGGGGATGGTTAAGGCAGCCACCCGGGCAAAGATCGCCCTCGCCTCCGAGAACACGGCGTCGGCACGGGCCCTGGCGCGCCGCCACGGAGACTCCATCCTCGGGGTGCTGGCCGCCGGACCGGAAAGTCTGGTCCTTCAGCTTGCCGGCCAGACCGCCCAACGCCGGCTGACTGCGCAGCTGGCGCCGCGGCTTCTCTCCTCGGTGCCGATAGCGAACCCTGTGACTTCCGTCCTGAAGCCGGGCAGGATGGTGCCGTTCGTTTTTTCCGTCTTCACTGCCTACAACTGGGCCCAACGGGCCGATAGCGCGTGGACCCTGACGACGAAGGACTCGTGGTTGAAGCAAGTCCTGGGCACCGGCGGCGGTAGCTCGCTGCCGCCCGCATGGGACAATCGATCACCGGCGCGACGCCCGGGACCCGCACCCACGCCGTCGCCTCGCCCGGGACCCGCACCATCGCCGGAGCCGCGCCCGGGACCCGCACCGTCCCCGTCGCCGCGCACAGACCGTGGGCCAGGTCCGGCCTCTGGCCAGCAAACCACCGCCAAACCAACGGCCCCCTTCCGGCCGTCGGTTGGCAGTACCACCCGGCCATCCCCGCCGCCTGCGCCTGCTCCCCCGCCGCGCGCGGTTCCGCCTGAGCCAGGCAGGCGGGATAGCGTCAGTCGTCCCCGGGGCGCGGAGCGATCGGGGCCGGGATCTCCCGCGACGTGTCCCAGTCCAAAGTCCACCCCAAATCATCAAAAAGATGGCTCAGCAGGATCGCGGTAAAGCCCCAGACCACCACTCCGTGGACCAGGAACGCCGGGCTGCGGAAGACCTGGCCGCCGCGCCGGAGCACCGACATGCGCCGGTTGGCAGGGTCAAGCAGGTCCGCCACCGGCACCCGGAAAACCTGTGCGGACTCGGCGAAATCCACCACGGCCACCGGCGAGGGAGAAGCCCACCAGGCCACGACTGGAGTAACCAGGAAGTTGCTGACCGACAGCGGGATGTCCGGCAGGACCCCCAGAACCTCCACCCCGGTGGCGTCCAGCCCGGTCTCCTCCACCGCTTCGCGCACCGCGGCGCCAACAGGACCGTCGTCGTCGGGATCAATACCGCCACCTGGAAAGGCCACCTGGCCCGGATGCGAGCTGAGGTTGGCGGCGCGCTCCACGAACAGCACGTCAAGGTCGTCCGGTACGGCGGAGTCGTGAAAGTGAGCCGGCGCATCGTCCAATGCGCCAAAGAGCAGGAGCACCGCTGCCGGCCGGACCGTTTCCGCGTCCAAGGCGGCGTTGTACCACCGCTCGCGTTCACGGACCGAGAGCCGCTGTTCCATCGGCAGCTCCATGAGCCGCTGCAGATCCTTCTTGGCGCTCACTGTCAGGCTCCCAGCGGGAAGCCTGCGGCGCGAAGCTCCTGGCGGGTCTCACCGGCCATCATCCGGGCCAAGAGTTCTTCCCGGCCGGGCGCCAGTTCATATTTCAGCAGTTTCCGGGCTTTCTCCGGATCAACTTCCCCTTCGCCATAGGAAGGGCACCATTGGGCCACCGGGCAGGCGCCGCAGGCCGGCTTGCGGGCGTGGCACACGCGACGGCCGTGAAAGACCACATGGTGCGAGAGCATGGTCCAGTCCTTGGGTTCAAACAGCTCCGCCACGTCGAATTCCACCTTGACGGCGTCGGTGGAATCGGTCCAGCCGAAGCGACGCGACAACCTGAGGAAATGCGTGTCCACCGTGATCCCCGGGATGCCGAAGGCGTTGCCGAGCACCACGTTGGCGGTCTTGCGTCCGACGCCGGCGAGCTTGACCAGGTCGTCCAGCTTGCCCGGGACCTCGCCATCGAATTCATCGACGATCTGGCCGGCCATCTTGAGCAAGCTCTGACTTTTGGCACGGAAGAAACCGGTGGGCTTGATCAACTCCTGCAGTTCCGTCTCATCTGCCTCGGCGAGCGCGCGGGCATCCGGGTAGCGTGCGAAGAGCGCCGGCGTGGTCATGTTGACCCGGACATCGGTGGTCTGCGCAGACAGGATGGTTGCCACCAGCAGCTCGAAGGGGTTGCTGAAATCGAGCTCTGCCACCGCATAGGGGTAGTGTTCGGCGAGCTCTTTGTTAATCCGTCGGGCCCGGCGTTTGCGTGCAAGCAGGGATTCTTCGGTCTTGCGCCGGCGGGTGGCCGGCGCGCGGTCAGGCACGCTCAATGTTTGTCAGGTCCCTCAAGACGCCCACCCGGCCGTCCGTGTGCTGGACCAGGAATTCATCCCCCCGGTCCTGCAGCGCCAGGATCCATGACCCCGGCTCGACGGTGAACATGACCTGCCCGGTGCTCTCGTCCAAGACCGGGCGGGTGCGTCCGACGGCGAACCAGAAGGCTTCGTACTCCTCCTCGGCTTCCTCGTAGTGTTCACGCGTGGCGCTGATTGGAGACGACGCCGAGGCAGCGTCGGCGGGGCGGTCAGTGCCCTTCGCTGCGACGGACGGCATCGCCGCGGTCGCAGTTTCCGGGACGGCGTCGGCACGAGTCGCTCCGGTTCGGGCCGCGCTCGGCTCGGTGGCGGCAGTCGCGCCGGTTCCGGCTCCGCTGGGTTCTGCGGCGGCCCCGCCTACCGCCCCTGCGGTAGGGACAGCTGTCCCTGCCTGCGCATCAGCACTGCGGACCGGTGCCGCGCCGTTGCCGCCATCCTGTGGCTCGGCGGTGCCCGCTCCGGCAGTCTCCGGGGTCCGCTGACCGTTGTCGGTCGGGTTGGGGCTTCCCACCACCGTTTTGGCAGAGTACCCCACGTCGCGGGCGATACCGCCTGCAGCGTGGGCAGCGGCCCGCGTGGTTGCCGTGCCGCTCGAGTCGTCAGTGACCGGGATCCCCACGGCCTCCCCGTCTGCGGCACCCGGCGCGACGGAGTCGTCGGCTGCGAGTTCCGTGGCTTGCTGGACTCCGGCCGGGCTGGCGGCGGTTTCCCGTCCCGTGGTGTGCGTCGAGGTGCCAGTGGCTGTTTCCGACTCTTGCGTTACGTGGGCAGCTGCGGCAGCACCCGCAACCCCGGCTGCTCCGTTGCCGGCGGGCGCGGCGAACTGGCCGGTGGACGGCTGTGCCGCACTGTTTTGGTCCCAGCCCGCCGCGGCCGGAGCTGCGGCTCGATAGGCACCGGTTGCACCGGCGGAAACCCTTTGGTCGTGGGTAGCAGGCAGGCCGCTTTCCATCCCGTACGCGGCAGGCGCGCCGGCAGCCGCGCCGGCACCCTGAGCGGCAGTCTTCGGCGCCTTCGGCTTGGGGGCAGCCGGGATGGCATCCCGCGCCACCGGGTGGGCGGGTGTCTCGGGACGGCCCGCAAAATCCACGGCAAGCTGCGGGATCCAGCGTGCGCAGACGGTCCCGGCGAAGAGCACCAGGGCACCGATGAATCCAATTATTCCGCTGACGCTGTAGACGGTGACGATGGTCAAAAAGTAGAAGGCCAAGCCCAGCGATGCCACCACAGAGGCGAATTGGTCAACGGACAAAGAACCGATCCGGAGCGGTGTCTGCGGGGCCAATCGGCGCACCACGAAGAGCACCAGCACCACCGCAGGCAGCAGGATGCCCAGCGCCAGCTGGAACAGTCCGGCCGAATTCCACAGGTTCACACCGATGCCCCGGAGGACTTCAAGAGGCAACACTGAGGAGAGGAACAGCAGAACGACGCCGGCGCCCACCACCAGGTCTCGCACGGTGAATGGGCCGGCCACCGCTGTTCCTGCCGTGGCGTGGGTCTGGGAGCTCTGTGACATCGTCGATCCTCCGGGTCGTTGCGGCTGCAGAGCGGGCCAAGCCCACTGTGCAACGTTCTGGCGCTGGTCTCAGCGTAGTCAAGGAACCAACCCTTCACTAGCCGGATCACCGCCGTCGAACGCACTTGCATGTGCCGTTCAGCGCAGATTCAAGACCTTTTGCATCCCGCATTGTGACGGTCAACACTGCGGAAGGCGCGCAAAGGATTAGGCTGAAAAGCAGCAGATGCGCCCGGCTGACAGAAGCCGGAGCATGCAACGACCGCAGCAAAACGAAGGGGCCTTCTTATGTCTGAAGCCAACGGAACGCAGACTTCCACCGCCGCCGGCGATGCTTTGGAAAACCTGCTCCAGGAAAACCGCAGGTTTGCGCCAAGCGCTGAATTCGCCGAGGCAGCGGTGGCCCAGCCGGGTGTTTACGCGGAGGCCGAGGCGGACCGTCCGGCGTTCTGGGCCCAGCAGGCCCGCGAGGTTTTGTCTTGGGACAAGGACTTCAGCCAGGCCTTGGACTGGTCCGAGGCGCCGTTCGCGAAGTGGTTCGTCGGCGGCGAACTGAACGCTGCCTATAACGCTTTGGACCGGCACGTGGAGAACGGCCTGGGCGACCGGGTGGCGATACATTTCGAGGGCGAGCCCGGCGACACCCGCACCTACACCTACGCGCAACTGACCGAGGAAGTGAAGAAGGCTGCCAACGCGTTCGAATCCCTCGGCGTGGCCAAGGGTGACCGGGTTGCCGTCTATCTGCCGATGATCCCGGAAGCGGTGATCACCATGCTGGCCTGCGCCCGGATCGGCGCGGTGCACTCGGTGGTGTTCGGCGGCTTCTCCGCCGACGCTCTGCGCTCCCGGATCGACGACGCCGAAGCGAAGCTGGTGGTGACCGCCGACGGCACCTGGCGCCGCGGCAAGCCGTCCCCGCTCAAGCCCGCCGTAGACGAGGCGCTCTCCGCCCCCGGCCACACGGTCACCAACGTGGTGGTGGTCAAGCGCAACGGCGAACCGGTTGACTGGCACGAGGGCCGCGACCAGTGGTGGGCGGACACCGTGGAGGCTGCGTCCGCGGAGCACACCCCGGTGCCGCACGACGCCGAGCACCCGTTGTTCATCCTCTACACTTCCGGCACCACCGGAAAGCCCAAGGGCATCCTGCACACCACCGGCGGCTACCTCACCCAGTGCGCGTACACGCACAAGGTGGTCTTCGACCTGAAACCGGAAACCGACGTGTTCTGGTGCACCGCGGACATCGGCTGGGTCACCGGCCACTCCTACGTCACATACGCCCCGTTGATCAACGGCGCCACCCAGGTCATGTACGAAGGCACCCCGGACACCCCGCACCAGGGCCGCTGGTGGGAGCTTGTGGAAAAGTACAAGGTCTCCATCCTCTACACCGCGCCGACCGCGATCCGCACCATGATGAAGTGGGGCGAAGACATCCCCGCCAAGTTCGATCTGTCCTCCATTCGCTTGCTCGGTTCCGTCGGTGAGCCCATCAACCCCGAAGCCTGGATGTGGTATCGGCGCGTCATCGGCGGCGACAAGGCCCCGATTGTGGACACCTGGTGGCAGACCGAAACCGGTGCGCACATGATCGCCCCGCTGCCCGGCGTCATCGCCACCAAACCCGGCTCCGCGCAGGTCGCGGTGCCCGGCATCGCCGTGGACGTGGTGGACGAACTCGGAGACTCCGTCCCCGACGGGCACGGCGGCTACCTGGTGATCCGTGAGCCCTGGCCGGCCATGCTGCGCGGCATCTGGGGCGATCCGGAACGGTTCAAGGAAACCTACTGGTCCCGGTTCGAGAACATGTACTTCGCCGGCGACGGCGCCAAAAAGGACGACGACGGCGACATCTGGCTGCTCGGCCGGGTGGACGACGTGATGAACGTCTCCGGCCACCGGCTCTCCACCACCGAGATCGAATCCGCCCTCGTCTCCCACCCCGCGGTCGCCGAAGCCGCCGTCGTCGGCGCGAAGGACGAAACCACCGGCGAAGCCGTCGTCGCCTTCGTCATCCTGCGCGGCGGCGCCGCGGAAGACCCGGACATCGTGGCCACCCTGCGCAACCATGTGGGCAAGGAGATCGGCCCGATCGCCAAACCGCGCACCATTTTGATAGTGCCGGAACTGCCCAAAACCCGCTCCGGCAAAATCATGCGCAGGCTGCTTAAGGACGTCGCCGAAGGACGCGAAGTCGGCGACGCCACCACCTTGGCCGACAACACCGTCATGCAGCAGATTGCCGCCTCGCTGAAGGGCTGACGCTCAGCCCGGCCGCAAACCGGGGGCTGCCCGCTGACTATGTCGGCGGGCAGCCCCCGGCTTGCGCCAGTGAAAAAGCTCCGCGCCTGCGCCGGCGGGGACTGTCGGGCCCGGCAGAAACCTTCGTGCCCGGCAGGGACCTCCGCACGCCAACCTTGGGGAATCGGCCGGACCTCGCGTAACAGGAGATCTCGCCGGCGGCGCGATTGAGGCATAGTAAGGGCATGACTGCAGACACTCCCGGATCCCGCCGCGTGCTGGTACTGAACGGCCCTAACCTGAACCTGCTCGGCACACGCGAGCCCGAGGTGTACGGCACTGCCACACTGGCGGATGTGGAGAAGTTGGCGGCCGAGGCCGCGACGGCGCACGGCTGGACCGTCGAGTGCGTTCAGTCCAACCACGAAGGCGTGCTCATCGACGCGGTCCACGCTGCCCGGGACACTGCCGACGCCATCATCATCAATCCTGGCGGCTACAGCCATACTTCCGTGGCGCTCCGGGACGCACTCTCCGGCGTTGCGCTGCCGGTGGTCGAAGTGCACATCACCAACATCCACAAGCGCGAGCAGTTCCGCCACCACTCCTACATTTCCGGTGTGGCAGACGCGGTGATCGCGGGTGCGGGCATCGCCGGTTACCGGCTGGCGGTCGAATACCTCGCCGGAGTCCTCTAGCCCGGCAACATTAGCGGGTCACGCACTGGCCGGCGGAGATGGTCTCCTGGTAGCCACGTGCCGCGTCCACCACCGGCTGGACCTCTGCCAGCGTCAACGCATAACCCACCGGCACGTTCTGGGTGGACTTTGCGAACACCACACCGGCAACGTTGCCGTCGGCGTCCAGCAGCGGTCCGCCCGAGTTGCCTTGCTTCACGTCCGCGGCCAAGGTGTACACCTGAAGCGAGGACGGGTCGGCGCCGTAAATGTTCTGCACCAGAACCTGCGAACGGCCTTGGACGGTGGCCGGGTTGCTCTGGAACGGGCCACCGGACGGGTATCCCTGGAACGCCGCGAAGTCGCCTTCGGACAGTTCGCCGCCCAGGGGCAGCGGCCGGACGTTCAAACCGTCCACGGCGATGACGGCCAGGTCGCGCACCGGGTCGAAGAACACCACCCGGCCGGGCAACACCCGCCCGTCTGGGATCTCCACCACCGGTTCGTTGACGCCGGCCACGACGTGCGCGTTGGTCATCACCCGGTCCGGCGCCACCGCAAAGCCAGAACCCGTCTGGTTCTGTCCACATTGAAAGGCCGTGCCGGCGATCCGCAGCACCGATGCCGATGCCTGGTTCAGCGCCGGGGTGTCCGTGCTGGCGTCGGGAACCTGCGCCGATTCCTGCGGCGCCTGCGGATCGAGCACCAGTGGGATGCCGTCTGCCACCACGACGGAACGCACCTGGGCCGCCCAGGCCTTCACCGGATTCGGGGTCAGGTGCTCGATGGACGCGATCACCTTGGACGAGGCGATTTGCTGGGAAATAAACGGCACTCCCATGGTGCCCAGGCTGAACGCCAGCATGGAGATCACCAACGCGGTCACGGCCAGGTTCATGGCGCCGCCCAGCAGGCGATCCACCGGCCGCAGCGGCGGGAAGTCCATCCGCCGCCGGATGCTGGCGCCGATCCCCGATCCGAGGGCGTGTCCCAGCACCACCAACAACACCGCCACGGCAATAGTTGCGGTGAGCCGCCATGCACTGTCCGGCACCCACTGGCTGACCAGTGGGATCGCGAAGAACGCCGCCACCCCTCCGGCGATGATGCCAACAATGCCGCCGAGCGTGACCACGAACCCCTTGCGCAGGCCTGACACCAGATAGGACAGGAGGATTAGCAGGAGGACGACGTCCAAGATGGTCAGGCCGAAAATCACACATTCTCCGTAGCGGGTCGGATGTGCAATAGTCTAAGCCGTCAACCTGCGGGAATTATTCAGGCAGCCCGGCCGTTGTCCACTCCGGTAGACGCTGCGCGGCCCGCGATGCCGCCGGTTTTCCCGTCCTCTGGGAGCGAAAAGCCTTGTGGAAGATGTCACAACCGTTTTACATACGGCAAAATGGAAGCCAGTGCCCCCACGGGAGAGCAGCCTGATCACGCCGAACAGTACTACATTGGAGAATTCATGGACGTAGAGATCCTTCGCCGCGCACCTCTTTTTGCAACCCTTGACGACGACGTGTTTGCAGCGCTGACCGACGAGTTGACCGAGGTCGATCTCTCTCGCGGCGCTTCGGTGTTCCGCGAAGGTGACCAAGGCGACCAGCTCTATTTCATTGTCTCTGGCAAGATCAAGCTGGGCCGCACTGCATCCGACGGCCGCGAAAACCTGGTGGCCATCCTCGGCCCGGGCGAGCTTTTCGGCGAAATGGCACTGTTCGACCCGAGCCCGCGCAGCACCTCGGCAACGGCTGTTTCTGAAACCCGCCTGGCCGGGTTGAAGAACGAGAACCTGCGTGGCTTGCTGGAGACCCGTCCCGAGGTGTCGGCGCAACTGCTGCAGGCCCTGGCCCGCCGCCTCCGCCGCACCAACGACTCGCTGGCCGACTTGGTCTTCTCCGACGTCCCGGGCCGGGTTGCCAAGGCCCTGCTGGACCTGGCCGACCGCTTCGGCCGCCCGGCCACGGATGGCATCCTCGTGGCGCATGAGCTGACCCAGGAAGAGTTGGCTCAGCTGGTGGGCGCCTCCCGCGAAACCGTGAACAAGGCTTTGGCCGAGTTCGTCCAGCGCGGCTGGCTGCGGCTGGAAGCACGCGCCGTGGTCATCCTGGACATCCAGCGCTTGCGCCAGCGTTCTCGCTGATTTCAAAAGCACGACGGCGGGGGCTCACCATAAGGTGGGCCCCCGCCGTCGTACTGGCTGCTTTGATGGTGCCGGCCGGCCGGGCTGGAACGGGACTGGCAACCTTCGGCTGGGGAAACAGCCGGGCGGCCGGTGGTGGACGGTGTGCGCTCAGCGGCCCCGCTGAACGGCTCCACCTTCGGCAGCGGCGCTGGCCGCAACCTGCAGCATCGGAACCCCATTCACCAGCACTAGTTCCGGGTGGTAGCTCCGCTGCGGGCGCTTGTGTGAGAGGTAGGCAATGCAGCCGCGAGCCGACGCGATCTTCTCCACGATGACCTCGACCGCCGGCGACGTCACCTCGCTGAAGGTGAGTCCCCGTGTGTCGGGCTGGCCCACCAGGTCGCCCAACGCGGTGGTTTCCCGCCCCGCCAGCAGTTCCTGAGCCGGTAGCCAGGCCGCCCACATGCCCTTGCTTTCCAGCAGGGACGGCGGCTGGTTGGCCGGCTGGGCGGCAGCGAAGTAGCGGGTGTCGAAGCGGCGGTGGGCGAAGTCCGGGCTCAGCCAGTTGGACAGCGGCTTGAGCAGGTCAGTACGCACGCCCAGCCCGCGCCGGGCAAGGGCCTCGGCGAAGGACTTTTCCTGGCCGGCCACCGCCTCGCGGGTGCGCATCCAGTCAGCACCGGAGGTGGATTCCGGCAGGCTGGACTCGTCCGGGCCGGCCAGCAGCACGCCGGTTTCCTCGAACAGTTCGCGGATGGCCGCCACCACATGGGCCTGGGCAACGCGATGGTCGTTGATCCCCATGGTTTCGGCCCATTTGGCCGGCGACGGCCCGAACCAGGTAACGGGCTCGCCGTCGGCATCATCCAGGCTGCCACCGGGAAACGCCACCGTGCCCAACGGAGAGGAACCCGACCGGTAGCCGAGGTAGGTTTCGGTTCCGGCCGGGCCATCCCGGACCAGCACCACGGAGGACGCCAGGCGCGGCTTCCGCGGTGTGCGTTCCCCATGCTCGAACCAGCTGTGGGCCGCTCCCAGCTGGTCCGGAGCCACTGGGAAAAGCCGTTGCTCCTCCCGAAGCGGACTAGCTGAATTCGGCAATCAGTTCTACCTCAACCGGCGAATCCATCGGCAGCACTGCCACGCCGACGGCGGAGCGGGCATGGGCGCCGGCGTCGCCGAGCACTTGTCCCAGCAGTTCGGATGCGCCGTTGATCACGCCCGGCTGGCCGGTGAAGGCGGGATCGGAGGCAACGAAACCGACGACTTTGACGATCCGGGTGATCCGGTCCAAGTTGCCGATGACGCTCTTGACCGCTGCCAGCGCATTCACCGCGGCCGTCGCAGCCAGCTTCTTGGCCTCGTCGGCGCTGACCTGGCCGGCGCCGTCGCCCACCTTGCCCACGGCCTGCAGTTCGCCCTTAACAAATGGCAACTGCCCGGAGGTGTAGACGTAGTTTCCCGTGACAACAGCCGGTACGTAGGCGGCCACCGGGGCTGCGACCTCCGGTACGGACAGGCCCAGTCCGGCGAGCCGCTCTTCGACGGCGGACTTCCGGGCTTCGGTCGTTTCGCTCATGGCTACTGCTTCTCCCTCTTCAAGTAAGCGACCGGGTTGGTCCCGTTCGGGCCCGGGATCACCTGTACCAGCTCCCAGCCGTCCTCACCCCACTGATCAAGAATCTGCTTGGTAGCGTGGATGATGAGCGGAATTGTCGCGTATTCCCATTTGGTCATGACTGAAAGCCTAGCGCTTGCTTGTAAAGTGGACCCCATGGCCGCTCGCAAATCCCCCTTCTTCGACACTGCGACCACCCTCGGCAAGATAGTTGGCTTCCTGGGTATCAGTGCGCTCTGTGGCGTGCTGGCAGCAGGCCTGCTGGTCCCGGCCGCTGCCGTAGCCGGTGTCGGAGCAACCTCCTCGATCGAGTACTTCGACCAGCTGCCGGACGAGCTGCAGACCCAGCCGCTGTCCCAGCCATCGCGGATCCTCTCCGCCGACGGCAAGCTGATCGCTACGTTCTACGCCGAAAACCGTGTCCCCGTCAGCCTGGAAAAGGTTTCCCAGCACATGCAGGACGCCATCATCTCCATCGAGGACGTGCGCTTCTACGAGCACAACGGCGTGGACCCGCAGGGCATCATGCGTGCAGCCGTGACGAACTTGGCGGGCGGCGACCTGCAGGGAGCGTCCACGTTGACCATGCAGTACGTGAACAACGTGCTGATCGACGCCGGGGCGTCTGCGGGCAAGGGCGCCGAAGAGCTGACCATCAGCGGCACCAAGGACATCGGCGACAAGCTCCGCGAGGCGAAGCTGGCCATCGCCGTCGAAAAAGAATTTAGCAAGGAAGAGATCCTGCAGGGCTACCTGAACATTGTCTTGTTCAGCGGCCAGGTTTACGGGATTGAAGCTGCTGCCAAGACGTTCTTCGGCGTTTCCGCCGCAAAGCTGACCATTCCGCAGTCGGCCATGTTGGCCGGGATGGTGCAGTCGCCCAACTACTTCAACCCGGTGAACAACCCGGAAGCCACGATTGAGCGGCGCAACACCGTGCTGGCGGCCATGCTCAGCGCGGGCAAGATCACCAAGGCGGAATACGACGAAGCCGTCGCCAGCGACTTGGACCTCAACCTCAAGCCTGTCCGTTCCGGCTGCGTGGCGGCCAACTTCGCCGATTACTTCTGCAGCTACGTCCAGCACGAGATCATGAAGTCGGACGCCTTCGGCGCGGACTCCACCGAACGCGCCAAGCTGCTGGCCCGCGGCGGACTGACCATCAAGACCACGCTCGACTCCCGCCTGCAGAAGGAAGGCCAGAAGCAGATCGAGCAGGAAGTCCCGAAGGGCGATAAGTCCGGCGTTGGTTCTTCCATGGTTTCGGTCGAGCCGGGCACCGGCAAGATCCTGATGATGGCCCAGAACACCAAATACAGCCCGGAAGACGGGGCGGCCAACACGGAGCTCAACTACAACGTGAACGCTGACATGGGCGGCGGCAACGGCTGGCAGCCCGGCTCCACGATGAAGCCCTACACCATGGTCGCCTGGCTGGAAGCGGGCAAGGCGCTCAACGCATCGGTGGATGCGCGGCGCACCTCATACCCGGCGCAGTACCCGTGGCAGGCCAGCTGCCTGCCGCCGGACGCGTGGTTCAGCGAATGGCCGTTCCGGAACGCCTTGCCCGGCTATGAACGAACCATGACCGCCAGCCAGGGTTTAACCTGGTCGATCAACTCAGCCACGGCAGCGATGGCAGCGCAGTTGGACCTGTGCGACATCCAGGATGCGGCGACCCGGCTTGGGGTACGCACCGCGACCGATAAAGAGCCGATCAGCATCGAGCATCCGTCGTTCATCATCGGCACGACCAACGTTTCGCCGATGACGATGGCCGCCTCGTTTGCGGCCTTCGCCAACGGCGGTGTTTACTGCAAGCCCATCGCGCTGACCTCCGTGACGGACGCCGCGGGCAACAAATACAAGGTCCCGAAGAAGTCCTGTGAGCGGGCCATCTCCGAAGAGGTGGCCGCCGCCGTCAGCGTCCCGCTGGAAAATCTGGTCAACCTCCGGCTCGGCGGGATTCACCCGATCGGCGTTCCCGCCGCTGCCAAGACCGGTACCACGGACAAGTCCGAGTACACCTGGACCGTCGGCTACACCAAGGGCATCTCCACTGCTTCATGGGTGGGCAACCCGCACGCTTACAAGTCGATTAACAACATCCCGATCAACGGCGTGACCCGCAGCTATGTTGACGGCGCGACCATCGCGGGCGGCCAGTGGACCGATTACATGGAGAAAGTCGCGGGGCTGTACAAGACCGGTGGCTTCGGGGCCGCACCCGGCAGCATGCTCTATCCGCCGCAGCCCAAGAAGGTTGAGACCGACGATAAGAAGAGCTCGGATTCCGGCAACAGCGACGGCGGCAGTGACTCCGGTGATTCCGACAACGGCAACGACTCCAGAGGCTCTGACAATGGCAACGGAGGCGGCAATGGAAACCGCAACGGGAACGATGACTGACCGTGGACGCTGAAGCGCTGCGAGCACGGCTCCGCACCGCCGGCAAGCTGGCACTTGGAGCTGCTGCCGCCGGCGGGGCCGCGCTCGCTTACGGCTCACTCATTGAGCGGAACCTCTTCGGACTGCGCGAAGAAACGCTGCCCATCCTGCCTGCCGGCCACGCGTCGCTGAAGATCCTGCACCTGTCCGACATCCACATGGCCCCCGGGCAGTTGCTCAAGCAGAAGTGGCTGCCGCGGCTGATCGCGTTGGAACCCGATTTGGTGGTCAACACCGGCGACAACCTCAGCCACCGTAAAGCCGTGAAACCACTGTTGGACGCGTTGGCTCCGCTGATGGAGGTGCCAGGTGTTTTCGTTCCCGGCTCCAACGACTACTACGCTCCGGTGCTGAAAAACCCGTTCTCCTACCTCACCGGACCCTCGAAACAGCCGAAGGACCTCAGTTCACGGGAGCTGCCGTGGCGTGAGATGCACGCTGCTTTCGGCACTGCCGGCTGGGTTGATTTGACCAATCGGAACCAGTCGCTAGTGGTCGGCCGGGTTCGGTTGGACTTCTCCGGCGTGGATGATCCGCATTTGCAGCGGGACCGTTATGTGGGCTTCCCCGTCGGGTCCACCTCGGGAGACAGTGCGGCCCATCTGCGCATCGGCGTGGCCCACGCGCCCTACCAGCGTGTGCTGGACCGCTTCACGGACGGCGACGCGGATCTGATTCTGGCTGGGCACACGCACGGAGGCCAGGTCTGCGTCCCCGGCTACGGGGCCTTGATCACCAACTGCGATCTACCGACCTGGCGCGCCCGCGGGTTGACCTACTGGGAGCGCCAAGGGCGCAGCGTGCCTGTGAACGTCTCGGCGGGGCTGGGAACGTCCCGGCTGGCTCCGATCCGGTTCGCTTGCCGCCCGGAGGCCGTGTTGCTGACGCTGACGCCTACTCCATCCGCCGGTGAGGTCCCGACAGCCGGGCTGCGGCTAGGCTGAACATGCACCTGCTGCTTGCGCGGCGCAGGACGCTAATCGGAGGCTGCCGCCTCCGTGCGTGCAGCCCGCCACGTAGCCAGGCCGTAAACGTGGAGCACACCCAGCAGGACGGTAAACAGCAGGCCAGCCAGATTGAACAGGGGGTCGGCCCCCATTCCGGTTCCCACATTGGTCAACGCCAGTACGGACAGGAGAATGCCGCACCACCAAGCTTCCGCCACACCGCGTGCGAGGCCGAGGCAGAGCAGCAGTGGGATGACAGTGATCAGGAAAGCTTCGGCGATTGCCGCGGCCCCGACCAGATGCACCAGCAACATGGGCAGAACCTCAAGTCCGAAGAAACCCAGTGCCAGCACCATCAGGAGGGCAGTGGCCAGCCAGTCCCGCCGTTGGATCGAATGCACTGAAACTCCGCCGCCTGCTGGCAGGGGACGCCAGCGCAACCAGCCGTAGACGGCCAGGAGCGGCAACAGGAACGCAGACAGTCTGAACCCGCCACTCATTCCAATCATGAGCATCGACAGGACCGGTTCCACCAGCAGGACCAGCCAGCCGACGCGCTTCCGCAGCACCAAGAGCCAGACCGCGACGACCCGCAGCACCGGGAATAGCAGCGACTGCCACAGCATTGTTTGGATACCGTTGACAACTTCCGTCAGGTCCATGCGCTCCCCCCGGATGAATGGTTTCGCCAAGACTAGCAAGCGAGGCCCGCGGAACGTGCCCGTCCGGGCCTGCACGTGACCGGCGTTTCCTGCCGCTCGCTAGGATGGTTGCTGCGGTACACAAGGCACGCCCCCGTTACGAAACCCACGGCGATGAATCAACGAATGACTGAGCTGTCCCTCTGGCGCACCATCGCCAGGCTCAACGACTATGTACGGCCCATCCTGCCGCGGCTGATTATGGGGTTCTTCAGCGCCCTTGGTGCCAGCCTCGTGGCGTTGGCCATTCCGCAGGTGCTCCGCGGGCTGGTCGACACCATCCACACCGGAGGCAGCCCCTCCGAAGTGTGGGGCCCCGCCGTCGTCATAGCCATCCTTGGTTTGGCCGAAGCGGGCCTGGTGTACCTGCGGCGGGTTTTCGCGCTCGCGCCGGCCACGGACGTGGAGATGGGCATGCGCATCCGCCTATACAAGCATGTGCAGCACTTACCGGCCGCCTTCCACGACCGGTGGGGGTCGGGCCAGTTGCTGTCCCGGGCGATGGCCGACCTAGGCCTGATCCGGCGCTGGCTGGCGTTCGGATCGCTGATGCTGGTGGTCTCCTTTGTGACGGTGATCGTGGGCTTGGTGCTGATGTTCGCGCTGAACCAATTGCTGGGATTGATCTTTTTGGTCGCTGCCGTGCCGCTTGTCTGGCAGGGGTTCCGCTTCCGGACGGCCTTCGGTGCCTCCTCCCGGCTCAGCCAGGACCAGGCCGGAGACCTGGCCACCACCGTGGAGGAATCCGTGCACGGCATCCGCGTGCTCAAGGCCTTCGGCCGGGGCAAGTACGCGCTGGACAACTTTCACGGGCAGGCCGAAGAACTGCGCCAGACCGAACTGGTCAAGGCCCGCACGCTGTCCAAGTTCCTGGCCACCGTGGTTTCGCTGCCGGACCTGGTGCTGGGCGCTGCCTTGGTCATCGGCATCACCCAAGTGGCCGGCGGACACATGACCGTGGGCGAGTTGGTCGCGTTCTTTGCCACCGCCGCCGTGGTGACCGGGCCGGTGGAAGCCATCGGGTCCCTGATGGGCATGACGCTGACCGCCAAGACGGCCTTGGACCGGCACTTCGATGTGATGGACACGGAAAACACGATCACGGATCCTGAGCAGCCCCAGCCCATGAGCTCCGTCCGCGGGGACCTGCGCCTGGCCGACGTCGTCTTCCGGTATCCAGATGCTGCGCCGGGCACGGCACCGGTCCTCGACGGCGTGGACCTACATCTGCGCGCCGGCGAAACCATGGCCCTGGTGGGCATAACCGGCTCGGGCAAGAGCACGTTGCTCCAACTGATCCCCCGGCTGTATGACGTTTCCGCCGGCGCCGTGCTGCTGGACGGTACGGACATCCGCCGCTTCCCCCTCACCGAACTGCGCAGCCAGGTGTCGGTGGCCTTCGAAGACTCCACACTGTTCTCCACCTCGGTCCGGGAGAATGTGCTGCTGGGCGCCCGGCCCGACGGCGAAAACCCGGAGGATCTGCTGGCCCGCGTGCTGGAGGTGGCACAGGCCCAGTTCGCTTTTGATCTGCCGCAGGGCGTGGATACGAAGATCGGCGAGGAAGGCCTGAGCCTCTCCGGCGGGCAGCGCCAGCGGATCGCCCTGGCCCGGGCCATCGCGGCGCGGCCGGCCGTGCTGGTGCTGGACGACCCGCTCTCCGCCCTGGATGTTCGGACCGAAGAAGCGGTGACGCAGCGGCTGCGCCAAGAACTGCAGGGTACAACAACGTTGATCGTGGCCCACCGGCCTTCGACGGTAGCGCTGGCGGACCGCGTGGCATTGCTGCAGGACGGGCGCATCGCCGCCGTCGGCACCCACTCCGAGCTGCTGCGGAGCAACGCACATTACCGCTACGTGATCGCCTCGCTGACGGCCGAGCCCTCCGTCGAAGACGTCCTGGATGCTGAGGAATCCCGATGAGTTCCATGACCGGAGTGACCGGCGAAGACACCATCAACTTGGACAAGGCCGACCGTAGGGCGGTGCGCCGGCGTTCGCTGCGCCTGCTGGGCGAGCTGGTATCGCCGCACCGCCGGTTGTTCGTGCTGTCCGTTGTGCTGGTGGTGGTCAGTAATGCCGCACGCGCGGCCGGCCCGGTGCTGGTGGCCTTCGGCATCAACAGCGCCCTGCCGGCCCTCACCGGCGGCGACGCCGGCCCGCTGGTGCTGGTCGGCGCCGCCTATGCAGCCATCGCGATCGCGGGCGGCTCGCTGTTGGCGGCCTACACCTACGTTATTGCCCGGCTCAGTCAGGCCATGCTGCTGGCCCTGCGTATGCGGGTTTTCCGGCACACCCAGCGGCTGAGTCTGGAGTTTCACGAAACCTACACCTCCGGCCGGATCATCTCCCGGCAGACCTCCGACCTGGAGGCGCTGCGGGAGCTGCTGGACAATGGCGTCACCCAGCTGACCTCCGGAGTGATGTTCATGGTTTTCACCGCCATCAGCATCGTGGCATTGGACTGGAAGAGCGGCTTGATCATTCTGGTCGCCGCCATTCCCATCGGTTTCGTCACCCGGTGGTACCAGAAGGGTTCGGAGCTGGCCAACCGCGCGAGCCGGGTGGTGTCCGCTCGGCTGATCGTGCACTTCGTGGAAACCATGACCGGCATCCGGGCGGTCAAAGCCTTCCGCCGCGAGCGGGACAACGCTGCACGGTTCGACGAGCTCGCCGGCGACTACCGCCGTGCAACCCTTCGGAACATCAAGTATTTCGGCGTGCTCCAGCCGGCGTTGAACGGCATCGGCAACCTGACCGTGGCTGCGGTGCTGCTGGCCGGCGGCTTCCGCGTGCTGGACGGCGACCTTGCCATCGGCACCCTGGTGGCGGTGCTGCTGGCCACCAAACAGGTCTTCCGCCCCACCGAACAGATCGCCATGTTCTACAGTTCCTTCCAGTCTGCGTCTTCGGCGCTGGAGAAGGTCTCCGGGTTGCTGGAAGAAGAACCCACCGTGGTTCCACCGGCAAGCCCCGTTCCGCTCAAGAATGCCCGCGGCGCCATCCAGTTCCGCGACGCGGTCTTCGGTTACGGGGACGGGCGGGTGGTGCTGCCGAACCTGAATCTGGACATTCCCGCCGGCCAGACCATCGCCGTCGTCGGGCAGACCGGAGCCGGCAAGTCCACGGTCGCCAAACTGATCGCGCGCTTCTACGACCTGACCTCGGGCTCGCTCACCTTGGACGGGGTTGAGCTGCGGCAGCTGTCCAACGAGGACCTGCGCCGCGCCGTCGTCATGGTGACGCAGGAGGCGTTCCTGTTCAGCGGCAGCGTCGCGGAGAACATCGCCCTAGGCAACCCGGAGGCCAGCCGTGAGCAGATCGAAGATGCCGCCCGGGCCGTCGGCGCGCACGAATTCATTCTGTCCCTGCCGGAGGGCTACGACACCGACGTGAACAAGCGCGGCGGCCGCGTCTCCGCCGGCCAGCGCCAGCTGGTCTCTTTCGCCCGCGCCTTCCTGGCGGACCCCGCCGTGCTGATCCTGGATGAAGCCACCGCTTCGCTGGACGTCCCGAGCGAACGCCAGGTCCAAAAAGGCCTGCAGACCTTGCTCGGCAACCGCACCGCGCTGATCATCGCGCACCGGCTGTCCACCGTGGAGATTGCCGACCGCGTGTTGGTGATCCATGACGGCCAGGTGGTGGAGGACGGGTCCCCGGCGGAGCTGATCGCCGGCAGCGGCCGCTTCGCGCAACTGCACGCCGCCTGGAAGGATTCGCTGATCTGATCCGGGCAGGCAGCCGGACGCCGATTTCTCGTTTCGGACCTGTCTCCGCTATCCTTGAACAGTTGCTTTCGCGGTCATCATGACGACGGCGGGGCACCGGTATCGGGGTGTGGCGCAGCTTGGTAGCGCGCGTCGTTCGGGACGACGAGGTCGCAGGTTCAAATCCTGTCACCCCGACCAGTGACAGGAACTCCCGCTGCTCTTCGGAGCGGCGGGAGTTCTTGCTTTTCCGCTCCCCAACCAGTTTTGTACCGCCGGAAAGTTGTGAACCCGCACCCAAAGCGGGAAGTATGGACCCATGGCTTCTCAGCAGCGCTCGGCGCTCATCGTAGGGGCCGGAATCGCCGGGCTCGCCACTGCGCGGGCCTTGCAGCGAACCGGCTGGAAAGTCCATGTGGTTGAACGCTCCGGAACGCTACAGCCGTTGGGCACCGGAATAACCATCTGGGCCAACGGGACGCGCGCCTTGGAGCGCCTCGGCTTGCTTGGAGGCTTCCAGGACGCCTCGCTCCCGGTCGGCGGCAGCTCGCACGACCAGTTCGGCAACGTGCTCGCCAGTTTCAGCAGCGATGACATGCGCCACCGGTACGGCCACCCGCTGCGGGCCATCCACCGCTCGGACCTCACCACGCTGCTGAACGACTCGCTGTATGTCAACACCGTGCACTTGGGTCTGCAGGCAGTGAAGTTCCGCCGCGATCCGCACGGCGGGACCGTCATGCTGAACAACGGCGGCCGGATGCACGCGGATCTGGTGATCGGCGCGGACGGCCTGCGCTCGCTGGTCCGCCATGATCTGGTGGGCGACGGCGCTCCTCGCTCCTCGGGCATCACCGCGATGCGCGCCGTCTGCCCGATCGGCGACCTTGATCCCGAATGGCTCCCGTGGGGTGAGTCGTGGGGCAACGGAGAGGTCTTCGGCATGATCCCGCTGCCCCGCGGGCTGATCTACTGGTATGCCACGATGCCGAATACGGCGTTGGCGCAGGACGGGGACGTCCTGTGGCGCACGCTTGCCCTGCAGCGCTTCGAGACGTGGCACCCGGCCGTGCGGGCGGTCATCCTTGCCACCAAGAGCCAGGACATCATGGCCCACGAGCTCTTCGACCGGAAGCCGACCCTTGCCTGGTCCGGCAACCATGCCACGCTGGTGGGTGACGCCGCGCACCCCATGTTGCCGTTCCTCGGCCAGGGTGCAGGCCAGGCCCTCGAGGACGCTGTCGCGCTGGCGGATGCGCTGGCGGCCGATTGGAACATCACCACCGCCCTGCGCAGCTACGAACAGGCGCGGGCGCCGCGCACCGCCAAGGTGGTGAAGGGCTCGCGCAAAATGGCGGCGATGGCCCGGGAGCAGAAGCCCTGGAAGCAGAAACTCCAGCGGTCGCTGATCAGCGCGATGCCGCAGGCGTTGGTGTACCGGCAGTTGGACGACGTCGTCGGTCGCGTCGACCACTGATCCACGTGCACAGCTGATCCACACGGCGGGGGGACCCGCCCGCCCGCTCCTGGGTGCGGCGCTGCGCCGTCCCGCCGGCCGCCAGCCGCTGCCGTGAGCCTGTCAGCCGCCCTGAGCCCGTCGGCCGAGGCCCTGAGCCCGTCCGCTCCCATGTTTGAGGCAGCGCGTTGAAAGAAACCGCAGGTCAGGGCGCTGCCGGCCCCGCAAGACATGGGGCGTTAGTCCGAGACCTGGGAGCGAAGGCTCACTCTCGCCCGCACCGGCGGGCCGGACGGGCGACGCCCGCGGCACCGAGGGGTTACGCCCGCGGCTCGAAAGGGCCACGCCCGCGGCACGGATGACCCGCCCGCAGCCTGAGGCAACCCCGCACCATTGACTGACGACGGCGTCCGTACTGCAATAGAGGTAACTCCGGCCTCAGGGGTGCAGATGTTCCTCGCACAGTTCGCGCAGCTGGCCATAGCCACCGTGGTGCTGGCGGCTGTGGTTTTCCTGACCTCGTATGCGGTCGAACGCGGCCTGCGCCGCTCCCCCGACGCGGATACGGCGTTCTGGTATTGCTTTTCCGGGCTGTGTTGCGCGCTGACCGTGGTGCTTGCAGCCGCTGCACTTTTCCCGCCGGCCGTTCCGCTGTGGCTGCTGCTCGCTGCTGCTTGCGCCGCCCCCGCTGTCTGGCGGATTACCCGCCGGGCTGCCGCAGCCGTCCGCTATCAGGACACGCGCGATTGGCATGAAGCGGCCGCCCGTCACGACGCGACGCGCGCCCGCTGGCTGGCGTACGAATTGGATCCGGCGCTGGCCATTGATTATCCGGACATGTCGGACGTCGCGCGGCCGGAGACCGCGGCCATGCTCCGTGCCATGAAACGCGCCGATGCGCTGCGCTCCTTGGGACCGGATGACGACGGCGGGGCCAGCGCCTATCCGACGGCAGTCGCCGAAGCTGCCGCCCGCCTCACGGTGGCCGAACGAGCGGCCGGCCGCCTGCCGGATGGCGCCGGCCGTGTGGAAGCGGTCGTACAGACCGGGCGGACTTTCCTGCCGGTTAGGCGAACTTCCGGCCGGTAAGCCGCTCGTACGCTTCCACGTAGCGGGCCCGGGTTTTCTGCACGATTTCCTCCGGCAGTGCCGGCGGTGGCGTGTCCGAGTTTTTGTCCCAGCCGGAAGCCGGCGAGGTCAGCCAGTCGCGCACGAACTGCTTATCGAAGGACGGCTGCGCCTTGCCCGGTTCGTACGTTTCCGCGTCCCAGAACCGTGAAGAGTCAGGGGTCAGCACCTCGTCGCCCAAGGTGATGTCCCCCGTCGTCGGATCAATCCCGAACTCCACCTTGGTGTCCGCCAGGATGATTCCGCGTTCGCGGGCAATCTCCTCGGCGCGGGTGTAGATCTGCAGGGTCAGTTCGCGCAGCCGGCCGGCGGTCTCCGCCCCCACGGTCTGGACCACGGCGTCGTAGGTGATGTTCTCGTCGTGCTCGCCTACCTCGGCCTTGGCCGAGGGAGTGAAGATGGCGGGCTCCAGCCGGGAGCCGTCCATCAGGCCCGCGGGCAGCGGAAGCTCACACACCGTCTGGGTTTGCCGGTACTCCTCCAGCCCGGAGCCGGTCAGGTAGCCGCGGGCAATGCATTCCACCGGGAACATGTCCAGCTTCTTGCAGACCATTGCCCGGCCGGCCACGGCTTCGGGCACTTCCGTGGACACCACGTGGTGGGCTACCGGGCTGTCTCCTGCGGAGAGCTGTTCGAACCACCAGAGGCTCAACTGCGTCAGGACCCGGCCCTTGTCCGGAATCTCGCTGGAGAGCACGTGGTCGAAGGCGCTGATCCGGTCGCTGGCCACCACCAGCACGGTGTCGTTGCGCTGGTCCAGCAGGCCCTCGGCGGCAATGTCCTCACTGGAGGTCTCCACCTGCTGGGCCACGGCCGGCACGTAGAGGTCGCGGACCTTGCCGGAGTAGACATGCTTCCAGCCGGGCAGTTCCAGCACTTCGGGGGCGAATGCCATGGCGTTCCTCAGTCTCTCTGTACTTCGGCCGGGGGCAGGGCAGTGGCCGATGCCGGCACCGTAATGGCGCCTTGCGCCGCCAACAGGGCGATGTCGCTCCGGAACTGCGAGCCCTCGAGGCTGATGGTGCCGATGCCTTCGTAGGCCCGTTCGCGGGCTTCCACCAAGTCTTCACCCAAGGCGACGACGGCGAGCACCCGCCCACCGGCGCTCGTCACCTTGCCGTTCTCGTCCAGCGACGTGCCGGCGTGGATCACGTGCACGTCCTCCAGGGCGTTGGCCTTCTTCAGCCCGCGGATCCTGTCGCCGGTGCGCGGCGTTCCGGGGTAGTTTCCCGAGGCCAGCACCACTGCCACCGCGGACTGTTTGGACCACACCAGCTGTTCGGCGTCATCCAGTTCCCCCTTGGCTGCGGCCAGCAGCAGTCCGCCCAGCGGCGTCCGCAGCCGGGCCAGCACGGCCTGGGTTTCCGGATCGCCAAAGCGGGCGTTGAACTCGATGACACGCACTCCGCGCCGGGTGATGGCCAGACCGCAGAACAGCACGCCGACGAACGGTGTGCCGCGGTTGGCCATCTCCCGGATGGTTGGCAGCGCCACGCGGTCCATGACTTCTTCGACGAATCCGGCCGGCAGCCAGGGCAGCGGGGTGTAGGCGCCCATGCCGCCAGTGTTCGGGCCTTCGTCGCCGTCGAAGATCCGTTTGAAGTCCTGTGCGGGCACCAGCGGGATGGCGCGTTCGCCGTCGGAAATGACAAACAGCGAGACTTCCGGCCCGTCCAGGAATTCCTCGATCACCACGGAGCCGCCGGCGTCGAAGCATGTCTGGGCGTGGGCCAGTGCGGCATCGCGGTCCCCGGTCACCACCACGCCCTTGCCGGCAGCCAAGCCGTCGTCCTTGACCACGTACGGCGCGCCGAAAGCATCCAGTGCCTCGGCTGCTTCCTCGGCGTTGGTGGCCACATGAGCCATGGCGGTAGGCACGTTCGCCGCGGCCATGACCTGCTTGGCAAAGGCTTTGGAGCCCTCCAGCCGGGCGGCTTCCTTGCTGGGACCGAACACCGGGATCCCGGCCGCGCGCAACGGATCCGCCACGCCGGCCGCCAGCGGCGCCTCCGGGCCCACCACCACCAGGTCGGATTCCAGCCGTTGCGCCAGTTCGGTAACGGCTGCCGGGTCGCTGGCGTCCACCGCGTGTGTGGGCACGATCTGCGCGATGCCGGCGTTGCCCGGGGCGGCATGGACCTCGGTCACAAACGGATCGGCCAACAGGGAACGGATTATTGCGTGTTCGCGGCCGCCGGGGCCGATCACCAGTACCTTCACAAAGAACTACCCTACTTGGCGCGGGGCGGAGCCTCGAAGTTGTTGCGCCGGACCTAAACTAAGTCCATGCCCGAGACATTCAAAGCCGCGGACGCCGTGGAACTGGCCGTCGTTGAACGCAACGGTTTCATCGAGTCCCGCCACTTGGGCTCCGCGGTCGTGATGGCCGCGGACGGCACGGTGGTGACCGAACTCGGCGACATCACCGCCCCGGTTTTCCCGCGCTCCACGCTCAAGCCCTTCCAGGCCCTGGCCGCAATGCAGTCCGGCGTCCCGCTTCGCGGCGCCCAGGTGGCCTTGGCCTGTGCCAGCCATGTGGGATCGCTGGAGCACATGGACGTGGTGGAGGGCATGCTCAAGGCCGCTGGCCTGACCGACGCAGATCTGCGTTGCCCGCCGGCGTGGCCGCAGGACGAACAGGCACGCGGCTGGCTGGTGCGCACCGAACGGAGCCAGCAGCGGTTGGCTTTCAACTGTTCCGGCAAGCACGCCGCCTTCTTGTGGGCCTGCGTAGAGAACGGCTGGAACACCCGCAGCTACCTGGAGCCGAACCACCCGCTGCAGCGCCGCGTGATGGAAGTCCTCGAGGAATACGCCGAAGAGAAAATCGAGCACATCGCAGTCGACGGGTGCGGCGCCCCGGCTCCGGCGCTGTCCCTGACCGGTCTCGCCCGGGCCGTCGGCAAGCTCGCCAAAGCGCCTGCGGACAAGAACGCCGATGCCCGCGCGGCCACCATCGCCACCGCCATGCTGGACTACCCGTGGGCCGTCCACGGCCGCGGTCAGGAGAACACCGTGGTGATGGAGGAACTGGAGATCATCGCCAAGTCCGGCGCCGAAGGCGTGATGGTGATGGGTACCCCGTCAGGGGTGTCGGTGGCGGTGAAGATCCTGGACGGCAGTTCCCGCGCCGGCTCGCTGGTCGCGCTGACCCTGCTGGCCGCCTGCGACGCCATCGACGTGGACAAGGTCGGTCCGGTGCTGGAAGAAGTAGTCAAACCGGTGCTCGGCGGCGGCCAGCCTGTTGGCCGGCTCCGGCTGGCACCGCCCATGGTCGCCCTGCTGGACTGAGCCTGAGGACCAGCTATGGGAGTACGACGCCGGATCGCGGCTGCCGAGGGCAATGCCGCCTTGGCTGCGTGGCGGGCGGGCGCCATCGACCGGAAGACCACTGCCACGGCGGTGCGGTACGCGTTGGAGGAACTGTCCGAGCGCGCTCCCGGCAACAGCGTGGAAGTGCGGGTGCCGCCGTTCGGCGTCGCGCAGTGCATCGAAGGTCCGCGGCATACCCGCGGCACTCCGCCGAACGTGGTGGAAACCGACCCCGCTACCTGGCTGGCCCTGGTGACGGGCGCGCTGGGCTGGGACAGCGCCGTCGCCGAGGGCAAGGTGGCTGCCTCCGGCCTGCGGGCCGAACTGGCGGATAGGCTGCCGCTCTTCGCCCGGTAGGCTGGAACGCATGACTTCTGAGCAAGAACCGGCCCGCGACAACCGGCAGGCTGATCCGGAACGCCGGGACGTCACCGTCCGCCGGGCGCCCAAATTCGTGTCCTTCGTCCTCCTCTGGGCACTGTTGGGCGTCATTGCTGCCGCCATTTCCGCCTACACCGGTCCGGAGAACCCCGACTTCACCCGCGGCACCATTTTCGCCTTTTTGGCCGTGCTGTTCGCGCTGGCCGGCGTACTGATCGGATCGCTGCTGTTCCTGGTCATTGACCGGGTCAGCGTCAAGCGTGCCAAGCCCGCGCAGGCCATCGCCGAGCCGGGACAAGAAGTCTCCGCAGGCCCCGTGCTGGACGCCGGCCGGCCAGGTACACCGGGCCAGGACGAGCCTGCCACCCCCGCCCACCGCGAGGAAGTCCCCGGCCAGCCCACGGTACGGGACGGGAACGCAGCTGCCGCCGGTGAACAGGACGGCGATTCGGAAGGCGAACGCCGGACGTAACCTGCCGGCCGACGGCCGTAATTCCCATCACCTCGGTGATGCTGCCCGCCGGGCACATGAGAGAATGAGCGGGTGGCACGCGGTGACGGAAAACTCTCCCATGATCTTCTTCCCGGCGAAAAGGGACCCCAGGATGCCTGCGGCGTTTTCGGCGTCTGGGCCCCCGGGGAAGAAGTAGCAAAAATGACCTACTACGGCCTGTACGCTTTGCAGCACCGCGGACAAGAGTCCGCCGGTATTGCAACCAGCGACGGCAAGCGCATCAACGTCTATAAGGACATGGGTCTGGTGTCCCAGGTCTTTGACGAAACCACGCTTAACACGCTGACCGGGCACATCGCCGTCGGCCATTGCCGCTACTCCACGACCGGCGGCTCCACCTGGGCCAATGCACAGCCCACCTTGGGCGCTACCGCCACCGGCACCGTGGCGCTGGCCCACAACGGCAACCTGACCAACTCCGCAGAGCTGTACGAGAAGGTGCTGGAGAAATTCGGCAAGCCCGAGCGCGGCGAAATGGCCCAGGGCAATACCACTGACACCGCACTGGTAACCGCGCTGATGGCCGGCCAGGAAGGCCAGTCGCTCGAAGAACGCACGATGGAACTGCTGCCCAAGCTGCGCGGCGCGTTCTGCTTCACCTTCATGGATGAAGGCACCCTGTATGCCGCCCGCGACACAGCGGGAGTTCGCCCGCTGGTACTCGGCCGGCTGGACCGCGGCTGGGTGGTGGCCTCAGAGACTGCTGCGCTGGACATCGTCGGCGCTTCCTTCGTCCGCGAAGTTGAGCCGGGCGAATTCATTGCGATCGACGAGAACGGACTGCGCTCCCAGCGTTTCGCCGAGAAAAAGCCCGCCGGCTGCGTCTTCGAGTACGTCTACCTGGCCCGGCCGGACACCGCCATCAACGGCCGCAGCATCCACGCCGCCCGCGTGGAGATGGGCCGCAAGCTGGCGAAGGAACATCCGGTCGAAGCCGACCTGGTGATCCCCACGCCGGAGTCCGGAACACCGGCAGCCATCGGCTACGCCGAAGCATCCGGCATCCCCTACGGCCAGGGGCTGGTCAAGAATGCCTACGTGGGCCGGACCTTCATCCAGCCCAGCCAGACCATCCGCCAGCTGGGCATCCGGCTGAAGCTGAACCCGCTGAAGTCCGTCGTGCAGGGCAAGCGGCTGGTGGTCATCGACGATTCGATCGTCCGCGGCAACACCCAGCGGGCCCTGGTTCGGATGCTCCGTGAAGCCGGGGCGGCCGAGGTGCACGTGCGGATCTCGTCACCGCCCATCAAGTGGCCTTGCTTCTACGGCATTGACTTCGCCAGCCGGGCCGAGCTGATCGCCAATGGAATCGGCGTTGAAGATGTCAGGGCCTCCCTCGGGGCCGACAGCCTGGGCTACATCTCCGAAGAGGGCATGATTGATGCCACACAGCAGCCGCGGGAGCAGCTGTGCACCGCCTGCTTCACCGGCGAGTATCCGATCGAACTGCCGCCCGCGGACCGCCTGGGCAAAAATTTGCTTGAGCGCAGCAGCGACGAACCGGAGCATGGCTCCTGCGACCCAGGGCCGGACTCGGACCTGGAGAACCTCCTGACCGCCGAAGACAAGAAAGAGCGAGTATGACCTCCCCCGAACAGGGCCAGATCACCTATGCCAGCGCCGGCGTCGACGTCGAAGCCGGCGACCGGGCGGTTGAGCTGATGAAGGGTGCCATCAGGGCCACTCACAACTCCAACGTGATCGGCGGGGTCGGCGGTTTCGCCGGACTGTACGATGTCTCGGCCCTGCTGAAGTACCGCAAGCCGCTGCTCGCCACCTCCACCGACGGGGTGGGCACCAAGGTGGCGATCGCGCAGGCCATGGATATCCACGACACCATCGGTTTTGATCTGGTCGGCATGGTCGTCGACGACATTGTAGTGGTGGGCGCCGAGCCGCTGTTCATGACCGACTACATCGCCTGCGGCAAGGTGGTTCCCGAGCGCATTGCGGATATTGTGCGCGGCATCGCGGCCGCTTGCGAGGTGGCCGGCACCGCGCTGGTGGGCGGCGAAACAGCCGAACATCCCGGCCTGCTGGGCGAGCACGAATACGATGTTGCCGGTGCTGCCACCGGGCTGGTGGAGGCCGACGCCCTGCTCGGACCGGAGCGGGTCAAGGACGGCGACGTCGTGATCGGCATGGCGTCCTCGGGCATCCACTCCAACGGGTACTCGCTGGTTCGGCGCGTGATCAACCACGCCGGCTGGGCGCTGGACCGGCAGGTGACCGAGCTCGGTCGGACGCTGGGCGAAGAACTACTGGAGCCTACCCGCGTCTACGCGGCGGATTGCCTGGACCTGGCCCGCTTTGAAGCGGCCGGCGTCCACGGCTTCAGCCACGTCACCGGCGGCGGTCTGGCTGCCAACCTCGCTCGCGTGCTGCCGCAAGGACTGATGGCCACGGTGGACCGCTCCACCTGGGAACTGCCTGCCATCTTCAAGCTCATCGCCGAACTAGGCAACGTGCCGCAGGCCGATCTGGAGCGGACGCTTAACCTCGGCGTCGGCATGGTCGCCATCGTGGACGCCGCCGGAGCCGACGCCGCCCTGCAGCGGCTGAACGAGCGCGGCGTGCCCGCTTGGGTCATGGGGCAGGTTGCCCCGGTCGACGCTTCGCTGGGCGGTGTCGACTTTGTCCAAGGCGCCAAGGGCGTCGACGGCGGCGCCGTCCATCTGGTCAATTCATACGCCTGAGCCGTTCCTGGCGCTGGACCGCCCCTGCACCGCTCACCGGTGCAGGGGCGGTTTTGCTTTGGCCGATGTCCACCGTCTACGCCGGGTGCACACTGGGCGTATGGGTGCGTACGTGGTGGTGGTGTTCATCAGGCCGGTGCGGGCCGGGCACATGTTCCGGAGGAGCGACTGGCCGCTGCACATCACGTTGGCGCGCTTCGACAGCAGGGAGCCTGCCGAGGGCGTCGCCGAGCGGATTGGCCGCGCACTCTCCGGCCGGCTGGGGTTTGACGTACGCACCGGAGCGGACGACTTCTTCGGCAGAAACCATTCAGTGCCGGTCTCGCTGGTGGAACCACATCCGCAACTGCAGCAGCTGCATGACCGCCTGCTCGACGAACTCGGTACGGATGTCCATCTGTTCAGTCCGCACCACGCCCGCCAGAACTTCCGCCCGCACATCAGCCACCAGGCAGAAGGACGCCTTCAGCCTGGTGCAGTTGTGCGGGTGGCGCAGGCAGCGCTGGTAGACATGCGTCCCGACGGGGATTCACAGCACCGGCGGGTCCTCGCCGTGTGGAACCAGGCGGGAAGTCCCGCCGGAAGGGTTTCGACCGGGACAGCGCCCAAGGCTGGCTAACCGACGTTGCGGCTGCCTTCATCCTCGTCGTCGTCGTACTGATCCGCGTACTTGTCCTCATAGACCGAATAATCCGGCTCATGCGGATTATCGGAGAATGCGTCGGAGGTATGGCGTTTCGCAGCACCGAGTTCGCGCTGGAGAGCAGTGAGGTCAGTGGCCGGGCTGTAATACTTCATGTCCCGGGCCTGCCTGGTTGCTTTTGCCTTCTGACGGCCGCGCCCCATGGCGTGACCCCCTTTGTACGTCGATCCGGAGGTGGTCGCACGGTAAGGCGCACGAGGCTCCGGAATAATTGATCAATTCTGTCGTACCTCTAGGGTACATGGTTTTCCACGCTGCTCGTGGCAGGGCCGCCAGTCGCCGCGAAGCGACTCCCTCCTCGTCTGGAAACGGCAAAATCGTGCCACGCAAGGGGATTGTTGGCTAAAGTCGTCCTGACCCGTTCTCCTTTTCTCCCGGAGGACAACACGCACGGAAGGCAAGTTTCCCCATGAGCGAACAGGACAAGCGGCCTGACGACCGCGGGAGGTCTCCGCAGCAGGGCCCGGAGAACCTCGAAGTGCCTGATCCCGAGCTCCACGTCACGGCCGACGAAGTCGAGCTGACTGAACCGCACCTAGGCGAAGCGCACATCAGCGACGAGATTGCGGCCGAGGCGGATTTGGCGGAAGCTGCCGCCGAAGCGCAGGCGGTGGAGGAAGAAGTCGAAGCTGCCGAGCGGTTATTCGGAGGCAGGGACGACGGCGGTCGCCCCAACGCCAGCGGCACGGCGCCGGCCGGGGCGTCACCGGGCCTTCAGGACGACGTGGCTAGCGCTGAGGCCCTCCCGGCGGCGCAGCCACCGGAGGCCACGCCGTCGGCCCCGGCGGTCCGGCCCTCGGCCCCCGCGGTCCCCCCGACATCACCCGCGGTCCCGCCGTCGCATTGGGACTCCGCGCCGGCGAGCGCCGACGGTTCCGCGCCGGAGAAGAAATGGTATTCCACCCCCGACGGCGGCGCACCCGGCAACAGTGCGGATGCCGCAGCCGGCGATGTTCCTGCCGCTGGCGACGACCCTGCCGCATCGGGCCGGAACATCGACTGGAAGCCACTGATCATCATCGGCGCAGTGGTCGTTGTAGCCGTCGTGATTATCGCCATCATCGTATCCAGCCTGACCAGCAGCTCGCCGGCCGGCGGGGCGGCCGGCCCCTCGTCGTCGCAGAGCCAGGCGGAGACGGCACATGCAGACGGCGTGGTCGCCGAGGATGTCTCCCCGTTCGACTTCCAGCAGGGCCAGTGCTTCACCAAGTTCGAGGCCGTGATGCGCGACGCCACCGTGGTCACCTGCGACACCCCGCACAAGGCCCAGCTGGTCGGAACGTTCTCCTACGGCGACGACGAAGAGTTCCCGGGTGCCGACGCACTGAACATCAAGGCGCAGGAAGTCTGCACCGCCGTCGTCCTCAATGACGCCGCAGCCGACCAGCCCGAGCTCAAGGACTCCTACGGGATGCCGTCGAAGGGAACCTGGGCGCAGGGCGACCGCAGGATCGATTGCTTCAAGATCGCAGCCGAAGGCGAGCAAATCACCGGCACCCTGGTCGATTAGTCAGCCTGTTGCCACAAAGGTCCGGCGACCGCCGCTGATGCGACGGTCGCCGGACTTTTCTGTTCCAGGAGCGGCCCGCGCTAGCCGTTTCGGAAGGCGCCCACCTTGGCCTGCACGGTGAGGCCGCCGGCCCCGTTCTCGGCGTCGATCTGCGGCGCATCCACCAGCACCGTGTCGCCGTCGCTGATCTCGCCGGCCAGCAGGCCGCGGGCCAGTTTGTCGCCGATTTCCCGTTGCACCAAGCGGCGCAGCGGCCGGGCGCCGAAGGCCGGGTCGAAGCCGGCCAGGGCCAGCCACTCCCGGGCCGCGTCCGTGACCTCCAGGACCAGCCGCCGGTCGGCCAGCCGGGCGGCGAGCGAGGCCACCTGCAGGTCAACAATCCGGGACAGCTCGTCGATGCTCAGCGGGTCGAAGATGATCACGTCGTCCAGCCGGTTGAGGAACTCGGGCTTGAAGCTTGCGTGCACCACGTTCAGGACGGCTTCGCGCTTCTTCTCCTGATCCATGGACTGGTCCACTAGGAACTGCGAACCCAGGTTGGAGGTCAGCACCAGGATCACGTTGCGGAAGTCCACCGTGCGGCCCTGCCCGTCGGTGAGGCGTCCGTCGTCGAGCACCTGCAGCAGGATGTCGAAGACCTCGGGATGGGCCTTCTCCACCTCGTCCAACAGCACCACCGAGTACGGCCGCCGGCGCACGGCCTCGGTGAGCTGGCCGCCTTCTTCGTAGCCCACGTAGCCGGGCGGGGCACCGACCAGGCGGGACACGGAGTGCTTCTCCGAATACTCGCTCATATCGATCCGGACCATCGCGCGTTCGTCGTCGAACAGGAAGTCCGCCAGCGCCTTGGCCAGTTCCGTCTTGCCGACGCCGGTGGGGCCCAGGAAAAGGAAGGAGCCGGTGGGCCGGTCCGGGTCGCTGATCCCGGCCCGGGCCCGCCGGACGGCGTCGGACACCGAGGCAACCGCCGTCCTCTGGCCGATCAGCCGGGAGCCGATGAACTCCTCCATGTGCAGCAGCTTCTGGCTTTCACCTTGCAGCATGCGGCCGGCCGGAATGCCGGTCCAGGCGGAGATCACCTCGGCGATGTCGTCGGCGGTCACCTCTTCGGAAACCATCTGGTCGCGGCCGGCGCCGCCCTGCTCTTCGGCCGCCTGCGCGGTGGCCAGGTCCTTTTCCAACGTCGGGATCTCGCCGTACAGGATCCGGGAAGCCTCCGCGAGGTCGCCCTCGCGTTGCGACTTGTCCGCCTGCGAGCGCAGCTCGTCCAACTTGGCCTTGAGGTCGCCCACCCGGTTCAGCCCGGCCTTTTCCGCTTCCCAGCGGGCGTTGAGGCCGGCCAACTGTTCCTTCTTGTCCGCCATGTCGGCGCGCAGTGCTTCCAGCCGCTCCCGCGAGGCCGCGTCCGTTTCATTGGCCAGCGCCAGCTCTTCCATGGTGAGGCGGTCGACGGCGCGGCGCAACTGGTCAATCTCCTCCGGCGCCGAGTCGATTTCCATCCGCAGCCGGGAGGCGGCCTCGTCCACCAGGTCGATCGCCTTGTCCGGCAGCTGCCGGCCGGAGATGTAGCGGTTGGACAGCGTCGCCGCTGCCACTAGGGCCGAGTCGCCAATCGAGACCTTGTGGTGGGCCTCGTAGCGTTCCTTGAGCCCGCGAAGGATGCCGATAGTGTCCTCCACGCTCGGCTCGCCCACGTAGACCTGCTGGAAGCGGCGCTCCAGCGCCGGGTCCTTCTCAATGTTCTCGCGGTATTCGTCCAGCGTGGTGGCGCCGATCAGCCTCAGCTCACCGCGGGCCAGCATCGGCTTGAGCATGTTGCCCGCGTCCATCGATCCCTCGGAAGCCCCCGCGCCGACGACGGTGTGGATCTCGTCGATGAAGGTGACAATCTGTCCGTCGGAGTTCTTGATTTCCTCCAGCACGGCCTTCAGCCGCTCCTCGAACTCGCCGCGGTACTTGGCGCCGGCCACCATGGCCGCGAGGTCCAGCGCCATCAGCGTCTTGCCGCGCAGCGATTCGGGCACGTCGCCGGCGACCATCCGCTGCGCCAGCCCTTCGACGACGGCGGTCTTGCCGACGCCGGGCTCGCCGATCAGCACCGGATTGTTCTTGGTCCTGCGCGAGAGCACCTGGACCACGCGGCGGATTTCCGCGTCCCGGCCGATCACCGGATCCAGCTTGCCGGAACGCGCTATGGCGGTCAGGTCGGTGCCAAATTTTTCCAGCGCCTGGAACGTATTTTCCGGGTCCGCGCTGTTGACCTTCCGGTCGCCGCGGACGCCCGGCAGCGCAGCGAGCAGCGCCTCGTGGGAGGCTCCGGCATCCCGCAGGATCTTCCCGACGGCGCCGCTGTCCGCCGAGAGCCCGAGCAGCAGGTGTTCGGTGGAGACATAGGAATCCCCCAGCTGCTCCGCCTCCTGCTGGGCCGCCTGGACCGCTTGCAGCAGCCCCCGGGAATACTGGGCCTGCGCCACGGATGACCCCGACGACGACGGCAGCGCCTTGATCGAGGTACTCGCCTGCACGCTCACCGAATCCGGATCCGCGCCGGCGGACTTCAGCACGGCGACGGCCACGCCGTCGCGCTGGTCCATCAGGGCTTTGAGCAGGTGGGCTGGCTCGATCTGCGGATTGCCCGCCGTCGACGCATTCATGGCAGCAGCCGACAGCGCTTCTTGGCTCTTGGTGGTGAATTTAGCGTCCAACGCTTATCTCCTCATCCTCCGTAACGGATCTGGCCAGCCGCAGCGGTACTGGTCAAAATAGCTAACTTGAGTCTAGTCAACTCAACTTTCGAAGTAAAGTTATCCACAGGCTGCGGGATCCGTTGACACCTACTATCCTGTCGCTCCCACGGCCTGCCCGGAAGGGCTCCGGGCGCCTAGGCTATAGGCGGGACGTGCTCGAACATTCGGAACCGAGGTGGGCGGCCAATGGAAACGATGCTGGAAACCGCCCGGCTGCTGCTGAACCAGCCGACCCCGGGAGATATCGACGCCATGTTCCGCATCCTCTCCGACCGGCGCACCACGCGTTTCAATCCTTCGGACGCGCTGCAATGGAACGAGGAAGCCGACGGGCTCTTCCAGCGCTGGGAAGCCCAGTGGGAGAACCACGGCGTGGGTTACTTCGCCGTCCGCCTGCCCGGCCGCGAAGACCCCATCGGCTTTGCCGGGGTCAAGCACGTGTCCCTGTCCGGCCGGCCGGTGCTGAACCTCTATTTCCGCTTCGACGCTGCCGTGTGGCACCGAGGGTACGGGCGCGAGGCGGTGGGCGCCGTCGTCGTCCATGTCAATGAATTCCTGGAGTTGCCGCCCATCCTGGCGCTGATCCATCCGAACAACACCGCGTCCATCCGCATTGTCACGTCGCTGGGCTTCGAACGCAACGCGGCGGCTGCCATCAGCGGCCCGGACGGCTACCAAGATGCATATGTGCTGAACTGGGACCGGCAGCTTTAGCATCCGGACAAGGAGTCCCATGGAAATCATTCCTGCAGCGTCGCTGAAGGAACAGCGGTGGCGGAACGGCGGCGGGGTGACCCGGGAAGTGGCGGCTGGCGCCGTGGGCGCTGACGGGCTCCCGGCATGGCGGCTGAGCCTGGCGGACATCGGTTCGGACGGCAGTTTCTCCGAATTCCCCGGCATGGACCGGATCTTCACCGTGGTGGACGGCGACGTCGCCTTCCTTACTGTGGACGGCGCCCAGCACCAGATGGAACGTTTCCGGCCGTTCCGGTTCGACGGCGGCAGCAGCGCCGAATGCAGCCTGCCCACCGGACCGTGCCGCGCGCTGAATGTCATGGCCCGGCGCGGGACCTGGGGCGCGGGACTGTTGATCGTCGAGCTCTCCAAGAAACAGACTCTGGCCGTTGCCGATGGACAGTTCCTGATGCTGCTGCAAGGTCAGGCGCAGGCGACGGCGGTCGGCACCAGCCACCCGCTGGACACCTACGACACCGTGGCCGGCTCGGCAGTTCCGGCCGAGGTCAGCGGGCGCGGCTTTGCAGCACTGGTCTCGGTTTATCAGGCCGAAGACTGAACAGGCGCGCTCACCTGCGCAGGTGGCCCGGGCGACGGTGACCGCCTCCAGCCGGGCGAGGTGCGTCACAAGTGCCTTACTGCCGGGCGGTGGACTCCACCTTGACTGCGGAGACCTCGAATTCCAGCATCACGCGGTCCGAGACCAGCATGCCGCCCGAGTCCAGCGCAGTGTTCCACTTGACGCCGAACTCCTGGCGGTCAATGCGCCGGGAGCCTTCGAAGCCTGCACGCAGCTGGCCGCCCGGGTCCCGTTCCACGCCGATAAAGTCGATCGGCACCGCCACCTGTTTGGTGACGCCGCGGATGGTGAGGTCGCCGTTCACAATGAAGTTTCCGGCCTCCACCTGATCGATCCGGGTGCTGACGAACGTGATCTCCGGGTAGTTCGGCGCATCGAAAAAATCGTTGGTCCGCAGATGCTGGTCGCGCTGCGGGCTGCGCGTATCGATGCTGGCAACCTTGATGGTGAGTCGGACTGAGGAATTGGCAGGATTGTCCACGTCTGCGTGGATGACGCCCTCGATGTCGTTGAACGCTCCCCGGACTTTGGTCACCATAGCGTGGCGGGTGGAGAAACCGATCCGGGTATGCGCCGGATCGAACCGCCACTCGCCGGATAGATCCGAAGTCAGTTCGGACATGGCAGAGCCTCCTCCTCATGGGCACAGGCGCTGTCTCCCCCACTGACCGATCGATGCGCCCGGCCGTCCCCTTCAGCCGCGTGCGGCTCGTGTGGTAATTCCAACACATAATGGGGAGCATTGCACCACATTGGCCGTGAATTTCCGAGCCGGTTATGCGGCGGCAAACCCGCGCGTATTCGGCGGAGTCCCGCCCCTGTCCCGGCCCGCCGCGGACCAATACACTGATGCCATGACCACCGCGAACGAAATGCCGTCAGCAACCACCCAGTTGCCGGCGGACGATTGCTGGAAATTGTTCCGCAGCGCCGACTTTGGCCGGCTCGGCGTCATCGTCGAGTCGCACCCGGAGATCTTTCCGGTCAATTACGTCGTCGACCACGGAAGCTTAGTATTCCGTTCCGCCCCGGGGACCAAGCTCGACGCTGCCCTGGCGAACGAGGTGGTGCTGGAGGTCGACGGGTTCAATCCGGACACCAGCGTTGCATGGAGCGCGGTGGCGCGAGGCAGCGCCCAGCGGTTGACCAGCATCGACGACGTTCTGGAATCGGCCCTGCTGCCGCTGTTCCCGTGGCAGTCCGGTGAGAAGAACAATCTCGTCCGGATAGTGCCCACCGTCGTGACAGGACGGCGGTTTGTGGTGCCCGCATCGGCCCGCCGCGGCCCGGGGCTCAGCGACAGCCGCCGGATGACGATCGAGTAGCGCACCTAGCCGTGCAGGCGACGCACACTCCCTTGGTCAGCGACGCGTACTCCCCGCCCTGCCTCCAGCCCGCTAGGCCAGCCGCAAAGCTCAGCGCCAGGTAGCCGTGCCCGGCTGATACCCGGCAACAAAACCGCGGAACGTCCGGTCGGTTGACACAATCTCCTTGCCCAGCGGCGTGAGCGACACCGGAATCATTTTGAGGTTCGCAATCGCCAGCGGAATCCCGATGATGGTGATGGCCTGCGCGATGGCCGTCAACACATGCCCGATCGCGATCCAGATACCCGCAACGAAGATCCAGATGATGTTTCCCACTGTGGATAGGAAGTAGGTGCGTCCGCCTCGGTCCACCACCATGCGCCCGAACGGCCACAACGCGTAGCCCGCAATCCGAAATGACGCGATGCCGAACGGGATCGTCACGATCAGCAGGCAGCACACGATGCCGGCGAGAAAGTATCCCAGGGCCAGCCAGATGCCGCCGAAGAGCAGCCAGATAACGTTCAGAAGGGCCTTCATCCCACCATTCTGACCGCTGGGGCGGCCGGCCGCTATGCGGGATGCCCCTGAGCGGCCCCTGAGCCCTGACTTCCGGCGGCGCACACCCTTCGTCCCGACGCCTGCGGGTGTGGACCCCATGGTGGAGGCACCCAGCCAGCGCCAGGTCAGGGCCCGGCGTCGACATCATCCTCCACGGCCCCTGCGTTCGGCACCAGTTCAGCGGTCCTCCGCGAGGACACCCTCTGCAACCCCGGACCTGGTCGACGGCGATGCATCTCGACGACGGCGATGCATCTGGCCGCCGGTCGCAACTGCCCCACGGCGGAACAAAGGCCGCAGGGCCGCCCTGCCAGATGGAAGGTCGGCCCCGCGGCCTTTGTCAGTGTGGTGGGGCTCCGAAGTCGGGCCAGGCTTGGCTAGACGGTCCGGCTAGCCGACGCGGCCGGCCAGGGGGTCCGGCTAGCTGGTCCGGCGCTTCTCCTGCGACGACGGCGCCGTTGCGCGGCGTGGTCCACGCCGGGCCGGACGCTCGGCGGCCGGGGTTTCCGAGCGGTAGATCGGCCGGGTGCCAGCAGCGCGCGGCGAACCGCCGGCCGTGCGCGGCGCGCCGCCCGAACGGCCCGCACCGCCGGAGCGTGACCCGCCCGAGCCGGTGCGACTGCCCCCGGCGGTCTGGCCCTGCCGCCCGGCGGAAGCCGAACTCGCGGAGGCACTCCGGTGGCTGCCGTGGCTGGGGGCTGCAACGTCCTGCGAACGGCCGCGGTTTTCGCCGCGTGACGGCTGGCGCTGACCGGCCTCGGACCGACCGCCGCGGGCGGCACCGGCCTGCTGGCGCCTTTCGCCGGTGCGGGGCGCTTCACCGGTGCGGGGTGCTCCGCCGGTGCGCGAGCCACCGTTGCTGCGGCCGCCACCGGTGCGCAGGGCACGCTTGCGCTGGGCGTTGGCGCCGGTAGAAGTACCGCCGCCGCGCTGCGGCTGCTTCAATGCCTGCTGCTGGGCCCGCAGCTGCGGATCCACCGGTGCGGCGACTTCGCCCACCAGGTTCGCCAGCAGCTCAGAGGAGGCCGTGACGTTCTCGAAGGCCACGTCCACTCCGGCGGCCTTCATCAGTTTTCCGACCTCCAGGCGCTCTGCCGGCAGGGCCAGGGTCACCACGGTGCCATCGGAACCGGCGCGGGCGGTCCGGCCCGAACGGTGCAGGTACGCCTTGTGCTCGGTGGGCGGGTCAACGTGGATCACCAGTTCCACATCGTCCACGTGCACGCCGCGGGCCGCCACGTCGGTAGCGACCAGCACGCGTACGTCGCCGGAGGAGAACTCGGCCAGGTTGCGGTCGCGGGCGTTCTGCGAGAGGTTGCCGTGCAGGTCCACCGCCGGGATGCCGGCAGCGGTGAGGGCCTTGGCCAGCTTGCGGGCGTGGTGCTTGGTGCGGGTGAACAGCACGCGGCGGCCGGTGCCGGATGCCAGCTTGTTGAGCACCTGCTTCTTTTCCGTAGCGTCGCGCGTCACGAATACGTGGTGTTCCATCGTGGTGACCGCCGCCTGCGGGTCGTCCACCGAGTGCGTCAGCGGGCTGGACAGGTAGCGCTGCACCAGCTTGTCCACGCCGTTGTCCAGCGTGGCCGAGAACAGCAGGCGCTGGCCGCCGGCCGGCGTGGTGTCCAGCAGCTTCTTCACCACGGGCAGGAAGCCCAGGTCGGCCATGTGGTCGGCCTCATCCAGCACGGTGATTTCCACCGATTCCAGCGTGATGATTTTCTGCTTCATCAGGTCTTCAAGCCGGCCCGGGCAGGCAATCACGATGTCCACGCCAGCGCGCAGCGCCTTTTCTTGGCGCTGTTGGGAAACGCCACCGTAGATCACGGTGGTGTTCAGGCCCAGCACCGCGGCCAGCGGTTCGATGGTGTTGTTAAGCTGCGTCGCGAGCTCGCGGGTGGGCGCCAGCACCAGGCCCAGCGGGCGGCCCGGCTTGCGGAAATGGGCGGCTTCGCGCTCGGCCAACCGAGCCACCAGCGGCAGCGCGAAGGCCAGTGTCTTGCCGGAACCGGTGCGGCCGCGGCCCAGCACGTCGCGGCCGGCCAGCGTATCGGGCAGCGTCTCGGTCTGGATGGGGAAGGGGGCTTCAATACCGTCGGCGGCGAGCTTCGAAGCGAGGGGCTTGGGCACGCCAAGGGCAGCAAAAGTAGTCATAGTAAGTGCAAATGTCTTCCGGTCAGTGTCCCCGCGGCAGGTTAGCCCAGGGTCGCCGAAGAAAAATCAGACAGTGCCAACCGCCCCGGATCAGCCGGGTCACGTCGTCAGACGGATAAGCGGCGGTGCAAATGAAAGCGTTCATCGACGCAGGAAAACGCGGCAATGACGTTTTCGAGTAGCCCCAGTCTAACAGCACGGCCGGGCCGCACCCGCACTGGCGATACGCTGGTAGGGATGACCAGCAACTCCCCCACCCCTGATTCTTCCGCGTACGACGACGGTGCCCGCCTCACGCCGCCCGTCCACCTCGCCCAGCCGGTCAGCTTTGTGCGCCGCGGCTCGCGGCTGCAGGGCCGGCGCCAGCAGGCCTGGGAAGACTACGCACCGAAGTTCGCCGTCGACCTCCCCCGGCACGGCGGCGACACCACCGTGGACCCGGACTACGTTTTCGATGCGGCGGCCGCCTTCGGGCGCGAGGCCCCGTTGGTGGTGGAGATCGGCTCCGGCCTGGGCGAAGCCGTTTGCCATGCCGCAGAACAGGACCCGGAACGGAACTTCCTTGCCTTGGAGGTGTACCGTCCCGGACTGGCGCAGACCCTGCTGCGGATCGGCCAGCGCAACCTGGCCAACGTCCGCGTCGCGCAGGTTAACGCCCCGGAAGCCCTGGCCACGATGCTGCCCGAGTCCTCGCTTTCCGAGCTCTGGGTGTTCTTTCCCGACCCGTGGCATAAAACCCGCCACCACAAGCGCCGGCTGGTACAGGAGAGCTTCGTCCAGCTCGCCGCCCGCGTACTGCAGCCGGGCGGGATCTGGCGGTTGGCCACGGACTGGTCCGACTACGCCATCCAGATGCGCCGGGTTGCCGACGCCTCGCCGGACTTCAGCAATCTGCACGCCGGCGAGCGCAGCGGCCCCGACAGCCCGTTGACCCAGGTGTGGGAGAGCGGCGTCGAAGGGGTAGTGGGCGGCGCGCCGGTCCGCGAGGGCAAGGTCCCGGTCAGCACCGGCAACGCCAGCACCGGTGAGGGCATGGACGAGGTTGGCGGCTGGGCACCCCGCTTCGATGGCCGGACCATGACCAGCTTCGAGCAGAAGGCACACGACGCGGGTCGGATGATCTTCGACCTCGCCTACCGCCGGAACTGATCCCCGCCGGAACCGATCCGCTCCTGCCCGCCCGGGCTCAGTTGGTGGTCACCGCCGCCAGCGTGGCATCCGACTCGTTGCGCAGTTCCACCAAGGCGATTTGGTCGGTGTCCATGGCGCAGGCCGCGGTGAGGGTGGCCCGGCCGGCCGGAGTGGCCTGCCAGGATGCCACCTGATAGGTGTAGCCGGACTTGCCGGTCACCCACAGGGTGAGGATGCCGCTCTCCGGCAGCTTCTGCCCAGCCACTTCCATCTCCGTCCCCCAGGTCTTGGGCACCAGCGCAACGTCAACCTGCAGGCCGCCGTCGGCAGTCAGGGTGTAGGTATCCGACGGCGGTTGCTGCTGCTGGGCCAGCAGCGGCCCGACCGATGCCCCGGCCACCAGGCACACCCCCGCCACGGCCGCCACCAGCCCGGTCCATCGTCGTCGTTCTTTCCTGCGCCGCTGGGCCAATTCATCCACCAGTTCGCGGGTGCGCTGCTCGACTTCATGCGGCGGCGGGGACTCCAGGTCCAGCGCCGCACTGCGCGGCAGTGCGTCCAGCAGGTCCGGCAGCGATTCCAGTCCGGCGGCTTCCCGGCGGCACTCCGGGCAATCGGCCAGATGCTCTTCGAACGACGCCCGTTCATGACGATCCAGCCCGCCCAGGATGTAGAGGCCGAGCAGTTGGTGCTGTTCCTCTCTGGTATTCACGGCTGACCCACCCCCATCTCATCCAGTACCGACCGCAAAGCCTTGGCCGCATAAAACGCCCGCGACTTTACTGTGCCCAGCGGAATGCCCAGCGATTGCGCGGCTTCAGGAGCCGTGAGCCGCTGGTAGTGCAGAGCCACAATAATATTGCGGTGGTCCGTGCTGATTCGCGCCAGAGCTTCCTCCATCACCACACGCAGCAGTAGCCGATCAAACGGGTCTTCGTCGCCGGCCAGCTCGTCTTCACCCAGTTCGGCCTCTTCCGGCCGCCGGCTGCGGTGCCGGTAGCCGTCGATGATGACGTGCCGGGCAGTCTGGTACAGGTAGCCGCGCATGTTCTCCGTTTCCGGGCCGCGTTTCCACACCCGCAGGATGGTTTCCTGGACAACGTCCTCCACTTGGTCGGCGTTGGAGGTGGCTGCGCGCACGAACCGCCGCAGCGCTGTGGCGTGCTCGCGGTACAGGCGGGCCACGGCCTCGTCATCAAGGGCCATGGCTGCCTCCTCCCTGAGCGGGAAACCGCACCGTCAGAAGCCGGCGGCTCCGGGCCGGTTCTTCTACCCAGTACGACGACGACGGCGGCCTTTCGGTTCATCCGTTCCGAGAAGCATGGTGCCGACAAATGCCGTCCGTCCGGCGTTGAACCATTGTGGGCTCGTGCGGCGTCTTTTCCAATAGCGGGTCGCACCCCGCGGCACCGCACTCCGGGCAGCGCCCGGCAGACGGCAAAGGAACCCACATGAAATTCACACAGACAGCCCGGGCCGCCCTGCTGGCCGCTGGCATGCTGGTCCTGGCCGGTTGTGGCGGCAATTCAGGTACCGAGGAGCCCGCAGCGACGCAGGCGCCGCCGGCGAGCGAATCCGGCATGGCCAGCGAATCGCCTTCTCCGCAGATGTCTGGGCAGACCGGCGGCGAAACGGCCGGCGCCGCCAGCACGCTGGCCACCGCGGAGACCAATCTTGGCAAGATCGTGGTGGACGGCAAGGGAATGACCGTCTACTACTTCACCAAAGATGTTCCCAACTCGGGCAAGAGCGCCTGCACTGGCGAGTGCCTGGCGGCCTGGCCGCCGGTACTGGCTGAAACAAAGCCGAAATTGGACGGGGTTACCGCCAAGGTGGGGCTCATCGAGACTCCCGACGGGATGCACCAAGTCACCCTCAACGGCATGCCCATCTACTACTGGGCCAAGGACAAATCCCCAGGCGACACCACCGGGCAGGACGTGAACGAGGTCTGGTACGTGGTCGCCCCCAACGGGGACATGATCAAGTAATACCCGCCACCATCCGCCCGCAGCTGCCCAAACAGGGGCACGGCAGCTGCGGGTTTATTCCGTCGCCGCCCGTCCGCAAGCACTGCCCGGTTCGGCGCTGGGGTATGCCCTGCCAGGGGAGCTTGCCTACACCAGCGGGTTCAAGCAGCCGCTGTCCACAACCGGCCGGCCCGGGCCTCCGGGCCGGCGTGTTGCGGTCTTACCGTGAAGCCATGAACAGCCATACCAGCATTGCCGAGATGCCCGAAGAAAACCGGCCTCGCGAGCGCCTTGCCCGTTTCGGACTGCGCCGGCTGCGCGACGCCGAAGTGATGGCACTGGTGATCGGCTCCGGATCCCGCACGGCCAGCAGCATCGAACTAGCGCAGGCGGTTCTGAAGAAACTGGGAGGTCTGGCCGGGCTGCGGCCGGCGTCGGTCGAGGAGTTGCTGGCCGTCCCGGGGTGGGCGGAGCGCTGGCCGCTCGGATTGCCGGCGCCATGGAACTGGCACGGCGGGCGGCGGCCCGCGAACGGATCAGCGCTGCGGGCGCCAAACCACCAGGGCCTGGCTGCGCGGACGCGGCCGCTGGCCGCGGACCAGACTGACCACGTCTCCGGCCAACCCGGCGGCGAACACGCGGCTGGAGTCCGCGCGGCGCTGCTTGGACATCAGTTCCTCGGACAAATCCCGGACCTGGGCCCGCAGAGCAGCAACCTCATTCTGCAACTGCAGAATCCGCTTAATCCCTTCCAGCGAGACACCTTCCTGGGACAGCCGCTGGACCTCGCGCAGCGTATTCACATCCTGCTGGGAATAGCGGCGCTGCCTGCCCCGCTGACGCGACGGTGAGACCAGGCCGAGGCGGTCGTACTGCCGCAGGGTCTGCGGGTGCATGTCAGCCAGTTCGGCGGCCACAGAAATCACGAAAATCGGCGCATTCACATCTATACCCACGGTGCTCTCCCTCCTGCGCTGCGCGCGTTTACCGCCCGGTCCTTCCGGTCTGCTGAAAATCCGACCCGCTACAACCGTGCCTTGGCGGCAAGGTTTCCGCGCGGGTCCGATCCTGCTGTCGCCGCCGCAAAGGCGTTGACCGCGTCTTCTGCTTCCTTGCCAAGGTTTTGCGGGACCACCACATCGATGGTTACCAGCAAGTCCCCGGTGGCCTTCGACGTCTTGACCCCGCGCCCCTTCACGCGCAGCGTCCGACCGGACGGCGTGCCGGCCGGCACCTTGACCTTGACGAAGTCACCGGCAAGCGTCGGCACTTCGATCTGCGCCCCCAACGCGGCCTCCGGGAAGGTCACCGGGACGTGGATCCGGATGTTGTCGCCGTCGCGCTGGAAAAAGGGGTGCGGCTTGACGTTGACGGTCACCATCAGGTCGCCGGCGCCGGCCGGACCCGGCTGGCCTTTGCCGCGGACGCGGACCTTCTGCCCGTCCTTAATGCCGGCGGGGATCCGCACATCGATGACTTCGCCGCTGGGCTCGCGCAATCCGATGGTGGTGCCGTTGATGGAACCGGCAAAGGAAATGCTGGTGCTCGCGGTGCGGTCTGCGCCCTTGCGCGGGGGCTGCTGTTGGTAGCCGCCGAAGCCGCCGAACAGGTCCGCGAACTCCGGCGGCACGTTGCCGGCGGAGCTGGTACGGGTGCGGGCCCCCTGGCCGAACAGGTTGCCGAAAATGTCCTCGAAGCCGCCGGCACCCGGCCCGCCCGCGCCCGGCCCGCCGGCACTGAAGCGGGCGCCGCTGCCCATCGCCCGGATAGCGTCGTATTGCTCGCGCTCCTGCGGGTCGGACAGAACGGAGTAAGCCTCGGAGACGTCCTTGAACTTCTTCTCCGAGGCAGCGTCGCCCGAATTGGTGTCCGGATGGTGCGTCCGAGCGAGTTTGCGGTACGCCTTCTTGATGTCGGCGTCAGACGCATCTTTGGAGACACCGAGGATCTTGTAGAAGTCCTTCTCGACCCAGTCCTGGCTAGCCATGCAGGCGCCTCCTTTCAGTTTCACAAAGTCTATGGGCCTTCCGGCCCGGACGATGACGGGTTGGCCTCCGGCGGACCGGAAACCAACCCGTCATCTGTTTTCAAGCGTCATGGCACCCGGGGGCGTCATTCAGCCGGTACTGCCACCACTACCTGGGCTGCGCGCAGCACGCGGTCACCCGATCTGTAGCCCAGGCGCAGGATCTGGCTGACCGAGTCGACTTCCACCTCTGCGTCGGGCTGCTGCATCAAGGCCTCGTGGATGTTCGGGTCGAACTCCACGCCGGTCTCCTCGATACGGGCCAGGCCGTAGGTCTTCAGTACGTTGTCCAGCTTGGTGGCAATGGCCGCGAACGGACCGTCGGCCAAGTCGCCGTGCTGGCGCGCGGCGTCGATGTCATCCAGGACTGGAAGCAACGAGTTCAGCACGCCGATGACAGCCATCTCGCCGGCCACCGCACGGTCGCGTTCCACCCGCTTGCGGTAGTTCACGTACTCGGCTTGCAGCCGGAGCAGATCGTTCTTGAGCTCCTCGGCTTCCTGCGACGTGGTGCCTTGGGCAACAGACTCCCCCGCCGGGACCTCGGCCCCGTTGAGGATCTCCTCCGCCTGGGCCAGCGCGTCCGCGTCCGCACCCTGACCGGCTGCGGGAGTCTTTCCCGCGGCCTGGTCCGCATTGCCGTTGCCGGTACCGGCAGCAGCTCCGCGGACCTTTCCGGTCTCCGGATCGATCTTGCGGTTGTCGCGGAAGTTCACCGGCTCTGACTGGTGTTCTTCTTCGTTACCGTTTTCCGCCATGGTTACTTCTTCTCGTCTTCTTCGTCGACCACTTCGGCGTCCACGATGTCCTCGTCCGCGCCGGCCCCGGAGGTACCCTCACCGGCGGGAGCGCCGTCGGCACCGGCTGCGCCGGAAGCCTGGGCCTGCGAGTAGATGGCCTCGCCCAGCTTGGACTGGGACGTCTGGAGCTTCTCGAACGCGGCCTTGACCTCGTCGTCGTTGTCCTGCTTTTCCAAGGCAGACTTCAAAGCGTCGACGTCGGCCTTGACCTCGGTCTTGACCTCTTCCGGCAGCTTGTCGTCGTTGTCGGCGAGCAGCTTGTCAACGGAGTAGGCCAGCTGCTCGGCCGAGTTGCGGATGTCGGCGGCCTCGCGGCGCTTCTTGTCCTCGGCAGCGTGCTCTTCGGCTTCACGGACCATGCGGTCAATGTCTTCCTTGGACAGCGCGGTGCCGCCGGTGATGGTCATCGACTGCTCGGCGCCGGTGCCCTTGTCCTTGGCGGAGACGTGCACAATGCCGTTGGCGTCGATGTCGAAGGTGACCTCCACCTGGGGCACTCCGCGCGGAGCCGGGGCGATGCCCGTCAGCTCGAAGGTGCCCAGCGGCTTGTTGTCGCGGGTGAACTCGCGCTCGCCCTGGAAGACCTGGATGGCCACGGACGGCTGATTGTCGTCAGCTGTCGTGAAGGTCTCGGACCGCTTGGTCGGGATGGCCGTGTTGCGCTCGATCAGGTGCGTCATGATGCCGCCCTTGGTCTCGATGCCCAGCGACAGCGGGGTCACGTCGATCAGCAGCACGTCCTTGCGCTCGCCCTTCAGGACGCCTGCCTGCAGGGCTGCGCCCACGGCCACGACCTCGTCCGGGTTCACGCCCTTGTTCGGCTCCTTGCCGCCGGCCATCTCCTTGACCAGGTCAACCACTGCCGGCATGCGGGTGGAGCCACCCACCAGGACGATGTGGTCGATGTCGGAAACCTTGATGCCGGCTTCCTTGATGACGTCGTGGAACGGCTTCTTGGTCCGGTCCAGCAGGTCCTTGGTCAGGTCCTGGAACTTCGCGCGGCTGAGGTGCTCGTCCAGGTGGACCGGGCCCTCCGGGGTGACCGAGAGGTACTGCAGCGAGATGTTGGTGGAGGAGGCAGAGGAGAGTTCCTTTTTGGCCTGCTCGGCTGCTTCCTTCAGGCGCTGCAGGGCGATCTTGTCCTTGGACAGGTCGGCGCCCTTGGCCTTGGCCTGCTGCAGCAGGAAGTCCACCACGCGCTGGTCCCAGTCGTCGCCGCCGAGGCGGTTGTCGCCCGAGGTGGCGCGGACCTGGATGGTGGAGAAGTCGTCCTCGTCCTTGCCGACTTCCAGCAGGGACACGTCGAAGGTGCCGCCGCCGAGGTCGAAGACCAGGATGAGTTCGTCTTCCTTACCCTTGTCCAGACCATAGGCCAGCGCGGCAGCGGTCGGCTCGTTCACGATGCGCAGGACGTTCAGGCCGGCAATTTCGCCGGCTTCTTTGGTGGACTGGCGCTCGGCGTCGTTGAAGTACGCCGGCACGGTGATCACCGCGTCGGTGACCTTCTCACCCAAATAGGACTCAGCGTCGTGCTTGAGCTTCTGCAGCACACGCGCGGAGATTTCCTGGGCAGTGTAGTTCTTGCCGTCGATCTCGACCTTCCAGTCGGTGCCCATGTGGCGCTTGACCGAGGAAATGGTGCGCTCGATGTTGTTCACGGCCTGGCGCTTGGCGATCTCGCCGACCAGCACCTCGCCGGACTTGGAAAAAGCGACAACGGACGGAGTGGTGCGGCCACCCTCGGCGTTGGCGATGACGGTGGGTTCGCCACCTTCCAGAACAGAGACAACGGAGTTGGTGGTTCCGAGGTCGATACCTACTGCACGAGACATACGCGTGTCCTTCCTTTGCGGCCGCAGCGGCGGCCTTGTTCACTGTGGCGGCCCGGGTCGTCGGGTGATCCGACGGCCGCCGCCGGGAACGGCGGCTATTGAGCCTTCTGCGCTCAAGTTTACTCAGGACCTCGGTTTTGTCAACCAAGTTGAGCGCACCTCGCTCAACTTTGGCGCCGGCCGGGAGACGACGACGGCGGGGCCGCGGGTGGTACCCCTCGCCCACGCCGCGCGCCAGCGCACCGCGCCGCCCGGCCTCAGCCCGCGGAGTGCCCGCTGCCTGCTCCGACCAGGTGGCGCTGCCGCGACTCTTTCCGGGCGAGCTTGGACGGCCACCAGATGGCAGGCCCAATGTCGTACGACAGCGCCGGGATCAGCAGCGAGCGCACCAGTACCGTATCCAGCAGGACGCCGAACGCCACGATGAACGCGAGCTGGCCCAGGAACAGAATCGGGATCACGCCGAGCGCGGCAAAGGTGGCAGCCAGCACCACGCCGGCCGAGGTGATGACGCCGCCGGTGGCGCCCAGGCCGCGCAGGATGCCGGGCCTGGTTCCCAGCCGCAGCGATTCCTCCCGCACGCGGGTCATCAGGAATATGTTGTAGTCGATCCCCAGTGCCACCAGAAAGACGAAGCCGTACAACGGAACCGAGGCATCCGCCCCCGGAAATCCGAAGACCTGGTTGAAGACCAGTGCGGAGACGCCCAGCGCGGTCAGGTAAGACAGCGCCACGGACAGGATCAGCAGCACCGGCGCCAGGATGGAGCGCAGCAGCAAGATCAGGATGACCAGGATGACGCCGAGCACCCTCGGCGCGATCTTCAACAGGTCGGCCTGCGCCGTGACACTCGTATCCAGCGCGACTGCAGTGACGCCGCCAACCAGGGCCTGCGGATCGACTGCGTCCAGAGCGGTGCGCAGGTCGGCAACAGTGGCCTCGGCCGCGTCGGAGTCGGGCACATCTTGCAGTGTGGCATTGATCATCACCCGGCCGTCGAGCTCCACCACCTGGTCGTCACGGGTGAAGAGCTCGGCCGAGGCAACCCGCTCCTTGCCCCGGATTACGTCCAGCACGTCGTCCCGCTTGCTGCTGTCGGCGACGACGACGGCCGGGCTGCCCGCACCGGCGTCGAAATGCCGGACCAAAGCGTCCTGTCCGTCCGCCGAATCCGTCTTCACCAGGACCAGCTCCGACTGCGGAACTCCGTGCGCCTGCAGCTGCAGCACGCCCAACGCCCCGGCAGCCAACAGCAGCACCGACACCATCCAGGTGGCCCGGGGCCTGGTGGCCACCAGATTGGCCACCCGAAGCCACAATCCGCGCAGGCCCTCGGTTCCGGCCACCGGGTTTTCGGGCTGGGCGGTGTGCGCGCGATGCCCAGGGCGGGGCACGAGCGGCCAAAAGGCGCTGCGCCCGGTCAACAGCAGGACCGCGGGCAGGAACGTCAGCGCCGCCAGCACCGCGAACACAATGCCGATGGCTGCGATCGGGCCCAGGCTGCGGTTGGAGTTCAGGTCGGAGAACAGGAGGCACAGCAGCGCCAGGATGACGGTGGCACCGGAAGCGGCAATCGGCTCGACCGCACCGCGGTAGGCGGCCTTCATTGCCGCCCACTTCGACTCCTGCTCCCCCAACGCCTCGCGGTATCGGGCGGTCAGCAGCAAGGCGTAGTCGGTGGCGGCGCCGATCACCAGGATGGACAGGATGCCTTGGCTCTGGCCGCTGAGCTGGATCCAGCCTTGCAGCGCAAACCAGTACACCACCAAAATGGCCGCGCAGAGCGCGAAGACGGAGGTCAGCAGCACCAGGAACGGCAGCAGGAGCGCGCGGTAGACCAGCAACAGGATCACGAAGACGGCACCCAGCGCCACACCCAGCAGCAACCCGTCAATGCCGCCGAAGGCCTCGACGAGGCCGGCGATGAACCCGGCCGGGCCCGTCACGTAGCCGGTGGCGGAGTCCGGGAGCCCGGCCGCCAGCACCGCGCGCAGTTCGGTGACCACCTCGCCGGCATCCAGGTTCTCCGGCACCGGCACGATGAACTGCACCGCTTCGAAGTCTTCGGACGGGATGGGCCCCACCACCTGATTGGCAGCGCCGCTGTCCAGGCTGGCCGCTTTCGCCAGCCGTTCGGCCAGCGGCGCGTAGTCTGCCAGTTGCTGCGGCTGGATCGGCTCAGCGAATTCGACGACGGCGATGGCCGGCACGGCGTCGGAATCACGGAAGCGTTGCTGCCATTCGCCGGCGGCGGTGGACTCGGCGCTGGCGGGCAGGAATCCGGCCTGGTCGTTGGTGGAGACGTCGGAGAGCTTGCCAAACGTTGGCCCGCCGAGGCTGGCGGCGGCCAGCCAGGCCACCACCGCCAACGCGGGAAGGAGCATTCTGAACCAGCGGGCCATGGCAATCGGTCCTTCGGAATCTAGGCAGCGAAAACAAGCTCCACTATAGAGTAGTTCCACGCTAGAGATAACCGCTGAGTGAACTATTCTGTGGAGGGGGTCGATGAAGAGGAGGGCCAAGTGGAACCGCGCACAGACCGGCTGATGCTGCTGTTGCAGGAGTTCGTCGTCGAAAGCGAACGCTACATCGAGGCGGTCAGCGAACGGGATGCCCTGCACCGCACCGACCTCAACGCCCTCGCGGCAATGGTCCGGGCCGCCGCGGCCGGCCGCACCGTGACTCCCGGCCTGCTACGGACCGAACTCCACCTCAGCTCTCCGGCGACCACTGCGCTGGTCGACCGGCTGGACCGCTCCGGGCACGTCAACCGCACGCGCAGCGACACCGACCGCCGCAAGGTGTACCTGGAGCTGACGGACAAGGCCCGTGCCACCGGCGGCGCGATGTTCGCCCCGCTGGCCCGGCACATCGGCCAGGTACTGGACAGCTACCCGGCGGAGGACCGCCAGCGGCTCGCCGACTTCCTAGCCGGCATCATCACCGCCACGTCGGCTGCCTGCCTGGAGGTCGCCGGCCGCGAGGAGGACCTAGGCGTCAACGGGAATCCGGCCGGCGAGGCGCCCCAAGGCAGCGACGAACCGGAGACCGGCGGGTCCGCCGGAGTCGACAAATAGCGCAACATTCCGGCACGGCAGCTACGTGCCGGCAGGGGCGCAGAGTAGTCTCCCACTATGAAGGACGAGGTCTACTCCCACGGCCACCACAAAAGCGTGGTCAACGCCCATGCGGTCCGCACCGCAGAGGACTGCGCAGCCTATCTTCTGCCCGAACTCAAGCCCGGCATGATGTTGCTGGACGTGGGCTGCGGCCCGGGCAGCATCACCGTTGATTTGGCCGAGCTGGTGGCTCCCGGGCAGGTCATCGGCCTGGACCGGTCCGATGACGTGCTGACCCAGGCGGCCGAACTCGCCGCGCTGCGCGGCATCGAGAACGCCACGTTCGTCAGCGGCAACATCTACGACCTCGAGTTCGACGACGACACCTTCGACGTGGTCCACGCCCACCAGGTCCTGCAGCACCTGACCGACCCGGTGGCTGCACTCTACGAAATGCGGCGGGTGGTCAAGCCCGGCGGCATCGTGGCCGTGAGGGACGCTGATTTCCACGGCATGAGCTGGTACCCGGAGCTGCCCGAACTCACCGACTGGATGGACACCTACCAGCAGATCGCCCGCGGCAACCGGGCGGAACCGGACGCCGGCCGGCACCTGATTTCCTGGGCGCAGGCAGCAGGCTTCCGCGAGATCATTCCGTCGTCGTCCAATTGGCTGTACGCCACTGAAGAACAGCGCCGCTGGCAGGGCGATGTGTGGTCCGAGCGCGTCCTGCACTCGGCCTACGCGGAACAGTCGCTGGAACGCGGGCTGCTCGACAAGGCCGGGCTGGAGCGGATTGCGCAGGGCTGGCTGGCCTGGGCCGACGCGCCGGATGCCTGGTTCCTGATTCCCAACGGCGAGATTTTGGCCCGCAAACCCTGACCCCAAGAGCAGACAGGATTCTGGCGGACATGCCCGGACAGTATGACGTCGTGGTCATCGGCGGCGGCCACAACGGCTTGGTTGCCGCCGCCTATCTGGCCCGCGCCGGACACAGCGTGCTGGTGCTCGAGCGCGAAGACCGGCTCGGCGGTGCGGCGGTATCCGCGGAAGTCTTCCCCGGCACCGGCGCCCGCATCTCCCGCTATTCGTATCTGGTCAGCCTGCTGCCGCGGCGCATCATCGAGGAGCTCAACCTGGACCTGCGGCTGCTGCGCCGGCGCTACTCGTCCTACACGCCGCTGCCGGGCACGAGCACCGGGCTGCTGGTGGACAACCAGGACCGGGAGGCCACCCGCTCGTCCTTCAGCGCTGTGGGCGCCGCCGCTGACTTCGGCACCTTCACCGAGTTCTACCAGCGCACCGGCCAGCTGGCCCAGGCGGTCTGGCCAACTGTCACCGAGCCGCTGCCCCGCCGCTCCGAGCTGCGCCGCCGGCTGGGCGACGACGAAACCTGGAACGATTTCATCGACCGTCCGATCGGCGACGTGCTGGAGCGCAGCTTCGCCTCGGACCTGGTCCGCGGCGTGGTGCTCACCGACGCGCTGATCAGTACCTTTGCCCGCGCCCACGACGCCGACCTACAGCAGAACAAGTGCTTCCTCTACCATGTGGTCGGCGGCGGCACAGGCGACTGGGACGTGCCCGCGGGCGGCATGGGCGCCGTCACCGCCGCGCTGGAAACGGCCGCCCGCCGCGCCGGTGCGGAACTGCGCACTTCGGCCGAGGCCACCTCGGTGACCCCGGACGGAGAGGTGCGGTACAACGACGGCGGGACCGACGTCGTCGTTTCCGCGAAGCGGGTACTAGCCAACGTCTCGCCCACGGTCCTGAACAGGCTGCTGGCCGCCGGCGGCGCCGAACCGGCCACGCGGCCGGGTCCCCAGCCCGAGGGAGCACAAGCCAAAGTGAACCTGCTGTTGTCCCGGTTGCCGAAACTGCGGGACAGCACGGTGGCGCCGGAAGCGGCTTTTGGCGGAACCTTCCACATCAACGAGCTGTACCCACAGCTGGAGCGGGCCTTCACGGAAGGCGCCGACGGCCGGATTCCGGATCCGCTGCCCGCGGAAATCTACTGCCATTCCCTCACCGACCCGTCCATCCTCTCGCCTGAGCTGCAGGCATCCGGCGCCCAGACCCTCACCGTGTTTACGCTGCAGACCCCGCACCGGCTGCTCACCGAGGAGAACAACGACGCGATGCGCGCCCAGCTGCAGCAAGCCGTGCTGGCCTCGCTTAATTCGGTGCTCGACGAGCCGATCGAAGACTGCATCCTGAGCGACGACCGCGGAGAACCGTGCATCGAAACCAAGACCACGCTCGACCTGCAGCAGGCGCTGAACCTCACCGGTGGGAGCATCTTCCACGGACCGCTGGACTGGCCGTTCGCCGAAGACGACGAGCCACTGGACACCCCCGCCCGGCGCTGGGGCGTGGCCACCGCCCATGAACAGATCCTGCTGTGCGGTGCCGGCGCCCGCCGCGGCGGCGGCGTCAGCGGCATCGGCGGCCACAACGCGGCCATGGCGGTGATGGAAGAGGAGATGGACGGGTTGCGCTGGCCCGCACCGTAGGATCATCTGGTGCAATTCTCCTTATGGCTGGCGCTGCTCGGCGCCACGGTAGTGATTAGCTTCACCCCGGGCGCCGGTGCCATCAACACCATGAGCAACTCGCTCAACGCCGGTTTCCACCGGTCCATCTGGGGCATCTTGGGCCAGCAGGCCGCCCTGGTGATCCACGTGGCAATTGTGGCGCTGGGCCTGGGCCTGCTGGTCTCCAACTCCCCGGCGCTGTTCGCCGCCATCAAGTATGCCGGTGCGGCCTACCTGGTTTACCTTGGCCTGCGCCAGTTCTTCGCCACGCCCCAGGGTGGCGCGGAGGTCGAAGCGGCGCGCCGCGACGAGCCGGCCTTCTCCATGTTCCAGCGCGGCGTATGGGTCAACCTGCTCAACCCCAAAGCGATCGTCTTCTTTCTGGCGTTCATGCCCGGATTCATCCGGCTGGACCAGCCGCAACTGCCGCAGTACCTGGTCATGATCGCCACCGTCATCGTGGTGGACATCCTGGTCATGTGGTTTTTCTTCGCCGCAGCTGCCAGGTCCTTCCAGCGGTTCACCCGGACGGTGCGCGGACTGACTGTGATGAACAGGGCCTTCGGTGTACTTTTCATGGCGGTCGGTCTGATGCTGGCTTTCCTGTAGCCGCCTTACTCATAGACTCGACACATGTACCGCATCATCGCTGTCTGCACCGGCAACATTTGCCGCTCGCCCATGGCCGAGCGGATGCTGGCCCGCGCCCTCAAGGAAGCCGGGCTGGGCGGCCAGGTCAGCGTTGACTCCGCGGGCACCACCGGTTGGGAGCTGGGGCGGCCGATCGACCAGCGGGCCGGCGAGCGTCTGGCGCAGTCCGGCCTTACCGCGCTGGACCACCGGGCCCGCCAGTTCGACATCTCGTGGTACGACGAACGCGACCTGATCCTGGCCCTGGACGTGGACCACTACGACCAACTGCGGAACGGCGCGCCGAACGATGCCGCCCGGGAGAAAGTCAGGCTGTGGCGCTCCTTCGACCCCGCCGTCAGCCACCTTGGTCCCTCGGCCCAGGGGATCTACGACCCGTGGTTCGGCGAGGCCGCCGATTTCGACGCGAGCTGGCAAATGATCGACGCCTCGCTGAAGGGAATCATCGAGTTCGTGCGCAGGGAACTCGATGCCCGTTAAGCCAATCCTGATTGCTGTCGACGGGCGCTCCGGATCCGGCAAGACCACGCTGGCGGTGGAACTGGCGGCGCTGCTGAGGATCCACCGCAGCGTCTCGCTGTTTCACCTGGAGGATATCTACCCGGGCTGGCACGGCTTGGCCGGCGGACAACAGCGCTACCTGGAAACCGTGCTGCGTCCTTTGGCAGCCGGTGAGTCCGGGCGCTGGATTGCGTGGGACTGGAACAAGGACGACGACGGTGCCTCCCGGATCACGGAACCCGCCGACGTCGTGGTCCTGGAGGGAGTCGGGGCTGCGCACGCCGCGGCCCGCGGCCTGCTCGACGCCGTGGTGTGGCTGCAGGCTCCGTCCGTTGACCGGTGGACCAGGGCATTGGCCCGCGACGGTGCAACGTATGAACCGTTTTGGGACATGTGGGCGGACCAGGAGGAGGCCTGGCTGGCCGGCGACAACGTGGCTGCCGCCGCGGACATCGTTGTCGAAACCGGCTTCGCCGGCGCCGCCCCGGAGCAGGTCCTGGCGGCATTGGCTTCGCTGCCCGCGCTTGAACATGCTTTGGCCCCCGAGCGGACGGCGCGCGAGGGCGTCCGGCTGGTGGCCGAACGCGTGGATGCCTATCCGGATGCCGAGGCGGCCTACCGCCGCTTGTACGCCGGCTCGGACCGCAGTGTCTGGCTGGACAGTTCCAACGTCCACGAAGCCGCCGACCGGAACCGGATCAGCATTATGGCCGACGACGGCGGCAGCTTCGGTCAATGGGCCGAGCACCGGAACGGCACTACGCTGGTGCGCCAGCGCAACACCACCGCGCGGATCAGCGGTGGGTTCTTCCGCTGGCTGGACAGCACCTGGCGACACCGCCCGGCCACCGCGCCCGGGGACGTACCCGGCAGTTTCGCGTTGGGTTGGCTGGGCTATCTGGGCTACGAGCTCAAACGTGAAACCGGCGGCAAGGACACCGGCCCCGGGGTGCCGGAGAACTTGCCGGACCACGACCACGGCGCCGTGCCGGATGCCGCGCTGCTGTTCGCCGGCCGCGCCGTCCTGCTGGACCATGTCCGGCAGTGCACGTGGTTGCTGGCCCTGGCCGGGCCGTCCCAGCTGGCCGAAGCAACTGATTGGATTGCCGAAACTGCAGCAGTCCTCGGCAGCCTGCCACCGGCTACCGACCCATCTCCTGACCCGGCAGGGCCGGCCGCCGCCCCGGTTTTCCAGTCCCGTGACTCACGCGAGGCCTACCTGGCCAAGATCCGCGCAGCCCAAGCCGAAATCAGCGAGGGCAATACCTACGAAGTGTGCCTGACCACCCACTTGCACGCCACCGCAGAAGAACCGCTGGATCCGCTCAACACCTACCTGCTCCTCCGCCGTCGCAATCCTGCGCCTTTTGCCAGCCTCTTGCGATTCGGGACACTCACAGTGGCCAGCACCTCACCCGAGCGGTTCCTCAGCATTGCTGCCGACGGCGGCCTGCGGGCCGAACCGATCAAAGGCACCCGGCGCCGCCTGCCGGATCCCGACGCCGATGCGGCAGTTGTCCAGGAACTGGCCGGCAGCGTCAAAGACCGGGCCGAAAACATCATGATCGTGGACTTGCTGCGGAACGACCTGAGCCACTTTGCCGTACCGGGTTCGCTGCGGGTCAGCCGGCTGTGCGCCATCGAGTCCTACGCCACCGTGCACCAGATGGTCTCCACCATCGACGCGCAGCTGTTGCCCGGCGCTGTCCGGGCCGAAGCCGTAGCGGCAGCCTTTCCGGCCGGCTCGATGACCGGCGCGCCGAAGATCAGCACCATGGACATCCTGGACCGGCTGGAGACCGGACCGCGCGGCGTCTACTCCGGCGCCGTGGGCTACTTTTCGCTGGACGGGGCCGCGGACCTGTCCGTGGTGATCCGGACGCTGGTGATGAACGGCAACCGGCTCAGCCTGGGCGTCGGAGGGGCGATCACGGCAGACTCCGTGCCCGACGACGAGTGGGACGAGGTGCGGGCCAAGGCCTTCGGCGTGCTCTCGGCGCTGGGGGCGGTGTTCCCTGACTAGCGCACCCGGCTACTGCAGCGTGGCGGTCAGCCGGGCCACGTTGTCCACGTAGCGCTGCCAGCGCGGTCGCTGCCTCCACTCCTCCAGGGTGAGCTCCTTGGAGATCACCCGATAGCTGTCCTGGATATCGGACAGCTCCTCCACGATGTGGTCGCCGAGCATCATCACGGAAACCTCCATGTTCAGCGAGAAGGAGCGCATATCCATGTTGCTGGAACCGATAACGGCCACTTCGTTGTCCACCGTGAAGTGCTTGGCGTGCAGCACCAGCGGTTTGGGGTAACGGTAAATTCGCACACCGGCCTCCAGTAAGGCCTGGTAATAGGACTGCTGTGCATGGTGGACCAACGCTTGGTCGCCGAGCTCCGATACGAAGAGCTCCACTTCAACCCCGCGCTGCGCCGCCGTCGTAATGGCATAGAGCAGCGAATCATCAGGCACGAAGTACGGACTGCAGATGGACAGCCGCTCCACTGCCGCATAGATCAGCGTGTTGAACAGGCGCAGGTTGTTCTCGGTGGCAAAGCCCGGGCCGCTGGGCAGGGCCTGGCAGGTCATCGGACCGGGCTCGCGGGATGGAACCGGAGTGAAGAGCTGGGTTTCGAGGATGTCGTCGGTTTCGCTCAACCAGTCGGTGGCGAACACCACGTTCAGTGCGGTAACGATGGGCCCTTCGTAGCGCGCCATCAGTTCCACCCACTTGCGACCGATCTTTTCGCTGGAGGTCCGCCGGTAGCCGGGCTCGATCAGGTTCTGCGATCCGGTGAAGGCCACCCGCCCGTCCACCACCAGGATCTTGCGGTGGTTGCGCAGATCGATCCGGCGCCACTGGCCGCGGACCGGCAGCACCGGCAGCGAACGGCGCCAGTCAATCTGGGTGGTGTCCAGCCAACGGCGGAACTTGCGGTAGCCGGTCACGCGGAGGGCTCCGATGTGATCGAACAACAAGCGCACCCGGACGCCACGGGCTGCGGCTTCTTCCAGCGCGGCAAAGAGTTCGCCGGTGGTCGCGTCCCTGCTCATGATGTAGAACTCGATGTTCACGAATTCGCGGGCCTCGCGCACGGCCTCGGTCATAGCGGCAATCGAGGCATCGTAGTCCGGGTACAGCTCCACATGGTTGCTGTCCACGATGGGGAAGGCACCGAGCCGCCGGTTCAGCTCGGCCGCCGAATGCACCCAGGCCGGTGCGTCCCGCTTGCTGCGGGGCTCCTCCAGGTCATGGGTGGCGGCCCAGACACGGCGGTTGATCTCCGCTTGCTTGGCGATGCGGCGTTCCGAGAGCCGGTAGCTGCCGAACATGAAGAACAGCAAGAGGCCGATAAGCGGGATGAAGAAAATGGCGAGCAGCCACGCCATGGCGGTGTTGGGCCGGCGGTTGCCGGGAATCACGCCCAAGGCGATGATGCGGATGGCCATGTCGATCACGCCGAGAATGGCGACAACCCAGTCGGGGAATGTGCCCAGTCCCGCAAACGACCACAGCACGCGGCTGCTCCTCCCCTCCCGCCGTGCGCCGGCGCAATCCTCCCTAGCCTACCCGGCGGCCAGCGACAAACTAAGCTGGGCATATGACAGTTCTGGTGTTCTTGGACCCCGCCTACGAGGCTGGCCGCATCGCAGACGCTTCACAGCCCCAGCTCATGGCAACCGATCTCGGTGCGACCCGCGGCGACGGCATTTTCGAGTCCCTGCTGGCGGTGAACGGCATTCCGCGCAAGGTACAGGCGCATCTGGACCGGCTGGCAACGTCCGCCCAAACCATGGATTTGCAGCTGCCGCCCGCAGACGCCTGGGAGCGTGCCATCAAGACGGCGATCGCGGAGCACCCGCCGGTCGAGGAGCTGGTCATCAAACTACTGGTGACCCGCGGCGTGGAAGGCGCCACCGCACCCACCGCCTGGGTCCAGGCCTCGCTGCCGCCGTCGGCTGGACAGCGCCAGCGCACCGACGGGATATCGGTGTTGCTGCTGGACCGCGGCTATGACAGCTCGCTGGCCGAACGAGCCCCGTGGTTGCTGATGGGCGCCAAGACGCTCTCCTATGCGGTCAACATGGCGGCGCTGCGCTACGCCCGCAAGAACGACGCCGACGACGTCATCTTCACGTCCAGCGATGGCCGCGTCCTCGAAGGACCGACCTCCACCGTGCTGATGGCTCGGGTGCGCGAGGGCGTTCGGACTTTGGTCACGCCGCTTTTGGAAAGCGGCATCCTGCCGGGCACGTCCCAGGCGGTGCTGTTCAAGGCGGCAGCCGCAGCCGGTTGGCAGCTAGGCTACGGCCCGCTGGAACCGGACGACCTCTACGAGGCCGATGCCGTCTGGCTTGTCTCCAGCATCCGGCTGCTGGCACCGGTGAAGAGCATCGACGGCAAGGAGATCCCGATGTCGCCGGAGCTGACGGAGGAACTCACCGCGCTGCTGGCCGAAGGCAGCCGGGAGTAGCTGCCGCGTCCTCCCGACGCCGTCCGGCCCAGGGCCCGGCTCAGGGCCCGGGGCGCGGGGCCCGAAGCCCGGGGCGCCAGGCTCAGATGAAGATGAAGTTCCAGGTGCCGGCGGCTACTGCCGCCGCGGCCGCTGCGCCAGCGATCAGTACGCCGCCCAGCAGCACCCAAACGTCCACCGTGCTGTAGCTGGACTCACGCGCCCAGGTCCGCTGACCCGCGCCGAATCCGCGCGCTTCCATGGCAACCGCCAGCCGCGTGGCCCGTCGGATGGCCTGCACAATCAGCCCGAACGCCTGGCCCAGGAACGCACCGGCCTTGGCCAGCGGCCGGTTCTCCGCCCCGACCCCTCGGGCGCGGCGGGCCAGACCCAGAGTGTGCCATTCCTCCACCAACAGCCCGACCAACCGCATGGCGGCCAGCGCCCCCAAAACGAACCGGTGCGGCAGCTTGAGCTTCTGCGCCAGCGCGTCGGCCAGGTCGGTCGGGTCGGTGGTCAACAGCAGGAAAATGCCCGGCAGGGCGACGGCGAGCGAACGCAGGCCAATGGCGACTCCGCCAGCCACCGAGTCTTCGGTGAACACCACCGGCCCGAGCTGGAACAGCACGGCTCCGGTCTTCTCCGCCAACAATGCGGTGGCCCAGGCCCCGGTCGCCGCCGCCGCCAGCAAGGGCCAGCCGCGCTTGAACAGCAGCCACGGGTTCACCCCCAGCACGGGCATCAGCAGCAGCTCGGCCGCCAGCACCACCGACGCGCTGACCCAGTCCACGCTGAGCATGACCACCACGGTGATGACGGCGGCAGCAGCCAGCTTGGACACCGGGTTGGCTCGGCTGAACGGCGACGCGGTCAGCCGAGGAGTCATCAGGTCCGCGCTCATGCTGCCCTCCGAAGCGTCTGCGCCGGTTGGACTGCGCCGCCGTCCACGCGCACAGCCGTACCGCCAAGCGCCGCGGTGAAGTCGGCGTCGTGCGTCACGGACACCACGCTCTTGCCGGCGGCCACCAACTCGGCCAGCAGCGTGACCAGTTCAGCCCAGGTGTTGGCGTCCTGCCCGAAAGTCGGCTCGTCCAGCATCAGGATGTCCGGACTCGTGGCCAGCATGGTGGCCACCGAGAGCCGGCGCTTCTCGCCGCCGGAGAGGGTAAACGGGTTGGCCCGCAGCAGCCGGGTCAGGCGGAGCCGTTCGGCAATGTTGTCCACCAGCTGCCGGACCTCCGCCTCGGGCAGCTTCGCCACCCGCCGCGGACCGAACTCCAGTTCGTCGGCCACCGTGCTGGTCAGGAACTGATGTTCCGGTTCTTGGAACACGCTGCCAATCCGGGCCACCAGCTGGGCGGACTTCCATTTCACCGGGGACTGCGCCGCGCCCCGGTGCAATGCCGGGGTCGCGGACAGCTTCCCCCCGGCGGGCGCCAGCAGGCCGCCCAGCGTGAGAGCCAGCGTCGACTTGCCGGCGCCGTTCGGTCCGGTGATGCTCAGCGCTTGTCCGCTGAGCAGGTCCAAGTCCACGCCCCGCAGCACCGGCCCGGTCTTCCGGCTCCGGGCCGCGTCCAATCGCACCGCCTGCAACAAGGGTCCGCCGGGAACCGGAGCCGCGGGCAGCTGAAGCCGCGGCGTATGTCCGGGAACCCAAACACCCGCCTCCACCAGCCGGGCGCGGGTGGCGCTTTCGGCCAGCACCTTGTCCGGCGGGCCGTCTGCCAACACGCCGCCTCCGGCCGCCAGCACGATCACCCGGTCCACCACGTCCGCCCAGACGGCCACGCGGTGTTCCACCACCACCAAAGTGGCACCGGTCCGGTCCAGCACCCGGGCCACGGCGTCGCGCACTTCGTGCACGCCCTCGGGGTCCAGGTTCGCGGTCGGCTCGTCCAGCAGCAGCAGCCCCGGCCGCATGGCCAGGACCGATGCCAGCGCCAGCCGCTGTTTCTGCCCGCCCGACAGGGCTGCGGTGGGATGGTCCAGCGGCACCTCCAGTCCGACGTCGGCCAGCGATTCGCGGACCCGGTCCCAGATCTGTGCGCGCGGGACGGAGAGGTTCTCCGCCCCGAAGGCTACCTCGTCGCCCACCCGCGCCAGCACCAGCTGGCTTTCCGGGTCCTGCAACACCAGCCCGGCCCGGCCGCGGGCTTCCGAGGGACGCAGCCCGGCCACGGTGAGCCGCCCGGCTTCCTCGCCTTCCCCGTCGTCGCCGAGCACGCCCGCCATCGCGTGCAGCAGCGTGGACTTCCCGGCGCCGGAGGCACCCAGCAACAGCACCCGTTCACCGGGTGCAATGCTGAAGCTGGCCCCGCTGACCGCCGGATCCTTGCGGCCGGCATGCCGCCAGCCCCACCCCTCGGCGAGGACCGGCGCCGGGCCGGACACCGCCGTCGTACTCTGGAGTCGCATGGAACGGCTCAGACGTCTGCCGCGCGGCCCGCCGCGAAGGAGGACAGCACGCCTGTCCTCGCCAGGCCCTTGACTGCCAGCCAAGGCAGCAACCCGGCGATCACCACGCCGGACACCGCGGCGAAGCCCACGTAGGCCAGCTGCCATTCGGGCGCCCAGAGCATGTTGTAGAGGATGTTCTCGCTGATCGACAGCGCCAGGCCGGCGCCGAGTCCGGCCAGCATCGCCACCAGCAGGTTGAATTTCCGGTAGAGGAAGAGCAGGAAGACGACTTCGGCGCCCAGGCCCTGGATCAGGCCGGAAACCAGCACGCTCATGCCGAAGCTGGTGCCCAGCAGGCCGGAGACGATGGCGGCCAGCATCTCGCAGTAGATCGCGGCGCCGGGCTTGCGGATGATCAGCCCGCCCAGCACGCCGGCCATGAGCCATCCGCCGGTGTAGAGGCCCGCGGAGGGCGGGAACGCCACGGTGAGGCCCTCGATCAGCGGCCAAGCCGCGGACCAGGCCCAGAAGATGACGCCGACGGCCACGGCAATCACCGAGGCGACGACGATGTCCACCACCCGCCAGCCATAGCGCGGCGTGCGCGAGGGACTGGGCGTGGTGGGTGCATTCGAAACGGTACTCACTTCAATCCTCCTGGGTGCAGGAGGGGAGGGCGGTCCAAGCGGCGCGCCCCGAGAACTCGACTCCCTTCGCCGGTACTAACCGGAGCAGGTTCGAGGGTCTGCGGTCTCTCCGCACTCTCAGCGTCCCTCCCGTGTCCGGCGTGTGCCGGTCGGTCGGACGCTCCCCTGTCGTTATAGGTGCTGTCTAGCAGCAGCAACCAGTCTACACTCGCCCGGCTGGCGGACCCATTCGGCCACTACCCGCCGGAAAATGCACGACGACGGCGGGATGGGCGGGTGCCGGGCAGTAGGCTGGGAGCGGCAGAGCTGATGACACGGGGACGCGGCGCCCCGGAAAGGAGCAGGCATGACCGTTATATTGAGGCTCTTAGGCACCCTGGTGAGCGTCGGTGCCGGATTGGCAGCCACCCGCATCTTGGGCTTCGTGTGGAAGAAGGTCACCGGCAACGATGCACCCCAGGCCGACGATGACCTGGAGAACAGCCTGCGGTCTGCCGTGATTTTCGCGGTGGTCTCCGGCACGGTGGGCCGGGTGGTCCAGGTACTGCTCAAGCGGGCCACCGCCAAGGCAGTGCGGCACTACGAAAAGACCCCGGAAATCGTCTAGAGCGCATTCGGGAAACGCTGGCGGGGACGGGGCTGCAGCCTCGTCCCCGCCAGCTCTCCTGGACCTGGTGCGGAACCAGACCTTGTGCGGAACCAGACCTTCTGGGGCACTAGGCCTTGTGCGACCCGGTGGAGTCCTGGTCGTTCCGGACTGGACCAGCCGCCGTCGCCGCACTCTGCCTGTCACCGACCCCGGGGTCCGTGCCGCCCGTAGCAGCAGCGCCGTCCGCAGCGTCGGCGGGCTCGGCCGCAGCGGCGTCCACCTCGGCCGCGTCGGTCCCAGCGGCGTCCACCGCTGCGGCGTCGAACTCCACTTCCGGCTCTTCTTCGGCTGCCGCTTCCACCACCGCGTCGAGGTCGTCCACGCTGAGGATTTCCCTCCGCAAGTGTTTGGTGCGGTATCCGGCGCGGCCCACCATGTGTGCCGAGACCGGCACGGTGAGCAGCTGGAACAGCCACGCGATGAGCAACACGGGCACCGCCGCCCAGCTGCCCAGCTGAAGTCCCAAACCCGTCAGCAGCAGCAGCAAGCCGAACACCTGCGGTTTCGTGGCAGCGTGCATCCGCGAAAGCAGGTCCGGGAACCGCAGCAGGCCGATGCCGGCGGCCAAGGACATCACCGAGCCGGTGATCAAGCAGGCGGCAGTGGCAAGGTCGAGGATCAGGTCAGTGTTCACGGGGCCGCCCATCGGTGACGAATCGGGCCACGGCCACGGAACCGATGAAGCCGACCAGGCAGATCACCACGACCAGCGTCAGACTGTTCATGTGGCCGCCGATCGCCATATCCACGATCAGTCCGGCGCAGACAACCGCCAGCAGCACGTCTATGGCCAGCAGCCGGTCCAACAGCGACGGCCCGCGGACCAGGCGGACCAGCGCCAGCACCGCGGCCAGGGCCAGAATGACCATGACGACGATTTGGGCAAGCGACATGATTTCCACGTTTACGCTGCTCCTCTTCTGCCGGCACCTTCAGCTTTGACCAGTTCCAGTTCTTCCTTGGTCCCCATCATCCGGATCAGGCCCGCCTCGATCTTTCGCACCTCGGCCTGAAAGTCTTCGGCGGCTTCCTTGGTGGCCACGTCGATCACGTGTAGGTAGAGCGTGGATGTGGACCGGTCCACATCCACCACGAAGCTTCCTGGGATCAGCGAGATGGCGTGCCCTGTGGCCGTCACCAGCAGGTCCGAGTGGCTTCGCAAGCGCACCGCCACCACGGCGTTGCGCAGCCTCGGTCCGGCCGTCAGGGCCAGCCAGAGCACTTCGAAGCTCGCCACCGCCACCTTCCACACGAAGGTCGCGGCGAAGATCACCGCTGCCAGTGGATTGAAACGCCCGCTCAGTTCGACCGGCGGCAGGTAGAACAGGTTCACGATGAGCAGCGCGATCAGCAAACCGAAGATCAGGTTGCCAGCGCTAAAATCCTGCCACAAAGCGCCCCAGAGGAAGACCAGCCAGGCCAGCAGCGGCAGCTCGACCCAGATGGAGATGCGCGGTTTCCTCATTGGCCACCACCCTGCATGGCGCCGTCGCCCAGGACCGCCTCGATATACGGCGTGCGCTGCAGCATCTCCCGTGCCGCCTGGTCGCTCAGTTCGAAGAGCGGGCCGGCGAATACGGTCAGGGCTAGGCCCATTGCCACCAGCCCGATCGTCGGCCAGACCATCGGCATGGGCAGCAGCTGAACGATGCCGCGCCCGGTGAACCGCCCGTGCGGATGCTCCTCCACGTGCCGGGTGGTCCGTACCGCCGACCCGTCGGGCTTGGTTGCCACCAAGACCGGATCCGGGTGCTCGGCATCTTCCGGACGCCGCCAGAACACGCGGTTCCAGACCCGGGCCAAAGCAAGCAGCGTCAGCAGCGATGTGATCATGCTGCCCGCCACCAGCACCCAGGCGATCGGAGTGCCCAGGTCCACGCCTCCCTGCACCAAGCCGATCTTGCCCAGGAAACCGGAGAACGGCGGGATCCCGGCAAGGTTCATGGCCGGGACAAAGAACAAGATGGCCAGCAACGGAGACAGCTTGGCCAGGCCGCCGAGCCGGTCCATGTTGGTGGTGCCGCCGCGGCGTTCAATCAGGCCGGCCACCAGGAACAGGCTAGTCTGCACGGTGATGTGGTGCGCCACGTAGTAGACCGCGGCCCCCAGGCCCACCACCGAGGACATCGCCAAACCGAACACCATGTAGCCGATGTGGCTCACCAGCGTGAAGGAGAGCATGCGCTTGATGTCGATCTGGGCCACGGCACCCAGGATGCCGACCAGCATGGTCAGCACGGCCACCACCATCAGGAACGTGTTCAGGCGGTCGCCCGGGAACAGCAGCGTCTCGGTGCGGATCAGGGCATAGACGCCGACCTTGGTCAGCAGGCCGGCGAACACCGCGGTAACCGGCGCCGGCGCCGTCGGGTAGGAGTCGGGCAACCAGAAGGACAACGGGAAGACCGCCGCCTTGATCCCGAAGGCCACCAGCAGCATGAGGTGCAGCGTCATCTGCGTCGACGGTTCCAGTTCGCCAAGCTTGATCGCCAGGTCCGCCATGTTGATCGTTCCGGTCGCCGCGTAGATCATCGCGATGGACACTAGGAACAGCATCGAGGAGATAACGCTGACGACGACGTACGTCACCCCTGCGCGGATGCGCGGGCTGGTGCCTCCCAAGGTCATCAGCACGTAGCTGGCCGTGAGCAGCATTTCGAAGCCCACATAGAGGTTGAACAGATCGCCGGTCAGGAACGCGTTGGACACACCGGCCACCAGGATCAGGTAGGTCGGGTGGAAGATCGAAACCGGACCTTCTTCGTCGCTGTCCGTCATGCCCTGGCCGGAGGCATACAGCAGCACCGCCAGGCTGACCGCGGAAGAGACCACCAGCATCAGTGCGGAAAGCTCATCGACCACCATGGTGATGCCGAACGGCGGGATCCAGCCGCCGATATTCACGGCCTGGGCACCGTTGGCCCAGGCCGAGGCCAGCATGACGACCTCCAGTGCCAGCGTCACGGTCAGCGTGATGGCACCGGTCCGGCGCTGGGCGTTTGGATGGCGGATCAGGACGAACGCCAAGGCAGCGCCCAGCAGCGGCAGGACTACTGCCAGCGGCGCGATCAGTGCGGCGTTCACTTCTCCCTCTCCGTCCGGGCCCTGTTGGTTGCAGGTGTTTCCTCCGCCTCGTCCGGCGGGACGAACTCGGTGGTTTCGGCCGGGATCTCGGCGTCGTCTTCCGCATCGAAGGTCGGCTGGTTTGCCACGCGGCGGTCTTCGATATCGTCCTGGACCTCGTCCTGCCGTCCCAGCACCCAGGAGCGGTAAATGATGGCCAGCATGAACGCCGTGACCGCAAAGGAGATAACAATGGACGTGAGGATCAAGGCCTGGGGCAGCGGATCGCTGTAGGCCTCGGCGGGAACGTCAATGCCGAAGATCGGCGCCAGTCCCGCGGGCCCGCCGGTGCTGAGCAGCAGCAGGTTGGCGCCGTTGGTGATCAGCATCAGGCCGAGCATCACCCGGGTCAGGCTACGTTCCAGGATCAGGTAGACGCCCACCGCGAACAGCACGCCCATCACCAGCAGCAGTGTCAGGTTGACCGTCATGAGGACACCTCCTCCTCGATCGTTGCCGGCGCGTGGAGTTCCGACGTCTTTCGGCTGCGGGAAGTACGCTCTTCGGTTCGTTCGTCGATTTCGGAGCCGAAGCTGCGCAGCACGTCCAGCACCAACCCGACCACCACCAGATAGACGCCGATATCAAAAATCGTCGAGGTGACGAACTTGTGGTCACCGAAAATCGGCAGGCTGAACTCGATGATGGCGCTTTGGAAGACCTGGCCGCCCAGGAAGATCGGGACGACGGCTGTCAGGGACGCGGCGGCAAGCCCCAAGCCCAGCAGCAGCCCCGCACTGACCGGGGTCGCTTCCGCCAATTCGACGCGCCCACCGGCCAGATAGCGGATGGTCAGTGCAATGCCCGCCAGCAGCCCGCCGGCGAAACCTCCGCCGGGCAGGTTGTGGCCGGCCAGCAGCAGGTAGACGGAGAAGATCATCACGGAGTGGAAGAGCAGCCGGGTGATCACCTCGAAGATGATGGACCGGCGTTCCGGCGCCAGCGTCCGGCCGGCAACGAGCCAGGCATCGCGCGGCACCACGGCGAACTTGCGGGCGGTCGCCAGTGCCGCCGCCTCGCGGTCCGAGTGCGCCACCATTTCGTAGCCGCGGCCCACCGAGCCGCTGGCAACGGCGTCAACGGACAGCGGGCGCTTGTCTCCGCGGCCGCGGATAAAGATCAGGCTGGCCACACCGGTAGCTGCCAGAGCCAGCACGGAAATCTCCCCGAATGTGTCCCACGCCCGGATGTCCACCAGGATGACGTTGACGATGTTCCTGCCGCCGCCGTCCTCGTAGGCCAACTTCGGCAGGGCAAGTGACACCGGATCTGCCGTACGTGCCGCCATCGCGGTCATCGCAATCACGATCATGGTCAGGCCAAATGCCGCACCGATGATGGCGCGCAGCAGTTTGAAACGCCCGGGTGTGCGCAGCCATAGCCGCGCCGGCAGGGAACGCAGCGCCAGCACAATGGCCACCAGGGAGATCGTTTCCACCAGCAATTGGGTCAAGGCCAGATCCGGAGCACCCTGGATGGCAAAGATAAAGGCCAGTCCGTAGCCGGTCACCGAGACCATCAGCACCGCCATGAAGCGCTTGTTCGCGCGGATGGCACCGAGCGCTCCGGCCGCCACGATCAGCCCTGCGATGGCCTGCGCCGGCGTATCGAACCAGACCAGGCTTTCCGGCAGCGGGGCATCCATCAGCACGACGGCGGTGAGTGGCGTCACGATGGCCACGATCAAGATCACGCACAGGTAGAAGACCAACGAACCGCGCTGGGTGCGGCCGGTGACCCAGATGGCCACCTCGTCCAGCACGTTGATGATGCCGCGGTAGATCCGGTCTGCCTCGGGCATGAAATGGATCTTCGCCTGGAAGGCGGCTACCGGCGTGCGCAGCATGAACAAAGCTGCGCCGGCGGCAAGGGTGATTGCTGTCAGGCCCAGCGCCGGCGTCAATCCGTGCCAGAGCGCCAGATGCGTGGCGACCGTATCCAACGGGAAAAGTCCTGCATACGGCGCGACGGCCTCTTCTACCGGCACCGGCCAGAGCCCGAAGAGCACGGTGGCCACGGCCAGAATGGCCGGCGCGGCCAGGAAGGCCCACGGAACGGGTTTGAACTCGATGGCCTCCAGTCCTGGCTTGGCCGCGAATCCGCCCCAGATAAACCGGGCACTATAGGCGAAGGTCAGGATTGAGCCAATCACAATGCCCGCCAGCAGCAGACCGCCCACCCAGCCGGACGCCTCCTCACGGTGGACGAAGGCTTCGTAGACCGACTCTTTGGCAACGAAACCCAACAACGGAGGTAGGCCGGCCATCGAGGCGGTGCCGATCAAGGCGACCACAAAGAGCTTCGGAGCTTGGCGGTACAGATGCGACAGTTCGCGGATATCACGCGTTCCGGACTGGTGGTCAATGATGCCCACCACCAGGAACAGCGTCGCCTTGAAGAAGCCGTGGGCCAGCAACATACCCATGCCGGCCAAGGCAGCTTCCTGGGAGCCCAGTCCGAACACGAGAGTCAGGAAACCCAACTGGCTGACCGTGCCGTAGGCCAGGATCAGCTTCAGGTCGTGCTGGCGCAGGGCCTGCCAGCCTCCCACCAGCATGGTCAGCAGCCCGAGTCCCAGCACCACAGGGTGCCAGTACTCGGTGCCGGAGAATCCGGGAGCCAGCAAGGCCACCAAGTAGATGCCGGCCTTGACCATGGCCGCGGCGTGCAGGTAGGCGCTGACCGGCGTCGGCGCGGCCATCGCCGCCGGGAGCCAGAAGTGGAAGGGCACCAAGGCCGACTTGCTGATTGCGCCAACAAGCACCAGCAGGATGGCTATATCGATGATCTGGCCGTGGGCAAGGAGCGAATCGGCGTTGGCGAGGATCTCGGACGTCCGGTAGGTGCCGGCGGTCTGGCCGATCATCAGGATGCCGACCAGCATCGCCAGGCCGCCCAAGGTGGTGACGATCAATGCCTGCAGCGCCGACCTACGCGCCGACAGCCGGTGCCTGGCGTACCCGATCAGCAGGTAGGAGAGAACGCTGGTCAGTTCCCAGAAGATGTACATCAGGATCAGGTCGTCAGCGGTGACCAGGCCGAACATGGCGCCGCTGAAGGCCAGCAACTGTGCACCGAAAGGACCGATGTCAGGATCGTCGGCCTTGAAATAGCGGGCGCAGTAGAACAGCACCAGGGCCCCGACACCGAGAATAAGGATGCAGAGCACCGCGGCCAGGGTGTCCATCCGGAAGGCCAGCTCCAGCTGCAGGCCCGGCACCCAGGCGAAGACTTCCGACGGCGGAGCGTTGGGAGCGCCGTCAAGAGCTTTCTGGTTCGCGTTGGTGTAGTTGCCGAACGTGGCAATCAGCCAGACGAAACCGGCGGCAGGAACCGCAGCCAGAATGTAGAAGGTTGACCGGCCGAGTTTCCGGAAAATCAGAGGCGCTACAAAGGCCACCGCAAAAAGCATGGTGAGCACAATCAGCACGAGGATACTCCGGAACTTCCTTCAGGTTTGGCAAGGATTAGGCGGACAGGGCGATGCTCCATTCTACCCATGGCATAAACGGTTCCGCCCCCGCGGGGCGTGATCTCCAGCCGCCCGGCCTCCCCCGCCTGGCCGTCGGACTCACTGTTAGGCAAAGATTCACGGGGCTCGCGGCGCTGCTCAAAGTTCGCAGCGGGCGAAACGGATAGCATCGCGGTATGACTGACTCGGTGGGCATACCGGCAACCCAAGAAGCTGGCGGTGCGGCAGCAGAACGGCTGAACAAGAAGCACGTCTTGGCTTGGGCATCCTGGGACTGGGGCTCGGCCGCTTTTAACGCCGTGATGACAACGTTTGTCTTTACCGTCTATCTGACCAGCGATGCATTCGGCGGCGAGGCGTTCGCCTCGGAAATCCTCGGCTACGGACTGGCCATAGCCGGACTCGCCATCGCGCTGCTGGCGCCGGTTACCGGTCAGCGTTCGGACACCGGCGGCCGCCGCAAACTTTGGCTTGGCGTCAACAGTGTGGCGGTGGCCGTGCTGACCGGCCTCTGCTTCTTCGTCTTCCCATCGCCGGGGTTCCTCTTCCTCGGCGTGGCGCTGATCGCCCTGGCCAACGTGTTTTTCGAGTTCGCGAACGTGAACTACTACGCGATGCTCACGCAGATCTCCACCCCGTCGACGATCGGCAAAGTCAGCGGCTTCGGCTGGGCGATGGGCTATGTTGGCGGGGTCGTGGCGTTGTCCCTGGTACTCGTCGGGTTCGTCTTGCCGGAAACCGGTTGGTTCGGGGCCACCGCGGACAACGGGCTGAACATCCGCCTGGTGGCGGTGTTCTGCGCCGTCTGGTTCATGGTCTTCGCGCTGCCGGTGCTGTTTGCCGTTCCGGAGATCCCTCGGCAGCCGGCGGCCGCGTCGTTGGGTTTCTTCGCTTCCTACGGGCTGCTCTTCCGCCGCATCAAGGCAATCTTCCGCTCCAGCCCGCACACGATTTTCTTCCTGATTGCCAGTGCCATTTTCCGCGATGGGCTCGCCGCGGTGTTTACCTTCGGCGGGGTGATCGCCGCCGGCACCTTCGGCTTCTCGCTCAGCCAGGTGATCGTCTTCGCCATCGCCGGCAATGTCGTGGCGGCGCTCGGTGCCGTCTGCGGCGGGGTGCTGGACGACCGGGTCGGCCCGAAGAACGTCATCGTCTGGGCATTGTCCGGACTGATCGTCGCGGCGGCCGCCATCTTCGTGCTGGGCGCCGGCGACCATGTGTTCTTCGGCAACACCTGGACCGGCGATACCACTTTCTGGGTGTTTGGCCTGCTGCTGTGCCTGTTCGTCGGACCGGCCCAATCGTCGTCGCGCGCCTATCTGGCCCGGCTCGCGCCGCGCGGCGAGGAAGGCGAGTTCTTCGGCCTCTACGCCACCACCGGCCGGGCCGTCAGCTTCCTGGCGCCGTCGCTGTTCGCACTGTTTATCACCGTCTTCGGCGAACAGCGCTACGGCATCCTGGGCATCCTGGTAGTGCTGCTGGCCGGCCTGCTGCTGCTGCTCCCGGTCAAAACGCCGGCAAAGATCCAGCGGGCCACCACTCCCGCGGCCTGAGTCCCGCAGGCTCAGCCCGCCGGGCTCAGTCCGCCGGGCTGGGTCCGGGATGGTTTCCGAAGGCCCTGGCTGCGCCGCCGCGCACGCAGCCTGCCGGATCAGCGTTCGATGACCGTGCGGTGGAAGTTCTGGTAGCTGCGCGACGCGGTGGGGCCGCGCTGGCCCTGGTAGCGGTTGCCGTATTCGCCGGAACCGTACGGATGCTCTGCCGGCGACGACAGCCGGAAGAAGCACAACTGGCCGATCTTGGAGCCCGGCCAGAGCTTGATCGGCAGCGTCGCCATGTTGGAGAGCTCAAGCGTCACGTGTCCGGAAAAACCGGGATCGATGAAACCTGCCGTCGAGTGGGTCAGCAGGCCGAGCCGTCCCAGCGAGGACTTGCCCTCCAGCCGGGCGGCGATGTCGTCGGGCAGTGTCACCGTCTCGTACGTGGATCCGAGGACAAATTCGCCCGGATGCAGGATGAGCGGCTCCTCCGGGTCCACCTCCACCAGCCGGGTGAGCTCAGGCTGCTCCAGTTGCGGGTCGATGTGTGCGTACTTGTGGTTGTCGAACAGCCGGAAGAACCGGTCAAGCCGCACGTCCACGCTCGAGGGCTGGATCATGTCCGGCTGGAACGGATCAAGAATGATGCGTTCGGAGTCCACTTCGGCACGAATATCACGGTCGGAGATCAGCACACTCTAAAAATACACGGGACCAGGCCCCTCCCCTGCCGCATGACGCCGACGTCAGCTTGCGGCTTCCGTGCTTCACCCCTGTCCCCAACCGCCTCAGGGTGCGACCATGGAATCAGTCGGGCCGCACAACCTGCGTTGACGGCCATCAGGCCGCTGCCGGCGGGGGAACGAACGGCCTCCGCCGGCAGCCCTCCCGGGTCGCCTTATTCGACTGGCCCAGCCTGGCCGATCTCCGTGCGCACCGCGTAGAGCTCGGGGAAGAACGTGAGCTCCAGCGCCCGGCGGAGGAAGCCAACGCCGGAGGACCCGCCGGTGCCGCGCTTCATGCCGATGGTCCGCTCCACTGTTTTCAGGTGCCGGAAGCGCCAGAGCTGGAAGTTGTCTTCCAGATCCACCAATTCCTCGCAGGCCTCGTAGACGTCCCAGTTTTGCCCGGCGTGCTCGTAGACGGAGGTGAAGGTCTCCACCAGTTCCGGGTTGAAGACGTGCGCCTCGGTCACGTCCCGGTCCAGTAATTCCGCCGGGACCGGGTAGCCGTGCCGGTGCAGATAAGCCAAGAACTCGTCGTACACGCTGCTCTGATTGAGCAGTTCCGTGAGCAAGGCTTGCGCGGCCGGATCATTCGCGAAGACGTCCAGCATGCCCTTGTTCTTGTTGCCCAGCATGAACTCCACGGCACGGTACTGATAGGACTGAAAGCCCGAAGACGATCCCAGCGACCCGCGGAACTCCGCGTATTCGGACGGCGTGAGGGTTGCCAGCACCGACCATTGCTCGGTCAGCGAGCGCTGGATGTGCTTGATCCGCGCGATGCCCTTCATCGCGAAGCGCAAGTCGTCGTCGCGCAGTTTCTGCCGTACCGTGCGCAACTCATGCAACACAAGCTTCAGCCACAGCTCGGAGGTCTGGTGCTGGATGATGAACAGAAGTTCGTCGTGGTGCTCCGGACGGCTCACCGGGTGCTGGGCAGAGAGCAACTGGTCCAGGGACAGGTAGGAGCCATAGCTCATCTTGTCCGAAAAATCGGTCTCGATATTGTCTTCGAGCCGGCGCGTGTTCTTGTCTACGGTCATAGCGGCTTCCGTCGGTTCCCCTGCATCCTCGCAGGACTGCTACCAGCCTACGGCCCCCGCCACGCTCCCGCCCGCAGGACTCATCCGCGGACCGACGAGTCCCACCGCCACTTCTGTCCGCGGGTTTCGGAGGTCCTGCCGCTGGCCCTCAACAGGTCCTGCCAGATATCGCCGGTCCGCTCCGCCGTCGGGAAAATCCGGTCCATCGTCCGCCCGATCACCCCGTCGTCCGGACGGTAGTCGATCCCCTGGGCAGCGAGGATATCGAAGCCGTGCAGCACGGCTTCGGCCACACCCATGGCAGCAAAACCGGACGCGTCCGAGATTCCCGCCGGATGGTAGCCCAGGTGCCCTGCCGGCGCAGTGGCGGTGACGGCATACAGCAGGCCGGCCGCGGCATCGAAGCAGCTGACGATTCCGGCAGTCCCCGTCGCCGGATCGGGCCACAACAAGATGTCCGGCCCGCCTGACCGCCAAGCCGGCGGATCCACCAGCACCACGTAGTCGTCCTGCGGCGGTTGGCGACCGGACAGCTGCATCGCGTAGAACGCGAAATCGTCCATGATGTGGGCGGCAGTCTCGCGACAGTCCCACGCCAGCTCAAGCGCCGGCTTGCCCCAGGCATCGTCCGGCAATTCAGCGAAGCGGCCGGCCAGGTCGTCTGTGATGATGCGGAAGTCGTCCGCTGTCGGTCCCATTCGACGATCCTCCCCCAGACCGGCTTTCGGCGCCATCGTTCGGCCGAGAAGTCAGCGCGCCCGGCGTTCACCGGCTTCCACCGGGGCTGCTATGACGTTGCCGTCAACCGGCATCGGGCAGGTGCCGAAGTCGGTGAAAGCGCTGGGAAAATTCGTGGCACGGTTAAAATCGATCAGCACGGTTCCGTCAGGCCCGGGACGGCGTGTGGCGACGGAACGCCAACCCGCCGTGGTGTCGCCGTTGGTGGCGTCATGGAAGTTCAGCGACAACGCACCCAGTTTCTCCGGTTCGGCCATCAGGGTGTACCCGGAGCCGTCGAGCTCGAAACTGACCGTGCCCACCGCGGTGATGGCGCCTGGAACGTCTGGGTTCGATGTGGCGATGGGGAGGGTCCGCGGTTGGTCGAATTCATTGAACCGGCCGGTAACCACCAGGTCCGGGTTGTAGTCGAAGACCGGAACGGCCTTGAAGTCTGCGTGTACCGGTGAGTCATTGTCCCGCGTCCGGACCGCATAGCGGTCGCCACGGGCGGCGAGTTCGACGGCGATGCTGCCGCGGCGCACCCACAGCAGCGATTCCTCATTGCCCAACGTGGCTGTGAAAGTCCCGACCGCCGGCTCGCCGGTTTCCATGAAGTACAAGCCGTCGTCGGCGTTGGCTGTCAGTGTGGCATGTCCCCCGGCGGAGGCGGGTCCGTTGGCACTCCACAGGCCCGTGATCTGGTCCAACGGTGTCGGCTCGGCGGGAAGCCACTGTAGCGAGGTCAGCGTCAGCCAGCCGTGATCGACGGCCAACGCCTGGTTCCGGTTATCCCGGAAGCGCAGCCAGCTTTCCCGCCGCCGGGCGTTTTCAGTTGAATTTCCCACGTGAATTCCCCATGCTCGCCTTTCCCTCACGCTGCGCCCGCAGATGCCGGACGGTATGCGGCACAACGCCCCATGCTGCTCGCCGTATTCCCACCGCCGGCCGGGCCCGCGCCCGCGCGAACCATGGCGCATTTGCCTGCAGGATAATACGCTCTACTTCTACGAGGCTGCGTGGCACCTTCAAGCGACAGAAGCCGGGCAGCCGGAGCGTCAACCAGAACGTGGAGGCTAGCCGATGCCCAGAGACGGAGACCGGCCGCGCAACCGGCGTGCTACAGCCCGAATCGGAGCAGCCGTAGTGCTGGCGCTCGGAGCGACGCTGCTGGCCGGTTGCGGCGCTGACGAGGGACCTCCCACCCTGACCTGGTACATCAACCCGGACGCCGGCGGCCAGGCAGCGATTGCCGAAAAGTGTACCCAGGCTGCCGGCGGCGAGTACCGGATCGAGACCTCGTTGTTGCCCAATGACGCCGCATCGCAGCGGGAGCAGCTGGCCCGGCGGCTGGCGGCCGGCGACTCGTCACTGGACATTATGAGCCTTGATCCACCGTTCATCCCCGAACTGGCGGAGCCGGGATTCCTGGCTCCTGTCCCGGAGACGGTCGCGCAGCGCACCACGCAGAACGTGGTGGAGGGGGCTCTCACCGGGGCCACTTGGAAAGACAAACTCGTAGCCGTTCCGTTCTGGGCCAACACTCAACTGCTCTGGTACCGAAAGTCGGTGGCCGAGGCGGCGGGACTGGACATGACGAAACCGGTCACCTGGCAACAACTGATCGAGGCCGCTTCCAAGGAAGACAAGTTCCTGGGCGTGCAGGGCCAGCGCGGCGAATCCATGACCGTCTGGCTGAATGCCTTGGTCGAATCGGCCGGTGGCCACATTCTGGAGAACCCCGAGGCTAAGGCCGACCAGATTCAGCTGGGTCTGGCCAGCAAGGCCGGCGAGGAAGCCGCCCAGGTCATCTCCACCATCGGCAAGGACGGCCTGGGCGGGCCCGGGCTGCCAACCCAGGACGAGAACAATTCGATGATCCTGTTCCAAGGCGACAAAGGCTCGTTTATGGTCAACTGGCCGTTCGTCTGGCCGGCGACCAACGCCGCGGTGGAGGATGGCTCCCTGGATCCATCGCTGACCAAGGACATCGGTTGGGCGCTCTACCCGCGGATGACGGAAGGCGAGCAATCTGCGCCGCCGCTCGGCGGCATCAATCTGGGCGTTGGGGCGGCCAGCAAACACCCCGATCTAGCCTACGCCGCCATCGAGTGCATCGTCTCCCCGGAGAACCAGGCTGAGTACTTCATTACCAACGGCAACCCGCCCTCGAACACTGAGGCTTATGACGATCCGCGGATCAAGGAAGCCTTCCCGATGGCCGACACCATTCGCGAATCCTTGGAACTGGCGGCGCCGCGTCCGCAGACGGTCTTTTACAACGAGGTTTCCACCAGCCTGCAGCAGAATTTCGCCCCGCCGGATCTGGTGGATCCCGCCATCACGCCACAGGAGACATCGGACTTCATTGTTTCCGTCCTACGGGGGGAGAACCTGCTGTGAGCACCACGACCGAAACGCCCACTCTCCCGAGCGGCGAAACCGGGCGGGCCAGCAAGCGCCGCGCCGTCCAGCAGTTCAGTGAGCGTGCCAAAGCGGAGCGCCGGTTGGGCTGGTGGCTGGCGGGCCCGGCCTTCGTCATCATGCTGGCCGTCACCGCCTACCCGATCCTGCAGGCAGTGTTCGACTCGCTGTTCAGCTTCCGGCTCACCGCCCCTGACGAGCGCGCATTCGTCGGGCTGGGCAACTACGGCGTGGTCCTGACGGACGTGGTCTGGTGGCGGGACCTCGGGGTGACGCTGCTGATCATGGTGGTGACCGTCGTCGTGGAACTCATTCTGGGTTTCGCACTGGCGCTGGTGATGCACAAGGCGCTCAAGGCAGTGCGAGGCTGGCTGCGAACCGCCATCTTGGTCCCCTACGGGATCATCACCGTGGTCTCCGCGTTTGCTTGGTTTTACATGTTCGATATCAACTCCGGCTTCGTGAACACCTGGTTTAACTGGGTGCCGGGAATCAGTCCTGACCTCAACTGGTTCGCGGGGACGTGGACGTCGTTGGCAGTGATCATGGCCAGCGAAATCTGGAAGACCACCCCGTTCATTTCGCTGCTGCTGCTGGCGGGCCTGGCGCAGGTGCCCGATGAGCTCACCGAAGCCGCGGAAGTGGACGGCGCCACGTGGTGGCAGCGGATGCGCCGGGTGATCCTGCCGAACATGAAGGCTGCGATCATGGTGGCCGTGCTGTTCCGGGCGCTCGATGCGTTCCGAATATTCGACAACGTTTTCATCATGACCAACGGCGCGTTCAACACCGAGGTGCTCTCGCTCCTCGCCTACCGGACATCCATTGGGCGCTTGGAAATCGGCCTCGGCTCCGCGGTGTCCGTGCTGTTGTTCGTCTGCGTGCTGCTGATTTGTTTCATCGCCATCAAGCTGTTCAAAGTGGACCTTGCCGGCCAGAGAGGAGGTAGGTGATGAGAGCATCACGGACCAAGGAGCGGGTTACCTGGATTATTATTTCCGTCCTGGTGCTGCTCTACGCACTGTTCCCGGTGGCGTCCATCATGGCCACCTCGTTCAAGCTGCCCAGTGACCTGACCACGGGCAAGTTCCTGCCCACCACCTGGACCGGAACCAACTATGAACAAATCCTGGTCGGCACAGCGCAGGAATTGTTCCTGAGCTCCTTGTGGAACTCCATCGGCATCGCGCTGATCGCAACATTCATCGCCGTCGTCCTGGCCACGCTCTGCGCCTACGCCATTGCCCGGCTGGACTTCCCGGGCAAAAAGGTCATCCTCACCACCGCGCTGGCAGTCTCCATCTTCCCGGTGATCTCGATCGTCACCCCTCTGTTCAACCTGTGGCGGAACATCGGCCTGTACGACACCTGGCCGGGCTTGATCATCCCCTACCTGTCGCTGACCCTGCCCATCTCCATCTGGACGCTGGCGGCCTTCTTCCGCCAGATCCCTTGGGAACTGGAACAGGCCGCGCAGGTGGACGGGGCCACCACGTGGCAAGCGTTCCGCAAGGCGATCGTGCCGCTGGCCGCCCCGGGGGTCTTCACGACGGCGATCATCGCCTTCTTCATCGCCTGGAACGACTTCGTCTACGGCATCTCGCTGACCTCCACCGAGGCCGCACGGACAGTCCCTGCTGCGCTGGCCTTTTTCACCGGCGCTTCCCAGTTCGAGTCCCCGGTCGGCGCGATCTCCGCGGCCGCCATCATCGTCACCATTCCCATTGTGCTGCTGGTCCTGTTGTTCCAGCGCCAAATCGTCTCCGGCCTGACCCAAGGCGCCGTCAAGGGCTAGGCCCGCGGCAGGAAAGGACATCCCATGGCATCGATCACGTTGCAGAACCTCGTCAAGCAGTATGGCGACGGCTTCCCCGCAGTCAACGACGTCAGCATCGACATCGAGGACGGCGAATTCATCATCCTGGTGGGCCCCTCCGGCTGCGGCAAATCAACCCTGCTGCGCATGATCGTGGGGCTCGAGGACATCACCTCGGGTGACTTGCTGATCGATGGTAAGCGCGTCAACGAGAAGGCGCCCCGGGACCGGAACCTGGCCATGGTCTTCCAGAACTACGCCCTCTACCCGCACCTGACCGTGTTTGAGAACATCGCCTTCCCGCTGAGGTTGGCCAAGGGCAAGCACACCGACGACGAGATCCGGAAGCTCGTCACCGACGCCGCCAAGACCTTGGAGCTGACCGATCACCTGGAGCGCAAACCGGGCAATCTCTCCGGCGGCCAGCGACAGCGCGTGGCCATGGGGCGGGCGATCGTCCGGCAAGCCGATGCATTCTTGTTCGACGAGCCGCTTTCCAACTTGGATGCCAAGCTGCGCGGCCAGATGCGGTCGGAAATTTCACAGATGCAACGCCGGCTCGGTGTCACCAGCGTCTACGTCACGCACGACCAGACCGAGGCCATGACCCTGGGTGACCGGGTGGCAGTCCTGAAGAAGGGGGTGCTGCAGCAGATTGCTTCCCCGCGTGAACTGTACGAGCAGCCGATCAACCTGTTCGTGGCGGGCTTTATCGGATCTCCGTCGATGAATTTCCTGCCGGCCACCTTGGAGGGCGACGCCCTCAGGACCCCCATCGGAAACATCCCGGTCTCTGAAGACAAGGCCAGAGCCGCCGCGGGCAAGAAAATAGTTCTGGTGGGCCTGCGGCCGGAATTCTTCGAAGATGCTTCGCTGGTGGAAGAGCACAAGAAGGACATGGGTTCCACGTTCACGGCCGAACTGACCCACACCGAGTGGCTCGGCAACGAACAGTACGGCTACATGGACTTCGACCCGGATCCGGAGGTCCGCGACCTGCTGAATTCGCTGGCCAGGGACATGGACGCGGACGAATTGCGTCCGCAGATCGTGGTGACGCTGGACGCCGCAAGCCGGATCCGCGGCGGGCGCTCGGCCGAACTCTGGCTGGATACCCGCAAGATGCACCTGTTCGATCCTGAAACCGGGGAAAACCTGACTCGTGATGCCGAAGCCGGGGCAGCTCTGACCCAAGAAGCCAATGCTGCCCGGGCCGAAGAAATCAGCGAAGCCCGCGAGCGGGAAGCCGCCACGGCAGGCCAGCCGGCCTGAATTCCGGCTCCTCGCTGACCTGGGGTAAACTCTGTTTCATTGATTTACCGGATCCGGCTTCCACGCCGGCTCCTGTGCGGGCGTAGCTCAATGGTAGAGCGCTAGCTTCCCAAGCTCGATACGCGGGTTCGATTCCCGTCGCCCGCTCCACGCGCACCCCGGCCGATGGGCCGGGGTGCTTCTCTTTGCCCTGCTGCCGTCGGTGGAGAGTGCTACTCGAAGTCCTCGTCGGGTTCGAAGCCGGATCGGTCAACTGCCCGGTGGTAGCGCATGCCGGCGGCGCCGCCTAGAAGGGCCCCGGCCAGACTGGCCAACAGCACTACTGCCAGTGTGATCAGCGCCGGAAAAGTCAGCTCTTGGAGGGGCCGCTCAATGACAGGCACGACCGGGCCGGTCAGCAAGCGGAAGCCGCCGACGGTCAAACCGATCAGTCCTGCAACGACCGACATGACGAGGCCCCAAAGCCATACCGTCAGTCCCTGCCTGATGCCGTCGAACCGTGCCATCCGGCCTGCCACATAGCCGCCGCCGAAATAGGCCAGTAAGACGATGACGGCAACCGCCACCGCTGCGGTGAGGGCTGTCGCGCCGTTGCCTTCGTTCAAGTTGTCCGCCCAGCCGCGCACTTCGGTCTCATTGGCCATCCCGAAGGCCGCGGCGACGCCGACAACCGCCGACGTGATCAGCACAACCAAGGCCGCTGCGGTCAGCCAGCCGAAGAAGGCCGAGCCCAACCTGATCCCGCCGTAGGCATTGTGTTCCCTCAGGTACAGTGACTCCGCGTCGAGGGCGGCTTCAGGCCGATAGGCGCTGGTGTCGCTGTAGGTCCGTTCTGCGGCGATCGGCCGGTCCGCGTCCGAATCCATAAACTGCTCGCGGGCATCCGGGTCCAGGCTGTCCGCGGTGGGCGGGCGGTCGAAGGCAGTTGTGGGCGGGGGCTCGAGGTCCGCGGCGGGTACTGCCTGGGTGGGCGCAGGAGCTGTTTGGGTGGCAGCTGGCATGGCCTGGGTGGGCGGGGCAGCTGCCTCCGTAGGCGCGGGTCCAGGTTCCAAAGGCTCCTCGGCTCCTGCCGGAGCATCGGCGGCCGGCCGGGGACCGCCGTCGTCGTACCGATTCTTGCCGATATCCGAACTCATGGACGCCTCCTGCTTCGATGGATCACATCGCCGCCTCCCGGTGGCTCCACCCTAGTCGCGGCGCTTCGGGCAGACCAGAAGCGGATCCGTTTCACCGGTTGCCGACGGGAGACTAAACTAGGACCCGATGATGCGCAAAATGTTCAAGTCCAAGATCCACCGTGCGACGGTGACGCACGCCGATCTGCATTACGTCGGGTCCGTAACCGTGGACCTTGACCTGCTGGACGCTGCCGACATCCTTCCCGGCGAGCTGGTGTCCATTGTGGATGTCACCAACGGCGCCCGGCTGGAGACCTACGCTATCGCCGGTGAACGCGGTTCAGGCGTCGTCGGCATCAACGGGGCGGCCGCGCATCTGATGCATGTAGGCGACCTGGTCATCCTGATCACCTACGCGGACATGACCGACGCCGAGGCGCGGTCCTTCGTTCCCTCCGTGGTGCACGTGGACGCGGGCAACAAGATCGTTGAGCTGGGCTCCGACCCGGCGGAGTCCGTGGACGACGGGCTGATGCGCCCGCCGTACGCGGTGAAGTAGCCTCCCCGCGTAAAGTTTCCGGCCGGCTGGCCGTTCAGCGCCGGTGGAACTGCTGGTGCAGCCCGCGGACCTCGTCCGCCAGCTCCGGTGACGGACCGCCGACCTCAATCCCCGGGGCCACCATCTGGATCGGCAACGCGGCCACCGGCGCCGCTCCGATGCCCCATTCCGCCAGCCAGCCGACCAGCTGTTCCGACGACGCGGCATAGACGATCCGGCCCAGTCCTACCCAGGCGTGCGCCGCCGAACACATCGGACAGTGCTCCCCGGAGGTGTAAACGGTCGCGGTGAGGCGTTCTTCGGGGACGAGGTTGCTGGCCGCCCAGCGGGCAATCTCGAACTCCGGATGCCGGGTCTGGTCCCCGCCCTTGACCCGGTTGCGGTCCTCGAACAACACGTTGCCGCCGGCATCGACCAGCACCGAGCCGAACGGTTCGTCGCCGTCGTTCAAGGCTTCACGTGCCAGTTCCACGCAGCGGCGCAGATGTTTGAGGTCCTCTGGTACCAGTTCCATGCGCTGATTATGGCAGAGACCGCCGCAGCCGGCTCTTTGGCTGACACCCTGCGTGGTCTACGCTTCTGCCATGGTGCGGACTCCGGCAGAACATGCGGCAGCAATCCGGCAGGGCTACAGCTTCAACGGGCAGGCCATCCATCTGGGCGCAGCGCTGGTGGACGGCCAGGTGCAGCCGGAGGCAGCGGTCCGGCTGCCGCTGTCCATGATGAACCGGCACGGATTGATCTCCGGCGCCACCGGCACGGGCAAGACGATCACGCTTCAGGTCATCGCCGAACAGCTTTCGGCGCACGGTGTCCCCGTGTTCCTGGCGGATATCAAGGGCGACCTGACCGGTCTGTCCACTCCGTCCGCGGGGAGCGCCAAGCTCGCTGAGCGGACGGCTGCCGTCGGGCAGGATTGGAAGCCGAGCGCCTATCCGGTGGAGTATTACTCGCTGGGCGGTGACGGCACCGGTGTCCCCGTCCGCGCTCGGATCTCCGATTTCGGCCCGCTGCTGCTGTCCCGGGTGATGGAACTGAACGAGACGCAGGAATCCAGCCTGCAACTGGTCTTCTACTATGCGGACCAGAACGACCTGGAACTCTACAATTTGGCCGACCTGCGCGCCGTCATCCAGTTCCTGGTTTCCGCCGAGGGCAAAGAGGCCCTCGAGAATCTGGGCGGTCTCTCCAAGGCCACTGCCGGGGTGATCCTGCGCGAACTGGTGTCCCTGGAGGCCCAGGGCATGGCCACGTTCTTCGGCGAGACCGAGTTCGACACCGCTGAGCTGCTGCGTACCGCCGGTGACGGCCGCGGCATCATCTCCTGCCTGGAGCTGTCCTCGCTGCAGCAGCGGCCGCTGCTGTTCTCCACCTTCATGATGTGGTTGATCGCCGACCTGTTCGCGGAACTGCCGGAGGTGGGGGACGCGGAACAGCCCAAGCTAGTGTTCTTCCTGGACGAGGCGCATCTGCTCTTCCGCGACGCGTCCAAAGCGTTCCTGCAGTCCATCGCCACCACGGTGCGGCTGATCCGATCCAAAGGCGTGGGGATCTTCTTTGTGACCCAGACACCCCGCGATGTTCCGGCGGATGTGCTGGGCCAGCTGGCCAACCGCGTGCAGCACGCGCTCCGCGCCTTCACTCCCGAGGACGCCAAGGCACTGAAGTCCACCGTCTCCACCTTCCCGGTCAGCGACTACGACCTGGAGGAAGTGCTGACCAGCGCGGGGATCGGCGAAGCGGTGGTGACGGTGATGAATGAGCAAGGCGCCCCCACGCCGGTGGCCTGGACCCGGCTCTGCTCCCCCGGCTCCACCATGGGCCCCTCCCCGGCCGCCACCGTGCAGGCCATTGTGGCCGGCTCCTCGTTGATGCCGGTCTACGGGCCGGTGGTGGACAGCCGCTCGGCGTTCGAGAAACTCTCCGGTGCTCCGGTTCCCGCCGCCTCCGAATCGGGCAGCGCGGGATCCGGCAGTCCTGCGGCCAGCACGACGGCGGACGGCTCGCCTACGCCGTCAACCGCCCCACCGACCCCGGCAGACATCGACGCCGAGGCCCGCCGGATCGAAGAAACCATCCTCGGCCGCCCGTCCACCCGTCCCGCCAGGCCTGGCCCCGCCGGCACCGGACAGCCCGTCCCCGCGGCAGCCCGGGCCGCGCCATACGCCGCCGTCCCGGACGGAAACACCGCCGCAGGGCAGTGCAGACAACGACGCCGTGAAGGATTTTGCCTTGCAAACCGTCTCGGTCCTGGGCCGTGAACTGGTGCGGGGCCTGTTCGGAACCAGGCGGCGGCGCCGGCGCTGGTAGCAGGCGCACCGCCGTCGCCGGCGCTGTAACCCGCCTCTTGCCGATCCGGGGGAACGTCCCGCCAGCGGGTAACGTAGGGTTGGTGGGAAATTCGAAAGTACTGAGGACCGTGGCCACGTGGCTGCTGTGCCTGATGCTTGCCGTGGCCGCTGCCGCGCTGACTATTGTGCTGGTCAATGCCTTCGTGTTCAGCCCGCAGCACCAGGTCAAGGCCTACTTCAACGCCTTGGAAGACGGCGACGGCGGGACCGCGCTCGGTCTGCTGCACGCCACCGTGCCCGATGCCAACGCCGCCATGCTCGACGGCGCCGCGCTCAAGGCCTCGGTGGACACGCTGGCAAACCTGGAAATCCAGGATCCGGTTCCGGCGGGCGACAACAGGGTGGACCAGACGGTCAGCTACACGGTTGACGGCGTCGCCCACAGCACCACCTTCGCCTTGGAGAAGACCGGCACCACGTGGCTCTTTTTCAACCAGTGGTCGTTCGTGCCCAGCACACTGCCCACCATCAGCGTGGACGTGGTCAATGAAAACGAAGCCTCGCTGAACGGCACCCGGGTGGCTCTGCCGGAGGGCAAGAATTCCTTCGCCGTGTTCTACCCCGGCAGCTTCGAGGCCCACTACGCCAGCGATTACTTCGCCGCACCGGTGGTCGAGTCCGTACTGACCGGCCCGCAGAACGCCCAAGACGCCCGGCTTTCGCTGGCAACCGCCGCCACGCCCAAGCTGGTGGACGACCTGAGCGGCCAGGTCAACGCATTCCTGGACTCGTGTGCGGAGCAGCGCGTTCTGCAGCCCTCCGGCTGTCCGTTCAGCGCCTCCATGGACCGGGTCCAGGACAACACCATCGACTGGTCGATCGTGAAGTATCCCGAGGTCAAGGTGGAGCCGTTCAAGGGCAGCTGGGTACTCAGCCCGTTGAGCGGAGTGGCGAAGCTGCACGTGGTGGAGATTGACTTGTTCACCGGCGCGTCTGTGAAACGCGAACTGGAGCAAAGGTTCCGTTTCACCGGCCAGCTGTCCGTTAATGACAAAAATGTGACCCTCACCCCCGTGGTGGAGTACTAACAGCTCGGCCCACCACAGCAACAACGGAGGCGGACGGGTGCCGCCTCCGTCGTTTGATGGGTTGCGCGGCCGGTTTAGTCCAGCCCGCGCAGGTCCAGCGTCAGCTCCCCTGTCCCCGAGCCGATGACTACCGGGATGCCCCAGTCCTGCTGGTACAGGTGGCAGGCGGCGTGGTCCGGGATCTCGCCGCCGGGCTCGCCGTCGCACGCCGCCGCCCGGGCGGTGATGTGCAGAACGCCCTCGGTGACTTCGTCGGACAGCACCAGTTCGCGGAGCAGGCCCACCGAGGTGCCGCCGCCGGAGACCAACAGGTTCTCCGGTGAGGAGGAGATCTTCAACTGGGTGGGATCGCCCCAGCGGTCGTCCAGCTTCTGGCCCTTGGGAGCGGCGAAGCGGACGGTGAGCGCCAGCGGACCGGCCGACACCTCGGTCTTGGGCCGCTGCGTCTGCGAGGCCCCCTCGTCCACGGTCAGCGCTTCCTTGGGGATGGGCAGCCGGATGAGCTGGTGCTTGTTCGCCTCGACCACCAGCAGCAGCGGTTCGCCGCCGTCAGCCACGGCCGAGGTATCCAGCAGCACATCGGACGGCTCGGCCAGCCCCCGCGCCAGCGTGGAGACGGTCTCGCTGGCCGGATCGTAGCGGCGCACCGCCCCGTTGTAGGTGTCGGCCACCGCCACGGAGCCGTCCGGCAGGACCGCCACGCCCAAAGGATGCTGCAGCCGCGCCTCGGCGGCCGCGCCGTCGCGGAAGCCAAAGTCGAAGAGGCCGGCGCCGATGGCGGTGGACACCTGCACCCGGTTTTCGCCGTTGACGTCCACAAAGGAGATCTTGCGCAGCGCCGACGTTTCCGAATCCGCAACCCAGATGTTGCCGGCCGCGTCACCGGCGAGGCCGGACGACTGGGCAAACCACGCCACGGTGGCGTCGCCGTCCTGCAGGCCTTCCAGCCCGGTACCGGCCAGGATGGCCACCTGGCCGGAGAGCGGGTCCAACGTGAAGATCTGGTGCACGCCGGCCATCGCGATCACCACAGCGTTCAACTGCTCCGACCAGTAGACATCCCAGGGCGAACTGAGCGAGACAGCCAGCGGATCGGCTGCCAACTGGGCCCAGCTGGCTGCGATGGCTTCGGCAAGTTCTTCTTCCAGCGCTTCGCCGGCCGGAGCTTCGTCTGCGACGGATCCGGGACCCGCCTGCGCCATCCCCGGAGCAGTCCGCTGCGTGTCGGCATCCAGCAGGCGCTGCACCCCGTTGCCTGCCACAGTGGTCACCTCGCCGGTGGCCAGCGACAGACCGCGCAGCCGATGGTTCACGGAGTCTGCAATCACGACGTCGTAACCCGCCTGCGTGCGGATCTCCTCCGGCAGCAGGGCCAGGCCCTGGGGTTCGTTGAACTTGGCCTCGCCGGCAGCTCCGTCCTGCCAGCCCTTCTCGCCGGAGCCGTAGGTCGCGAGCACCGTGGACAGGTCAGCCGCGAGCTCCACCAGCCGGTGGTGACCGGTATCGGTTATTAGGAAGGAGCCGCCCTCGGACCCCACGCCGTCCGGCAGCGGTATGACCTTGCCGGGGAAGCGCAGGTCGCCGGCGGTGCTTTCCGCGGGAACGTAGGGGCCGTCGCCGCGGTGCAGCGTGCCCTTGGCCTCGTGCTCGGCCACCAGTTCCTTGACCAGCGAATCCAGGCCGCCGGCGTGTCCTTCGCCGGACAGGTGCGCCACGATGTAGCCCTCCGGGTCAATCACCACCAGCGTCGGCCATGCCCGGGCGGCGTAGGCCTGCCAGGTGTCGAGCTCCGGGTCGTCCAGAACCGGATGCTGGATCTCGTAGCGCTCCACGGCCGCGGCCAGCGCCACCGGGTCGGCTTCATGCTCGAACTTGGGCGAATGCACACCGACCGTGACCAGCACGTCCTTGTACTTCGCTTCCAGCGGCCGCAGCTCGTCCAGCACGTGCAGGCAGTTGATGCAGCAAAAAGTCCAAAAATCCAACAGCACGATTTTGCCGCGCAGGTCTTCCAATCCCAGCTGCTTGCCGCCGGTGTTGAGCCAGTTGCGGCCCACAAGATCGGAGCCCCGGACCCGGTAACTCGTGCGGATGGTCTCGGCTGCCTCAGTCATCTGGATTCTCCTTGGCTCCGGCCGGCGTTATCGGGTCCGGAGCGGGCTCCTGCCCGTTGGTGGTTTTCGGTACGTGCTGGTTGCCAGCTGGCGCGCGGTGGCCGGCCGCCGGCCTGACGGCCCCGGGCGGGACAATGCGTGCGTCCTGCCGGGCCATCTCGGCAAACATATCGTTATAAGCTGCCAGCTCGGCGTCGTTATTCCTCTCGGCTGAACGATCTTTACGCTTTGTTTCCCGGGCATCCGAGCGCGACCACATGATCGCCACTCCGACGGCGACGCAGAGGGTGGGGATTTCGCCGACGCCCCACATGATGGCGCCGCCGACTTGCTGGTCTTCCATGGCCGACAGGCCCCAGTCCCGGCCCATGCTGCCGAACCAGGAGGCCTGGATCAGGGCCGTCGAGCTGGTCAGGGCCACGCCGAAGAAGGCGTGGAAGGCCATGGTGGCGAAGAGGATCAACAACCGCATGGGATACGGGGCCCGCCGCGGCAGCGGGTCCTGGCCGATCATCGTGAGGATGAACAGATAGCCGGTCAGCAGGAAGTGCAGGTTCATCAGCTCGTGGCCGGTGTGTTCATCCAAGGCAAACCGGAACAGCGGCGAGTAATAGAAGATGATGATCGAGCCGGCAAAGTTCGCGGCGGCAAAGAGCGGGTGTGTGACGATCTGCGAGTATTTCGATTGCACCAGCCAGAGGATCCATTCGCGCAGGCCCATGCTCCCGTCCCGTCGGGGCGGCAGCGCCTTCAGCGCCAGCGTGATCGGCGAGCCCAGGACCAGGAACAGCGGCACCACCATGGTCAGCGCCATGTGGTCGAGCATGTGCGCGCTGAAGAGCACCATCCCGTAGACGGCCGGGGCCCCGGAGGTGACGTACGTGAGCGCCAGCAAGCCCACCATCCAACTGACGGTCCGTGCCACCGGCCAGCGGTCGCCGCGGCGGTGCAGCCTGACGGCGGCCACAAGGTAGGCAATACCGGCCACCAAGGCGAACGTGACCCACAGCCAGTCCCAGCGCCAGACCGTGAGCCAACTACCGCTGACGAGTTCGGGCGGAAGGTCGTAGCCGGTCAGAATGCGCGCCGGGGAGGCGTCCACCGGCAGTTCTTCCGGCGTGGGCGGCGCTGTGCGCCCCAAGGCCGTGGCAATCCCAAACACCGCCGCCATGATCAGCAGTTCCACCGTGATGAGCTGCCACAGGACCCGCTTGCCGGACTTGGTGCCCAACTCGGGGATGATCCACTGCCGGTGCATCAAGCCGATCGCCCCCAGCAGCAGCGTGGCGAGGGCCTTGATCACCACCAGCACGCCGTAGGGGCTGGAGAGCTGGTCCAGCGAAGTGATCCGGATCGACGCGTTGATGATGCCGGAGAAGAAGACCAGGAAGAAGCTGATCAGCGCCAGCGAGGAGTAGCGGCGCAGCACTTGGCCGGTGATGTCCTTGGTGCCCAGCGTTTCGGAAATGACCGCAAGCACAATGATGCCGCCCACCCACAGGCAGGCGCCCAGCAGGTGCAGGCCGATCGAGTTAACCGCGCCGTAGTGGTCGTCGCCGCCGGCGGAGTGCCCGATCAGGGCCATCGGCAGCAGTCCGCCGATCGTCGCCAGCGCGAGCGTCATACCGAGCCCCGGAAGCGAGCGGAGCCCTAAGATGAGCGTGGCGACGATGGCGGCCACGATGGTGATGGAAAGCCATGCCTGGCCGGTGCCGATATCCGTCATGAATCCCACGAATCCGGCGGTGTAGCTGGCATCCCCGCTGACCGGCAGGCCGGCGATGTCGGAGAAGCTGAAGACCAGTACGGCCATCGCCGCCAGCGTCCAGACCACTGCCGCCACCGCGGCCAGTCTCAGCGCGGCCGTGAACGCCGGGTGCTCGGGCCCGTCGTCGCCCCTGCCGGGCCTGCGGTTGGGACGCAACTGCTTGGGCAAGATCCCGACGGCGAAAAGCAGCGAGGCGATCACCGCAGCCAGTGCCGTGTTGTTGGCTGCCTTGGCCACCGGCAGCGCCCACCGGGTCAGGGCACCCGGATCGGACAGTTGCCGGGCGGCGGCAGCCCCGGAATAGAGCAGGGCGGCAACCAGGGCCAGGACCAGGACAATGGCTCCGGCCAGGACCCATCCCCTGCCGACCCCGTCCGCAGTGATCGCCGCAGCACGCGGTTTAGCTGGTGGAGCCAACCGCTCAGCCACGACCCTCCTTGCCCCCGCCCCGCTTGCTGATCACGAAGGCGGCCAAGCCAGCGGCGATGGCCAACGCGCCGGCCCCTAGCGCGACGAAGAGTCCGAGGTTGCTGGGACCAACTTCTTGTCCGGCAGCCGCCGACGCGTTGCCGGCCCCGTCGGCGGCGGTTGACGCTGCAGGGCTCCCGGCTGCTATCGAGAACTTCAGGTTGCCCTCGATTGGATGGCCGTCACTGGAAACCACCCGCCAACCCAACTGGTAGTCACCGTCCGGCATGCCGTCCCGCAGCGGAATGCTGACCTCGCTGCCGCTCAGCACCGGCGCGCCAGCGGCCCAATCGGTACCCTCACCGTCCAGCACCTGGGTGGTGGCGCCGATGTCCATCACGTTGGCGCTGAACTTAAGCGTGACTTCTGTCGGCGCAGTGTCCAGGACGGCACCGTTCTCAGGTGTCGAGCCGATCAGTTCGTCGTGGGCCGCGGCGGGACGGGCAACCGCCAGCGCCAAGGCCAGCCAGAGCAACATGGCGATCAGGGCAGAGGCGAGGAGCCGGCGGGCCGTCGCTTGCCGCGCAGCGCGGAGGCGTTCCTCCCGGCGCCGCCGGGAGACCGAAGACTCATCGGTACTGATGCGGACCGGGGCAGGGATGTTCAAAGGGTGGTTCATCACGTTCTTTCGTCAGGGGGGCGCAGTGCGCGGGTCAGAAAGCGTGACGCAACGGCGGCCCCCGGTGCCGCAAGACCAGCAGTGGCACTCCCAAGGCCGCGAAGGGCTGGACCAGCAGCTTCACCGGGGCGGCCAGCCGAGGCCTGGGAATCGGGCGCCAACTGCTCAACCTGCGGGGATGAGCGAGGGCCACTGTTCCGGCCAGCGCGGCCGCAGCATGCTCGCCCCGGCGCAGTAGCAGCACGGTAGCCGCAGCAGCAGCCAGATGGGCAGCCAGCATGGCGGGATTCGCGGCCGTGGCCGTCTGGACAGACACTCCGGGGACCAGCGATCCGGCCGGCAGCAGTGCCAAATGATGGCCCGCATGGCCGGCCGCCGTCGGGAGATCCGCAGGCGCCGCGTGGCCCAGCTGGAACAGCACGTGGTAGATGGCTTGGCTGATGCCCACTGCCGCCAGCAATCGTGTCCAGGACAGTGACTTGCCGGCTAAGCCGACGCAGACCAGCCCGGCGAGGGCAAGCGCCAGGAGCCACACGGCCGGCGCGGGGACGTGACCACCACCGGCCAGATGCGAGAGCGCGGCGAGGGAGGTGGCCACGGCAGCTCCCAGCCAGCCGCGCAACAGCCGACCTTCCCGCTGGACCATGCCCTCAGTCCTCCCGTCCTGATAAGTCTTCGGATCCGGCACCATGCGGCGCACATCCGCCCCTTATTTTACCGCCCGTAGAAGCCAAGGGGTTAAACCGCAGGACCGCCACCGGTTGCCGGTGACGGTCCTGCGGAAGTAAGGGTGAGGACTACTTCTTGGAGACAGCAGCCTTCAGCTTGGAACCAGCGGTCAGCTTGACGCTGTGGCCGGCCGGAATCTGGATGGATTCGCCGGTCTGCGGGTTGCGGCCGGTGCGGGCAGCACGGTCGGTGCGCTCGACTGCCAGCCAGCCCGGGATGGTGATCTTCTCGCCCTTGGAGACGGAGGTTGCGAAGATGTCGAAGACAGCGTCCAGGACACCGTTCACTGCGGTCTGGCTGGTGCCAGCCTTCTCTGCAACAGCTGCAACAAGTTCACTGCGGTTGATAGCCAATTTTTGTCCTCCTGGACTGCTTTGGTTTGTTCAGAGCTTCCGCGGCTGCGGAAAGCTACTGAGCGAAAACTTACCAGCTTGGCCGCCCAGATCCGGCAAAATCCGCGGAATCTGGCGGAATTTTTAGCGAATTACCCGGATTCTGAGCCGATTCTGCCCCAGACGGCTCGCTTTTTCCGCCCAGAGCATATGATGTGCGCCCTCCGCGCGTCGTGCCGAGGGCGCCATTCCCCGTAACGGCGGGCACCGCCGTCGTCATTCTGAAGGGGTCTCGCCAGGATGCGGGCGGGCACGCGAGGAGTGCTGGACGGCGCCTTCCGGGCAGACAGAAGGGCGGCGGTCCCGGACTGGGACCGCCGCCCTTCAAGCAGCTTCATGGTGAAGCCAGCGGGTTTTTACCAGCTGGACTTCTTGATGCCCGGCAGTTCGCCGTTGTGCGCCATGGTGCGGAAACGCACGCGCGAGATGCCGAACTTCTGGAGCGTGCCGCGGGGGCGGCCGTCGATCTGGTCGCGGTTGCGGACGCGGACCGGAGAAGCGTTGCGCGGCAGCTTCTGCAGGCCCAGGCGGGCCTCTTCACGGGCCTCGTCGGTCGCGTTGACGTCGACCAGGGTCTTCTTCAGCTCGGCACGCTTCGCGGCGTAACGCTCGACAACGACCTTGCGCTGCTCATTGCGAGCAATCTTGGACTTCTTGGCCATGTTTAGCGCTCCTCTCGGAATTCAACGTGCTTGCGGATCACCGGGTCGTACTTCTTCAGGACAATGCGGTCCGGGTCGTTACGACGGTTCTTCCGGGTCACGTAGGTGAAGCCGGTGCCAGCGGTGGACTTCAGCTTGATGATCGGACGTACGTCCTTGTCCTTTGCCACTAGAGCTTCACACCCTTCGCGAGGAGCTCGGCGACGACTGCGTCAATGCCGCGGACGTCGATGGTCTTGATGCCGCGGGCCGAAACCTGCAGCGTGACATTCCGGCGCAGGGACGGAACCCAGTAGCGCTTCTTCTGAATGTTCGGGTCGAACCGGCGCTTGTTGCGGCGGTGCGAGTGCGAAATGCTGTGGCCAAAGCCGGGCTCGGCTCCGGTCACCTGGCAGTGTGCTGCCATGATCTCTCCTCCAGTTGTAGTAAATATGACGGACCTGACGCAGAGACGCCGTAAAGCTGCCTGCGAATCTGCGTGTAAGAGCGCCCGCCACCAGTTGTGACACCGTTATTACTGCGACTTTCCGGAGGTGAACCTGGCGGGGTGAGATCCAGCCGAAGTGCCTCGCCGCGGGGAAGACGGTGAAGTCAGGTGCAGATAAACCACCTCTTCCCGAGGGAAGAACGGCCTATCCGCGATCCTTATTTCTAGGTAAACACGGACGCCACACAACTCCCGCACCGCGTGCCTGGGCAAGGGGTGCCGATGTTGCGTGACTTAACGCCTTCCCATCTTAGGGGCAGCAGACGTTTCGATCAAACCAACGACGGCCACCGCCCCCTCGGCGGCGACGGCGCGCCTCAGGCGTTCAGTCGGGGCTCGCGCAGCACCCAGCTGCTGGGCTCCAACTGCTGCACGATCTTCTTGCCGATCCGCTCCAGGTCCTGCACATCCCGGCGGTCCAGTCCGTCGAAAACCGCTTGCCGCACCGCTTCGACGTGCCCCGGCGCCAGGGACTGAATCGCCTGCATCCCCGGCTCCGTCAGCAGCGCCATGGTGACCCGCGCGTCCTCGGCGCACTGGGCCCGCTCGACCCAGCCACGACCCTGGAGCTTCTTGACCACATGCGAGAGCCTGGACAGCGAGGAATAGGTCCGCGAAGCCAGCTCGCTCATCGGCAGCGAGCGGTCCGGGGCCTCGGACAGCATGGCCAGGACGTGGTAGTCAAACAGGGTCAGTTTGCCTTCCCGGTACAGCGGGGCGTCAAGCGTGCCCGGCAACAGGGTGGACACCGCCAGCAAAGCCAGCCAGGCCTGGCGTTCTTCGGGGTCGAGCCAGCGTGCAGAAGTCATGCCTCCATTCTGCCACAAAACTTGATCCTTCAACCGTTGTTCCTAAGGGTTGCCGGGGCCGTGCGGCGGGGCTGGGGTGCCTGTCCGGGCCGCGGCCGGCGCTGCGGCTTTAGACCACCCCAGTGCCGCCCAACCAGGTGCCGATCAGCAGGGTGGCGATCAGTGCCAGCGCGCCGCCGATAACCACCCGGCAAGCCGCCCGAAAGACCTTGGCGCCGCCCAGCCAGGCGCCGGTCGCCCCGGTCGCGGCGAGTGACACCAGAACGGCGGCGAAGGTGATCGGGATCCGCAGGTCTGCCGGCGGCAGCAGCATGGCCAGCATGGGCAAGGCGGCACCGAGGAGGAAGGCTATTGCGGAGGCGAAGGCTGCATGCCACGGGCTGACCAGGTCGTCGTCCTGCATGTTCAGTTCCGCGTGCAGGTGGGCTGCCAGCGCATCGTGTGCGGTCAACTCCTTGGCCACCTGCCTGGCCGTGCCCGGCGTCAGCCCGCGTTCTTGGTAGAGCGCGGCCAGCTCGGCAAGCTCTTCCTCGGGCTGTTCCTGCAGTTCCCGTTTTTCCTTGGCGATCAGCGCTTTCTGGCTGTCGCTGGAACTGGAAACGGAGACATACTCGCCCAGGGCCATGGAGGTGGCGCCGCCGATTACCGCTGCAAGTCCGGCCGTCAGCAGGGCTCCGAAGTCGCTGGTGGCGCCGGCGACGCCCACCATGAGCGCGGCAACTGAAACAATTCCGTCGTTGGCGCCGAGAACACCGGCGCGCAGCCAGTTCAGGCGGGCGGCGAGACCGACGACGTCGTGCGGTTCATCGTCGTGGAACTCCGGTTGGTCCGCTGGCTGGATCCGGGCATCTGCGTCCATGGTCCAAGCCAAGCACTCCGGACGCCAAGCTTCCAGACAGGACAGCCAACCCTCAGCAGCCGGCCGGGATCTTTGTCCGGCCCGTTTGGCTGAGGCCGGCCCGTTTGGCGTTGGTCAGGCGGTGGCGTGCAGCCCGGTCAGCTGGGGATACTTTGGCGTGAGCGAATCACCGGAGGATGTGCCGCGCAGCCGCCGCCCTAGCCACGGGCCCAAGTACTCGCGCGCCCAGCGGACGTTGGCCACCATGGCAGCGCGGCGGGACAGCACCGCCAGATCCGGCAGCGTCGGCAGATCGATTACGTCCTCCGCTTGCAGCACCTCGAGCACTTTTTTGGCCATCAGGGTGTGGCCCGCGGTGGACATGTGCAGCCGGTCGGCGTCCCAGTAGCGCCAGTCGCGGAAATCGCGCATCCGCCAGTAGTCAACGATCTTCGCTCCGTGCAGGTCGGCAATCTCCCGCACCCATTCGTTGTAGATGGCGGTGCGGCCCCGGGTCTTGCCGAAAACTGCCGAGGCGACGCTGTCAAAGCCAGTGAACAGCACGACGTCGGCGCCGGTGGCAGCCAGCCTGCCGACGCCGGCCTCATAGCTGGCCATCAGCGCGTCGATGTTTACCCGCGGGCGCAGGATGTCGTTGCCGCCGGCGTAGAGGGTAACCAGGGTCGGCTTGAGCGCGACGGCGGCGTCCACCTGTGCGTCCATCACTTGGGCGATCTTCTTGCCCCGGACGGCCAGGTTGGCGTAGCCCCAGCCGGAATCGGCCAGCATGAGCTGCTCGGCCACCCGGTCGGCCCAGCCGCGAACCCCGTTTGGCAACGTGGGGTCGTAGTCCCCTACCCCTTCAGTGAACGAATCCCCCAGAGCCACAAACCGCTTTGTAAATGTCACCGGAACAGATTAACAAAGAACGGCTTCGGTTGCGGTCCGGTGCATCAATTGGCCGGGCGGGCGCAGTCCGCCGGCAAGCGCAGCCCGTTAGCTGCCGCTACGCGGGGCGTACATGATGACCGCGACGCCGGCGAGCGCGATTCCGGCCCCGATGTAGTCCCAGCGGTCCGGCTGGAACCCGTCCAGCAGCATGGCCCAGGCCAGCGACCCCGCGATGAACACGCCGCCGTAGGCGGCCAGCACCCGGCCGAAGTTGGCATCCGGCTGCTGCGCGGCAATGAACCCGTAAAGGCCCAGTGCCATCACGCCCAGGCCGGCGAACCACCAGGCCCGGTCCTCGCGCACGGCCTGCCACACCAGCCACGCTCCGCCGATCTCGGCAACGGCGGCCAGGACAAACAGGATGGCGGATTTAGCGATCGTCATGCAGCCATTGTCCCAAGCCGCCCGTCGGGTCGGTGCGTCGTCAGCGGCCGGTCAGCTCCCGGATAGCTTCTTCGAAAATTTCGTGATGGCGTGCCACGTCGGCACTGGTCGTCTGCGGGCACATCAGCGCCATGTTGTGGAACGGCGTCAGCAGGATCCCGCGGTTGGCCAGATACAGGTGCAGGAAGTCTTCCAGCTCGCCGTCATGGCCGGCCGCCGAATCGGTGCCGTTCCGGGGCGCCGGGTTGGCGAATCGATATTCGGCACGGGCGCCCAGTTGGGAAACCGACCAGGGCAGCGAATACGTGTCGATCACCCTCTGGATGCCGGCGGCGAATTCGGTGGCACGGCCGATCATCGATTCGAAGGCCTGGTCCGTCAGGACGTGCTCCAGCGTGGCGCGCATGGCTGCCACGGACAACGGGTTTCCGGCCAGGGTGCCGCCGACGCCGCCCATGTCCACCAGGTCCAAGTCGGTCCGGCTCAGCGCCCGCTCCGCCAGTTCGGCGCTGAGTCCATAGGCACCGCACGGAATGCCGCCGCCAATGGATTTTCCGATCACCACGATGTCCGGTTCCAGCCCCCACGCCGCCGTTGCCCCGCCGGGGCCGGCGGAGAAAGTATGCGTCTCGTCGATGATCAGCAGCGTCCCGTGCCGGCGGGTCAGCTCCCGCACCCCCTGCAGGTAGCCCGGTTCGGGCAGCACGATGCCGATGTTGGTCAGTGCGGGCTCCATCAGCACCGCGGCCACGTCGCCGTGGGCAAGCTGCCGATCCAGCGCAGCGAGATCGTTGAACTCCGCCACCCGGCTGGTCTCCGTCACATCTACCGGCGCCCCCACATTGCCGGGGCGGCTCATCCCCTCGCCGTCCGGACCGGCCACGATCAGCGACTCGTCCACCGACCCGTGGTAGCAGTACGGATTGAACAGGATCTTGCCCCGGCCGGTCAGCGCCCGGACCAACCGGATGGCCCAGCGGTTGGCGTCCGTGGCGGTGAGCGCGAAGCTCCAGCGTTCCACGCCGAACCGCCGCGCCAGCTCGGCCCCCACCCACTCTGCATCGGCTGTGGGCAGCATCGTCGCCAGCCCGCCGTCGTCGGCGGCCCGCCGGATGATCGCGTCGACGGTGGGCTGCGGAGAATGTCCGGCCATCGCGCCGGTGTCCCCCAGCGCGAAATCGATGTACTCGAGGCCGTCCACGTCCCACACCCGGCAACCGCGCGCCCGTTCCACATACAGCGGGAAGCCGCCCGCCTTCTTGTTCATCCACGTCATCGGGACTTTGCCGAAGAGGTGGGCTGCGCCGTCGTACAGTGCTTTGGACTGGGGGTGCTTGGCTTCGAAGTCCCGCCGCTCGCGGTCGAACAGCTCAGCCAGCCGGTTCCGATCGATCATGAAGTGCTCCTCTCAACGGGCCGGCAGCATGCCGGGGACGGGGCGTCAGCGAGCGGCCAGCATTTTGCGGCGGCGGTGTGCCAGGACCTGGCCGCCGATCACGATCAGCAGCGCGATGATGAACATCGCCGAACCGATCACATTGGCCTGCGCAGGAATGCCGCGGGTGGCGGCCACGTAGATGAACTTCGGGAAGGTGTCCACGTTGCCGGAGTTGAAGTTGGTGATGATGAAATCGTCGAAGCTGATCGCGAAGCTCAGCAGGCCCGCCGCCACGATGCCCGGCAGCAGCAGCGGGAAGGTCACCCGCCAGAAAGCCTGCATCGGCGAGGCATACAGGTCGGCCGCTGCTTCCTCCAGCTTCGGGTCAAGGCTGGCCACGCGCGCCTTGACCGTCACCACCACGAACGAAATGCAGAAAACGGTGTGCGCAATGATGATGGTTCCCTTGCCCAGTTCTGCACCCACATTGAGGAATTGCGCCAGCAGTGAGGCGCCGAGGACAACCTCCGGGGTGGCCAGCGGCAGGAAGATCAACATGTTGGCGGTGGCATTGAACCGGAAACGGTAGCGCACCAGCCCGATGGCGATGGCGGTGCCGAGGAGGACGGCGATCAGCGTCGCCGTGGCACCGACCTGCAGGCTGTTGCCGAGCGCGGAACAGACTTCCGGAGCACCGCACGGATTGCGCCAGTTGTCCCAGGTAAAACCGCGCCAGGTGAGATTGGTGCGCCCGGCGTTGTTGAAGGAAAACGCGAAGACATAGGCGATCGGGACCAGCAGGAAGACGAACGCCAGTCCGCCGATCACAGGAACCAGCCAGCGGCCGAAGGAGTTTTTCACCGTGTTTCCCCTTACAGCAGTTCTTTGGTGCCGAAGCGGCGGACGTAGATGAAGACCAGGGCGAGGATCGCCAGCATCAACACGAAGGACAGCGCCGAGGCCCCGGGATAGTCCACCACCCGGAAGAACCGGGAGTCGACGACTTGGCCGATCATGGTGGTGTCCCGGTTGTTGCCCAGCAGTGCGGCGTTAATGTAGTCGCCGGCGGCGGGAATGAACGTCAGCAGCGTTCCGGCGATCACGCCGGGCATCGACAGCGGCAGCGTCACCGTCCGGAAGGTAGTGAAGCCGCTGGCATACAAATCGTTTCCGGCCTCGATCAAGCGGATGTCCAGCCGTTCCAGGTTCGCGTAGATGGGCAGGGCCATGAACGGCAGGAAGTTGTAGGTCAGGCCGCAGACCACAGCGAAGGCAGTGGCGGTGAGCCGCCCGTCGTCGGGAAGCAGGGCGAAGGCGCGAAGCACGGAAACCACCGGCCCCTCATCGGCGAGGATCTGCTTCCAGGCCTGCGTGCGCAGGATGAAGCTGGTGAAGAACGGGGCGATGATCAGCACCAGCAGGATGCCGCGCAGCAGGGCGTGATTGCGCAGCCTGACCGCAATCAGGTAGGCCATCGGATAACCGATGGCCAGCGCCGCTGCCGTCGCGATCAGGGCGAAGCCGAAGGAACGCAGCAGCTCCGGCCAGTAGCTGCCCAGCATCCGCACATAGTTGTTGAATTCCAGCGCCGGAACAAACTGGCCGATGTCCGCTCCCGGCGGCTTCGTATAGAGCGACGTCGCCAGCAGAGAGAACACGGGAAGCACAAAGAACAGCAGCAGGAAGACGAACCCCGGCAGGATCAGCCAGTAACCCATCCGCCCCCGGCGGCGCTCCGCCTTCAGCTCGCCGCTGCCGGGACCGCCGCTGCCGTGCCGCGTGTCCGGCGACGGCGTCTGGTCCGCCGTGGTGGTCTGGGCGCCCATCAGTCGTCAGCCTCGGGCGCCCCGTACTGTGCGTCATCGGCGCCGCCCAGCCCGAAGGCGTGCTCGGTGTCCCAACTGAGCGCCACGCCGTCGCCCGGCTGGGCCAGCTGCTGGCCGTGGTTCTGGCTGAAGACGCCCAGGGTACCGATCCCTGGCACCTCCACCAGGTAATCGGTGCTGACCCCGGTAAACGAGGTGTCCAGTACCGTACCGTGCAGGACGTTGGCCGCATCTGCCGGTGCGTCCTGCGGCCACATCATCCGCAGCTTTTCCGGCCGGATGCCGATCAGGGCCTTGCCCTGGTGCACGGTGGCGCGCTCCTTGAGCACGGCCAGCCTGTTGCCGTTGGCATTGACGACGACGGCGTCGCCGCGGTCCTCCACAATGTCGCCGGCGACCAGATTGGACTTGCCCAGGAAGTTCGCCACGAAGACGGTGCGCGGCAGTTCGTACAGTTCGCGCGGGGCGCCCATCTGCTCCACCTTGCCGGCATTCATCACGGCCACGGTGTCCGCCATGGTCATGGCTTCCTCTTGGTCGTGCGTGACATGCACAAACGTCAGGCCGACCTCGGTCTGGATCTTCTTCAGTTCCACCTGCATCTGCCGGCGCAGCTTCATGTCCAGGGCACCCAGCGGCTCATCCAGCAACAGCACGGCCGGGTGGTTGACGATCGCGCGCGCCAAAGCCACCCGCTGCTGCTGTCCGCCGGAGAGCTGGGCCGGCCGGCGCGCGGCCAGGTGCGAGAGCTCGACCAGCTCCAGCGCCGCCTGGGCTTGGGCCCGGGCATCGCGGACCTTGCGGCGCCGAAGCCCGAAGGAGACGTTGTCCAGAACGCTCATGTGCGGGAACAGCGCGTAGTTCTGGAAGACCGTGTTGACCGGGCGCTGATGGGCGCTGGACCGGCTGATGTCCTTGCCGCCAATGCTGATGGTTCCGGAGGTGGGCTGTTCCAGCCCGGCTACCATGCGCAGCGTGGTGGTCTTGCCGCAACCGGAGGGCCCGAGCAGGGCGAAAAACTTCCCTGCCGGGATCGTCAGGTCAAGGTCCTCCACCGCGACGAAGTCGCCGAACCGCTTGGTGATGGCTGCCAGCACCAGGTCCGCTCCGCTCTCTTCGCCGGCGGCGCTGGCATTCTCTGTCCGCAGGGGTGCCTGAGTCATCAGTTGCCAATCGTCTGCTGGAACCGGTCGCTGAAGTCGGTTTCCTCGTCGGCTTCCAGGCTGCGGAACACGCTGACGCTGGCCAGGTCCTCCTCGGTCGGGAAGATCAGCGGATTATCCACCAGCTCCGGATCGATCTTCTCCATGGCCTCCTTGGCACCCTCCACCGGGCAGATGAAGTTGACGTAGGCGGCGACGGTCGCTGCGTTCACCGGGTCGTAGTAGTAGTCCATGAGGGCTTCCGCATTCTTTTTATGCGGCGATCCGATCGGCACCATCAGATTGTCAGACCACAGCGTGCCGCCGCCTTCCGGAATGGCGAATTCCCATTTGTCGCCTTCCTCGAAGTTCAACTGGGTGATGTCGCCGGACCAGCAGAGCACCGCGAGCGCATCGCCGGAAATCAGGTCTTCCTTGTAGGAGTTGCCCTTGACCTGCCGGATCTGGCCACTGGAAATCTGCTTCTGCAGGACCTCCAGCGCGGCGTCGTATTCGTTCGCGCCCCAGTTGCCGGAGATGTCTACGCCGTTATCCATCATCAGCAGGCCCATCGTGTCGCGCATTTCGTCCAGCACTTCCACGCGTCCCTTGAGCTCCGGCTTCCACAGGTCGCTCACGGTCTTCAGGCCGCCCGGGACAGCTTCCTTGTTCCAGGCGATGCCGGCGTAGCCGGACTGCCAGGTCAGGGAATTCTTCCGGCCGGGATCGAAGTCCACGTCCTGTAGGGCCTTGAGCAGATTGGCCGCATTTGGAATGTTTGCGTGGTCCAGTTCCTGGGTGTAACCCAGCCGGATCAGGCGCGCAGCCATCCAGTCGGTCAGCGTGATGATGTCCTGTCCAATGTCCTGCCCGGCGGCGAGCTGACCCTGGACCTTGCCGAAGTAGGTGTCGTTGCCGTCAATATCCTCGGAGTAGCTGGCCTTGATGCCGCTCTGCTTGCTGAAGGCCTCGAGTGACGGGTACGTCTGGTTGGAGTCGTCGTAGTCCAGGTACAGGGTCCAGTTGGCCCAGTTGACTACCTTTTCCTGGTCCGAGACGTCCTGCGCCGGCGTCAGCCCACCCGCTGCGCTGGTGTTCGACGAACTGCCCGTGCCGCCGGTGCCGCACGCAGCGAGCAGCCCGGCCAGAGTCAGCCCTCCGGCGCCCATCAGTACCTTACGGCGGGACATCTGCGCGGCAATCAAGCCGCGCAGGCGTGGGTCTTCAGGTAGTCGTTTCGGCATCTGATGCTCCCAGTCGTCGGAAAGTGGACCTCGCTTGGTGCGTTGATACTCGCAGACACCGGAGGACTCGACAATAGTTTCAGTTGTAAATATTTGGTTACACGACGGAATCCGAAGCGGGCCCCGCCCCCCGAGTAGCGATTTCCCCGTCCCAGCGCGATGCACCCGCGAAGTATGCACCGCGGGACCGGACTGCCCGCACCAGGAAACAGCTGTGACCCGCTTCACAACAGATAGTAACCACAAGGGGTTTGTATTTCGATAGCTAAAGCTGCATATTTTTTCGAATCCACTACTTGCGCAAGCCACAGACAACGGATTCAATAGCAAGAAGTCCCGCCGATGGCGGAGATCCGTTTCACAGGAGGTGGATACGCTTGACCTTGCTCCCCAGCGCCGGGCACGGCCACAACGGCAACTCCCACAGCGCTGCGGTTGACGAGGTCTCCAAGGCCATCATCGAGCAATTACAGGAAGACGGCCGGCGCTCCTACGCAGCGATCGGAAAGGCCATTGGCCTTTCGGAAGCGGCGGTACGGCAACGCGTGCAGAAGCTGACCGACGCCGGCATCGTGCAGATCGTTGCAGTGACCAACCCGCTGCAGTTGGGCTTCGCCCGGCAAGCCATGCTGGGCATCAAGACCGCTGCCGACCTGCTGGAGGTGTCTGACAAGATCGCCGCACTCGACCAGGTGGATTACTGCCTGGTCACCGCCGGGTCATTCGACATCCTGGCCGAAGTTATCTGCGAGAACGACCAGGATTTGCTGCGGCTGGTCAACCAGATCCGCGACATTCCCGGCGTCCTGAGCACTGAAACATTCATGTACCTCTCGCTGCGCAAGCAGGAATACAACTGGGGAACCCGATGACACAAACATCCGCATCGCCAAGCACCAGCATTCCGGGCCAAGGCACACCGGCCGGAACCACCACCGACGCACCGATGCGCCGGGCTTACACCACGCCGATGGGAACGGACCGCCAGCAGGCCGCCCGCGACCATTTGTGGATGCACATGGCCCGCCACGCCCCGCTGGCCGCCGGAGGCAACGTGCCGGTGATCACCCGCGGCGAAGGCCACCTCATCTACGACGACCAGGGCCGCGAATACATTGACGGACTCGCCGGACTCTTCGTGGTCCAGGTGGGCCACGGCCGCGAGGAACTGGCCCAGGCCGCCGCGCGGCAGGCCAAGGAACTGGCCTTCATGCCGTTGTGGTCCTACGCTCACCCGGCCGCCATTGAACTGGCCGAACGCCTCGCCCACCATGCTCCCGGGGACCTGAACCGTGTCTTCTTCACCACCGGCGGCGGCGAAGCCGTGGAATCGGCCTGGAAGCTGGCCAAGCAGTACTTCAAGCTCCAAGGCAAGCCCAACAAGACCAAGGTGATCTCCCGCGCCGTCGCCTACCACGGCACGCCGCAGGGTGCGCTTTCCATCACCGGCATCCCGGATATGAAGGCACCCTTCGAGCCCCTGGTGCCGGGCGCCTTCCGGGTCCCCAACACCAACCAGTACCGCGCACCGGCCGGTCTGGAGGACCCGAAGGCGTTCGGCCGCTGGGCCGCCGACCGGATCGGCGAAGCCATCGAGTTCGAAGGTCCCGACACCGTGGCCGCGGTGTTCCTGGAGCCGGTGCAGAACTCCGGCGGCTGCTTCCCGCCGCCGCCCGGGTACTTCGAACGGGTGCGTGAGATCTGCGACGAATACGACGTCCTGCTCGTCTCCGACGAAGTCATCTGCGCCTTCGGCCGGATCGGGTCGATGTTCGCCTCCACGGATTTCGACTACGTGCCGGACATGATCACCTGCGCCAAGGGCATGACCAGCGGCTACTCCCCCATCGGTGCCATGATCGCGTCCGACCGGCTGTTCGAACCGTTCAAGCACGGCGACACCACGTTCTACCACGGCTACACCTTCGGCGGGCACCCGGTCTCGGCCGCGGTGGCCATGGCTAATCTGGACATCTTCGAACGCGAGGGCCTGAACGACCACGTCAAGGAGAACGCCCCGGCCTTCCGCCGGACACTGGAGAAGCTGCTGGACCTGCCGATCGTTGGCGATGTCCGGGGCGAGGGCTACTTCTATGGAATCGAGCTGGTCAAAGACAAGGCCACCAAGGAAACCTTCAACGACGAAGAATCAGAGCACCTGCTGCGCGGTTACCTGTCCAACGCACTGTTCGACGCCGGCTTGTACTGCCGCGCCGACGACCGCGGCGACCCTGTGGTCCAGCTGGCACCGCCGCTGACCGTGGGCCAGCGCGAGTTCGACCAGATTGAACAGATCCTGCGCTCCGTGCTGGTGGAGGGAATGAACCACCTCTGACCAGCCCCCTAACCCCCAAGGGGAGGGAGCCCGACCTTGGGATGAGAAGGCGGCGGGTGGCCGGCTGGGAGCCGGCCACCCGCCGTCTCTGTTAGGTTTTGGCGTTAGATGTCGCCGCGGACCTGCCGCAGCCAGACGCGCCGCGCGTCCAGATACGGTTCGATGTTCTCCACCCGCCGCAGCTGCACCCGGGCTGGGTCGAGCCCGGCGGCTTCGATCATGATGCCGTAGCCGTCACGCTCGGCTCCGGCCCACCATTTGCCGCCGTCCTGCCAGAAGGCAAACTCCACTTCCTGACCGTCGACGGCGATGCCCACCATCCGCGGCTCCTGGAGCTCCAGCTCGTTGAGCTTCTGCCGGAAGGAGTCCGTGTCCGACACCATCGGGCCCGCCCCCAGCCGCATCGTTCGGATGCTCTGGTTCACCCCGTGCACGGTGGTCAGGACCTGGGCATGGGGCAAGCCCAGTCCAGGATCGCCGTGCAGCAGCCCGTGCGGGCCGTTATCCTCATTCCATTCCCCCACCATGACGGGGCCGTCCCAATCGGCGAGGGCGAAACAGGGCAGCTCGGGGAACGTCTCCCGGATGCGCTGTTCACCCTCCGCCACCATGGCCCAGAAACCCTCCGGCTCCACCTGTCCGTCAACGTCCATGGAGTCATTATGGCAGCGGAGCGGTCAGCCGCGCCCGGAAACTTTGTCGGCTACCCGGGCAATCAGCGAGGTGGATTGCAGCCCGCCGGCCTCGGCCCGGTCGGCCGCGTGGTAGGCGGCGTACATGGCCTGCACGGCGATCCAGCGCAGCGGTTCCACCTCCCAGCGGCGCACCTTCCGGTTCACCCAGGGCATCCGCACCAGCTCGCTGCCCGGGTCCACGATGAGGTCGCGCAAGGTGCGGGCGGCCAGGTTGGTGGCGGCGACGCCGGTGCCCACATAACCCCCGGCCCAGCCCAGCCCGGTCCGCGGATCAAGGCCGACCGTGGCCTTCCAATCGCGCGGGACGCCCAGCACGCCGGACCAAGCATGTTCCAGGCGGGCGGCGCGGGTGGCCGGGAACATCGAGTGCAGGATACTTGCCAGCTGGGCAACGGTTTTCGACTGTGTGGCGCCGTCGGCGTCCAGGGCTGAGCCGTAGCGGTAGGGCACGCCGCGGCCGCCGAGCGCGATCCGTCCGTCCGCGGTGCGCTGGGCGTACATGTAGGCATGGGCCATGTCGCCCAGGGCTTCGGCCTCATCCCAACCGATCTCCGCCCAGACCTCGCTCGGCAACGGTTCGGTGACAATCAACGACGAGTTCATTGGCAGCCAGTCCCGGTGCGCCGATTTCAACCCGGCGGTGAACCCTTCGGTGGCGCGCAGGATATACCGCGCCTGGACGGTTCCGCGGTCAGTGCGGGCCTGGCCCGGCAAGATGTCGGTGACGGTGGTTTCTTCGTACAGCCGCACTCCCATCCGCCGGACGGCGTCGGCCAGCCCGCGGACCAGCTTAGCCGGATGGATCCGCGCGCAGTGCGGCTGGAACAGCGAACCCACTGCCCGGCCGACCCGGATGCGCTGGCTGGTCTCCGTCGCGTCCAACAGGCGGGCGCCGGCCTCGGGCCAGACCGACTCCGCCGCGGCCCACGCCTGCAGCCGCTGCAGCTGCGCCGGGTTCCGGGCCACGATCAGTTCGCCGCCCTTGTACATGTCCGCGTCGATGCCTTCGGCGGCGGCCACCCGGATGACCTCATCCACGGTCTGGTTCAGCAGCGTCTGGAACCGGCCGGTCAGCTCGCGTCCGTGGCTGGCGGCGTAGCCCTCGCGCCCGCCTGTCATGCTGTTGGTCAGCCAGCCGCCGTTGCGGCCCGACGCGCCGAAGCCGGCGAAGCGGCTCTCCAGCACCACCACGTCAAGATCCGGACGCGCCTGTTTCAGGTAGTAAGCCGTCCACAACCCGGTGTAGCCCGCGCCGACCACGGCGACGTCCGCCGTCGTGCTCTCCGCCAGTGCCGGGCCGGGCGCGGGCAGCCCACCGTCGGCATACCAAAAAGACACTTCGCCGTTGACAATCCCCATACCAACTCCTTGTCCCGGCCACTGGATCAGCGGACCGCTAGGAACAGGCTAGTGGCAACGGCTGCAGTTCGGATTTACCGGCCCGCCAGTACCTCATGAACGCCACCGGCTTGCGGTCCACGCCCGCATCCCTGACCAGCTAGCGCCACTCCACCCCATCGGCGGACGCGACCCGTGCATAATCAAGTCATGCCGCTTCCCATCGTCCTGCTCCACGGCTGGGCCTGCTCCGCCGTGTACTGGAAACCGCTGGCGGACCGACTCTCCGCACGCGGCCGCCAGGTGGTGGCCGCGGAACTGCCCGGCTACGGCGGCGCCCTTCCCGCCGGCTTCGACTGGACGGTGGAGAACGTTGCCGCCACCCTGGCCGAACAATTCGGCGGCGGCCCGGTGCACTGGGTAGGACATTCTCTGGGCGGAAGCATCGCCGCCACCATCGCGGCACGCTTCGCAAGCACGACGGCGTCGCTGACCTTGGTGGGGATGGTTCCGGTGGCACCGTCGGCGGCAACGGTGGACAAGCTGACCCGGCTGTTCGGCGGCGAATCTTCGGACCCGGAAGCCGACCTGGCCGCCGGCGAGGAGCTGATTGGTGCGTGGTTCCGCGGCGGCACCGAGCCGCAAGGCGAGGGCCGCGAAACGTTCCTGGCCGCCTTCAGGCGGCACCCCGCCGTCGTCCGCCAAAGTTTGCCGGCCGGAGTAACCGGCGCGGCGCCGGGCGTGGCGGAGCTGGTATCGGCACCCACCCTGGTGATGACCGGCACGCGGGATCCCACCCGGCCGCCGGCCGCGGTCGCGGATTTTCTGGCCCGGCACCCGGGCTGGCGGTACACCGCGGTGCCGGACGCCGGGCACATGGTGCACTGGGAACAGCCCGCCGCCTGCGCCGAGGCGATCCTGCGGCACGTTGAGTCCGCAGAGCACAGCACCGGGCGGCTTGGCCGGGGCACACCTCTCCCCTAGGGTTCAGGCACGCCTGTCCCCTAGGGCTCGCAAGCGGACCTGGCGCACCAACTGGCCTGGTGCCCGACCCGGCCGCTAGGGCCGTTTGGCCGGATGGGTTTCGCGCTGGACCACCGGCATGATTTCGGTGGCGAGCAATTCGATGGAACGGGCGGTGTCCGCGAACGGGAGCCCGCCGAGGCCCACCTGTGCCATGTAGCGGTCGTGGCCGAACAACTGGTACTGCTCCATAATCTTGTCGATCACTTCCTGCGGGCTTCCGGCCAAGAGGCCTCCGCCGGGACCGGCCCACGCCTCGAAGGTCTCGCGCGGGAAAAGCCCCGCCGGCCGCGGCATGTTCTGCTCGAAGTAGGCGCGGTAGTACGGGTAGAACGTGTCGCGGGCCTCTTGGGAGGTGGGAGCCACGAAGAAGTGGCCGCCGGTTCCCACCGGCAGGGTGGCCGGGTCGTGCCCGTGCGCAGCGGCGGATTCGCGGTAGTACTCAACGTGCCGGGTGAAGTGCTGAGGCCCGGAGAGCAGCGCCAAGTACAGCGGCAGCCCCAACCGGCCGGCGCGCTCGAAGGAGGAGGGCGTACCGCCCACGCCTACCCAGACCGGCAGCTTCTCCTGCAGCGGCCGCGGCACCACATCCATCCTGCTGATGCTGTGGTGGTGCGTTCCGTTCCAGCTCAGGTTCTCCTGCTCGCGGGCGGCAAGCAGCAACTGCAGCTTCTCTTCGAACAGGCCGTCATAATCGGCCGTGTCGTACCCGAACAGCGGATAAGACTCGGTGAAGGCGCCCCGGCCGGCAATGATTTCTGCCCGCCCTCCGGACAGCAGGTCCAGCGTGGCGAACTGCTCGAACAGCCGCACCGGATCCTGGGTCGACAGCACGGTGACGGCGGTGGCCAACCGCAGCGTGGAGGTCTCGCGGGCGATGGCCGCCAGGACAACTTCGGGGGCGGAGATGGCGAAGTCCCTGCGGTGGTGTTCGCCGAGTCCCAGGAAGGAGATGCCCGCCTGATCGGCAATCTTCGCCAGCTGGACCAACTCGTCCAGACGCTGCCGGGGCGACAACGCCTCACCGTCCGGGCCACGTGTCAGTTCGCCGAAGGTGAAGATGCCGAAGTCCATTAATGCTCCCGAGGTCGCGTGCAGTGTTCCTTTAGTTGAAGCTTCAGGTAATCCGGGATATTCCCCGAGCCTAAAAAGAACCCTCGGCAAAAGAGCTACCGGGAAGTAACATAAGGGGACAGCACAGGGCCTGAAGCCCGGCAGGCCCGCGTCGAAGGGGACTGCCATGAGCGCCGAGACCGACCAGAAAAAAGCCAGCGCCAGCCAAGATGCCGCTGCAGGACCGTTGCCAGCAGAAGCGGGCACAGCCGGCCCGGCGGAGACCACTGAACGGGACGCACGCGAACTCGCCGAGGCGTCGCGCGAAACGGAATGGACCCGGCCGAGCTTCGCCAAGGGCCTGTACATGGGACGGTTCGAACTCGACCTGATCCACCCGCATCCGCTGCCGACCGCGTCGGAGCGTGAGGCCGGCGAGTCCTTCCTGGCGCGGCTGGAGGAGTACGCCCGCACCATGGATAGTGCACGGATAGAACGCGACGCGAAGATCCCGGACGAATACATCGACGGCTTGGCGAAACTGGGCACCTTCGGCATGAAGATCCCGGTCGAATACGGCGGCCTGGGGCTGTCGCTGCTCTACTACGGCCGCGCCCTGATGCTGCTCGGCTCGATACATCCTTCACTCGGGGCCTTGCTCTCGGCCCACCAGTCCATTGGCGTTCCCGAGCCGGTGAAGGTGTTCGGCACCGAGGAGCAGAAGCGCGAGTATCTGCCCCGCTGCGCGGCCGGCGCCGTGACTGCGTTCCTGCTGACCGAACCCGACGTTGGTTCCGACCCCGCGCGTCTGGGCACCACCGCCACTCCCACCGAAGACGGCGAGGCCTACCTGCTCAACGGCAGCAAACTCTGGACCACCAACGGCGTAATCGCCGAACTGGTGGTGGTGATGGCCAAGGTCCCGGAGCACGACGGCCAGCGCGGCGGCATCTCGGCGTTCGTGGTGGAAGCTGACTCGCCCGGCATCACGGTGGAAAACCGCAACTCCTTCATGGGCCTGAGGGGCATCGAAAACGGTGTCACCCGGTTCGACAACGTCCGGGTCCCCGCGGCCAACCGCCTGGGCCGTGAAGGCCAGGGCCTGAAGATTGCGTTGACCACGCTGAATACCGGCCGCCTGTCCATCCCCGCGCTCTGCGCGGCTGGCGGCAAATGGTCGCTGAAGATCGCCCGGGAATGGTCCAACGCCCGCGTACAGTGGGGCAAGCCCGTCGGCAAGCATGAGGCGGTCAGCAAGAAGATCGCCTTCATCGCCGCCAGCTCTTTCGCTCTCAACGCAGTCTTTGAGCTGTCTGCCGGACTCGCCGATGCCGGCATGAAGGATGTCCGGATTGAAGCAGCGCTGGCCAAGTTGTGGTCCAGCGAGTTCGCCTACAAGATTGCCGACGAACTGGTCCAGATCCGCGGCGGCCGAGGCTACGAGACAGCCGAATCGCTGGCTGCCCGCGGCGAACGCGCCGTGCCGGCGGAGCAGTCGCTGCGCGACATGCGGATCAACCGGATCTTCGAAGGCTCCACCGAAATCATGCATCTGCTGATCGCCCGGGAGGCTGTGGATGCGCATTTGTCCGCCGCTGGAGATTTGGCGTCGGCCGACGCCGATCTACAGGCCAAGGCAAAAGCGGCCATGGGTGCCAGCAGTTTCTACGCCAAATGGCTTCCCCAACTGCTCGCCGGCCAAGGCATGAACCCCAAGGCCTACAACGACTTCGGCCCACTGGCCAAGCATCTGCGCTACATCGAGCGTTCCTCCCGCCGGCTGGCCCGGCAGACGTTCCTCGGCATGGGCCGGTGGCAGGCGGGGCTGGAGAAGCGGCAGGCGTTCCTGGGCAGGATCGTGGATATTGGCGCCGAGCTCTTCGCCATGGCCGCCAGCTGCAGCCACGCCGAGATGCTGCGCAGCCAGGACCCGGTGCAAGGCAAGGCAGCGTACCAGTTGGCGGACGCCTTCTGCCTGCAGTCCCGGGAGCGGATCCACCAGCTCTTCGGCGAACTCTGGCGCAATTCGGACACCAGCGACGGCAAGCTTGCCGCCCGGGTACTCGCCGGCGACTACACCTGGTTCGAAGCCGGCGTCCTGGACCCTTCGGAGGGGACCGGACCGTGGATCTCGGAACGCCCGACCGGGGCCTCCACCAAGGAGAACCTGCACCGCGCCTATCGCTGAATCAACCTGTTCACAGCAGCGGCCACACGCGGCGCTGCGCGTCGAAGACGTCCCAGGCGCGCGGCACCAGGCCCAGCGACACGTCGCACATCTGCCGCAGCTGCTCCATGCTCCCGGCCCGGAAGGTGCCGGATTCACTGAACGGATCCGGGTAGCGGGCTCCGCCCATGGCCGCCCATTCCAGCCCGTGCGAATGGCCGCTGCAGAACTGCCAGACATACATTAACGACGGCGGCAGGTCCTCGCTTCGCAGGTCTTTCAGGATCGACGTTTGGGTACGGTTCTTGGTGGCGTAGCCCCAGGAACCGTCGGCCTTCCGCGCAAAGATCGGCGGCAGCTCCAGCCGCGCCGCCACCTCGTTGACCGTTTGACGCAGCCCGTTGAAATACTCCATCGCCCCGGCATGCCGTTCCGGCCGGAAGTCCGCCAGATAGGCATCCCAGAACGACGCCGCGTTGAACACGTCCCGAGCAATGAGCACCAGACTGCGCCGGGCCCGCTCGGTGCCCTCGGCCGGCAGCAGCGCCCACAACACGGTGGAACTGCACTCGATAACCGTCCGTACCAACGAGTACGGCGCATGCGTCTGCAGCCGATATTCCGCCGTTCCCTGCTCGCCGTGTTCCTCAAACAACAGTCGGCGCAGCGCCAGCACATTGTCGGTGGCTGCAGCCAAGGACTGGCGCAGCAGGCCGCTCACACTTTGGGCCGCGGTGAATTGTTCGTCCAGTTGGGCCAGCGGCGACCCCGGTTCAACGGCTGCCTCATCCCGCTGCAGCCATGGCTCCACGTCCTGCAGCATCTGCAGGATGGCCAACGCTGCCCGGCCTTCCGGGTCCGTTCCGCCCACCGATCGCATCTGGCCGAAGGAGGCACCGCCGTCGTCCATTGGCTTATGGTAACGCCGCAACGGCGCGCCGTTCCTGCCAGAGGTTATCGTGGGAGCAACCGGCCGCCATCGAGCCGAATACGTTGTTCCGAGCGAAAGGGCTCCACTTGTCCGCTGAAGCCGATCTGATCAATCTCGACTCGCTGCTCAGTGATTCCGAGCTCGCGTTGCGGAACGACGTCCGCGCCTTCGTGGACAGCGCGATCAAGCCGCAGATCGCCGGCTGGTATGAAAACGCGGTGTTTCCGCTGGAGATCGTGCCCGAGATGGCCAAGCTGGGCCTGCTCGGCATGCACTTGGACGGCTACGGTTGCGCCGGCCGCTCCGCCGTCGACTACGGCCTGGCTGCTGCCGAACTCGAAGCCGGCGACTCCGGACTGCGCACCTTCGTCTCGGTGCAGGGCTCGCTGGCGATGAGCGCCATCCACAAACACGGCTCCGAAGAACAAAAACAACAATGGCTGCCGCAGATGGCCGCCGGCGAAGCCATCGGCTGCTTCGGCCTGACCGAACCCACCGCCGGCTCCGACCCCGGAAGCATGAAGACCTTCGCCCGCCGCGACGGCTCAGGTCCCGACGCCGACTGGATCCTCAACGGCTCCAAACGCTGGATCGGCCTCGCCTCCGTCGCCCAAATCGCAATTATCTGGGCCCAGACCGACGACGGCGTGCGCGGCTTCCTGGTGCCCACCGACACGCCCGGATTCACAGCCACCCCGATCGAACCCAAGCTCTCCATGCGCGCCTCCATCCAGTGCGACATCGAACTCACCGACGTCCGGCTCCCCGCCGACGCGCTCATGCCCCACGCCAAGGGCCTGCGCGGACCGTTCGAGTGCTTGAACGAAGCCCGCTACGGCATCATCTGGGGCGCGATGGGCGCCGCCCGCGACGCCTGGCAGGCCGCCGTCGACTACTCCAAGGAACGCCTGCAGTTCGACAAACCGCTGGCCGGCTACCAACTCACCCAGGAAAAGCTGGTCAACATGGCGCTGGAAATCAACAAAGGCCTCTTGCTCGCCCTGCACCTGGGCCGGCTCAAGGACGCCGGCAACCTGCAGCCCCACCAGATATCCGTGGGCAAACTCAACAACTGCCGAGAAGCCATCAAGATCGCCCGCGAATGCCGCACCATCCTCGGCGGCAACGGCATCACCTTGGACTACTCACCGCTGCGGCACGCCAACAACCTCGAATCCGTCCGCACTTACGAAGGCACCGACGAAGTCCACACCTTGATCCTCGGCCAGAAAATCACCGGCATCCCCGCCTTCCGCTGAGGCTGCGGCAGGCTGCAGTCCGGTGCATCCCGGACCCTTCCGGTCCGCGGTCCGCGGTCAACCGGTTCGCGGTCAGCCGGTCCGGCGCTGCCGGCCGGCACGCGCAGCAATCAGCAGGCCCACGCCGGTCATTCCAATGCCCAGCAGCGTTTCCGGGCCGACCACGCTTCCCGCAGACGGCCAGAAAATATCCACGGCCAACGCTCCGACCAACTGTCCGCCGATCACCGTCAGCGTCATCAGCAGCACGCCGGTGCTGGCCACACAGACGGTGGCGGCGGCCAGGATCATGGTGCCCAGCGGACCACCCAAATACAGCCACCACGGCCCGGTGAGCAGGTCGGCCCGCCCGATGATCGCCGCCTGCACCATCCAGACCGCCAGCAGAGCCACCGTTCCCACACCGAAGTTCAGCAGCGTGGAAATGACCGGGCTGCCGTGCGCCGTACCTATCTGGCCTAAGACACCCTGCTGGACGCTCTGAAGCAATCCTGACACCAGTGGGATCAGCATGAACAAGACCAGCGGTCCCGCTGCCGTCGATGACCCAAAATGGGCGCTGGCGGCAATGACCGCTGCCAGAAAGGCGAGCACGGCTCCCGCTATTCGGGCCCCACTGACCGCAATCTTCCGGCCGGCTCCGATGCCCAGCCGGTCCATCAGCAGACCCGAAGCCATCTGCCCGGTCACGATCGCTATGGTGAACAGGGACAATCCGATCGGCCCCACCGTTGCCGCCTGTGCGAACACGTAAAGGGCCCCCACGACGCCGGCCAGCAGGTACCAGCGTGGGTATACGCGCCGTCGCAGCAACGCTGGAACGCCTCGTAATTTTTGCCGCACCCTCGGCCGCAACAGCGTGAAAAGCACAACCGCCGCGAAGCCCGTGCCGAAGCTGACCAAGGCCGCTCCCACACTGTCCCCCAGTTCAATTCCCAGCTGGCTGTTGAGCCGGCTCTGCACGGCCAGCCCCACTCCTGCAACCAGCGCCAACAGTAGAGCCAGCGGCACCGGCAATTGGATGCCCTCGCGCTGGGTGGAGTTCCTTCCGCCCGGCACATGCACTCCCCCGCGGCTGCCGCGGGGAGAATCAGCGGGCCGGTCTGCGTGCACGTGCCGATGTTATCCCGCCAGTCGGTTCCTGTCTGCGCTGCTGATGCTGGCCGACGATTACGCCGCGCGAACCCGCCCACACACGCCTTGACCTTGACGTTGCGTCAAGCTTCATAGTGGTTGCTATGGGAATGGCGCAGGTCAGAATGTATTCGATCCAAGAAGTCGCTAAAGCTGCCGGAACTACCAGCAGGACTTTGCGGCATTACCAGGACATTGGCCTGCTTGAGCCAAGCAGCACGGGCTACAACGGCTACCGCTATTACGACGACGAGGCCCTGCTGCGGCTCCAGCGGATCCTCCTGCTGCGCCAGCTTGGATTGGGTCTGTCCGAGATCAACAAGGTGCTGGAAGGCACACGGGATACGACGGCCGCTCTGCGCGGACATCTGGAACTTCTCATGCAGGAGCGCGATCGACTCGAAAAGCAGATCGTCTCCGTACAAACCACTATCGATAAGGCGGAAAGGGGCGAACAGCTGATGGCCGATGAAATGTTCGACGGATTCGACCACACCCAGTACAAGGAGGAAGTCGAAGAACGCTGGGGCAAGGACGCTTACGCCAAGGGCGACCAGTGGTGGCGCGGCATGTCCGACGCCGAGCGGACGTCCTGGAAGGACCAATCCAAGCAATTGATGGCGGACTGGGTTGCCGCCGCTCAGTCCGGATTGGCTGCCGATAGCGACGAAGCGCAGGCATTGGCGCGGCGTCAGTTCGACTGGCTGACCAGCGCCAACGGCGGCCAGGAAGTGTCCTTCGGTTACTTCACCGGGCTGGGTGAAATGTATGTGGCAGACCCACGGTTCGGCGCCAACTACGGCGGCGAGCAGGGCGCATCTTTCGTGCGGGATGCCATGAAGGTCTACGCAGACAGACACCTAACATAGGCTCCACCTGCCCTAGGCTCCACAGAGGCGGCGTGGGAAACCAGCAACCCTGGTTATCCCACGCAGCCTTTCCCGTTACGCTGCAGGGCTAATCAGTTCTTCCCGCGGGATACGGACAGTCGCCCAGCCACTCTCAGCGCTGCTGCCTAGACGCCGGACGTCGTCGCGAGCACCCGTTTGCCGCAGGGCAGCTTTCACCAAGAACCGCGCCTCTCTGGCAGATTGCGTTCCACGCGGAGCACCCACTGGGTCAGCGGTTGGCCCGTTCATCGTGGCCCCGGGCAGGGGTGGGGCGGTGGAGGTGTAGGTGTGACCCGTGGGTGTGGTGGTCTTGACGCTGCGCCGGGGCCCGGGGAGGGGTTTGGCGGACCAGCCGTCGGCTTCCTTCGATTGATTGCAGCGCTCGCACAGCCCCTGCCCGTTTGCCAGGCTGGTGGGCCCGCCCTCGGCGTAGGCGAAAATGTGGTCGATGTGCCGGATCGGCGCGTCGCACCACGGGCCGGTGCAGAACGCGTCCCGGGCCATGACCATCCGCCGGATCCCGTCCGGGAACTTCCGGGCCTTCGAGTCCATGCCCAGCAACTGCCCGGTCCCCGGCGCGGTATACAACCGCCGGATCCAAACATCCGCCACCCCGCCGACCTTCAGGTTCCGCAGCCTGTCTGCCGGGCCTGCTCGTGAGCGGTCTTCCAGCCCGGCTCGGTTCCCGCCGGCGGCGCCTTCTGCCCGAAGGCGCTGCCCGGCGGGATCTGGCCTGCCGGGTTCCGGCCGGCACCTGCGCTCCCGGGCGCGGCGGTGGGTTCAATTGGCGGGGCCTGCGGCAGGCGGATCAGGTCGCGGGCGTACTGGGCCGGGACGATGCCGTAGCCGGTCAGCCAGGCCGGTTCGGTCCCGCCCTGCAGCAGCGCCCGGTCGGTCATCACCAGCTGCACTTCCAGCCGGGCCGGGTCGGCGGTGCTCCGCCCGGTGACTCGTTCAAACACGGTATCGGCCATCATCTGGCCCCTGCTCCTGGGGTCCCCGGCATTGCGCAGCCGCTCCGCCTCCTGATGCAGCGCGGCCATCACCGCCACCCCTTGGGCCACCGGCAGCAGGGTCCGGACCGAGACCATCACATCGGGTTCGGGCCGGGAGGAGACATGCCGGTCCGCTTCGGCCTTCGCCGCCCGGCCCACCACCGCCCGCGGGTCCAGCCGGTACGCGATCCGTTTGCCTCTGCCTCCAACTGCCGGTTCCCCATCCCGTGCAGACGGTCCGGGCTCCCGGCCAGCTCCCGGTCCACGCGGCCGCGGTGCTCCGGGCTCAGGCAGTCGGTTTCCCGGACCAGGATCGCCGCCCGCCACTCATTCAGCTGCCCCGCCTGCAGTGCCGTGAGCGTGTGCGGCATCTGGTTGACCAGGACCCTGGCCCGGCCCAGCAGCAGGGCCGCCCGGTGCGGGGACTCCCGCCGCGCCAACCCGATTTGCTTGGCGATCCCTTCACCCCGCCGCGCAGCCGGGACGCCGGCGGCGGCACGCTCGGCGCGGATCCGCCGTTCCAGCGCGACCATCAGCCTGGCCTGGTCCGCGGCGATCGCGTCCTTGGCGTCCTCCCTGGCGGTGAGCTGGTCCACCAACTCCTCCGCGGACGCCTCAAGATCGACCGGCGGCAGCGAAACCGCCACGCCGCTCACGGCGGAAGATCCTACCGGCCCGGGAACGCCGGTCGCAGGCCCGACAGCGCCGGGCGCAGGCATGGTGCCGGGGTCAGCCGGGGCTGCGGCGGAAGGTTGCGGTGCTGCCGGATCAAACATTCTCACGCGTCTCAATCTTCAGCATGCCCACCCAGGGCACGGCGTCGACTACGAACGGTCACGGAACAAAGCCCGCAGACACCACCGGAAAACCACACCCGATGGTCAACGTTTGGTACAGAACTGCTACTGAAAACAGCCTATAAGCCGGGTCTGACACTTTCGGATGACGAAATGGTGCGCCGCGTAGGTATCGAGGCGTTGATCCGGGTGTTTACGGTCCTACGCGCGTGGCCGGACCCGCTCCGGGGCTCCCTAAGTCGCTGCCCGGACGGATTGCCCTCTACCCGACGAGGCCCACCGGTGTCCGACGGCAGGCTTCAACGAATGGCCTGAGCAGCGCGTGGAGTTGCCCGACGGGCGAGCCAGGTTCTTCGGGATGCCATTGCACGGCGAGCAGCCAGCCTTCATCGGGGCGGGCTAGTTCCACGGCTTCGACCACGCCGTCGGCCGCGGTTGCTACCACGCGCAGTCGGTCACCGAGCCGGCGGACCGCTTGGTGATGGCCGGACTGGACCGTGATGGTTTCGGTACCGAGGGCGGTGGCCAGCAGGCTGTCGGGTGCGATCTGCACCCGATGGTTCGCCATGGGCGGCTGCGGCTGGTGAATCTTGTGGATGGAATCCGGACCGAGGTCTTCACAGAGCGAGCCCGCGAAGGCAACGTTGATGAGCTGGAGACCGCGACAGATTCCGAGCACGGGTCGGCCGTTCTCGATGGCGCCTTTGACTAAGTCGATCTCGGCCTCGTCCGCTCCGGTATCCACACAGTGGACGGTGGGCTCGTCGGTGTCGCCGCCGTAGCGGGCTGGATCCACGTCGCCGCCGCCGAGAATGACTACGCCTTGGTAATCCAGCGCACTGAAGACGTGGCCTGAGGCCGAATCTACGACGACGGGTTCCGCTCCGGCTGCGCTCAGGCCGTCAGCCGCCCTCTCGGCCAAATCCGCCAGTACCTTCGAGAACCACGCAGGATGGGACGGAGCGCCCCGGACGAAGCTAACGGCAATCCGCGGGCGCGCGCCACCTTCTTCGTTTAAGGGGTGGGCACCGCCGTCGTCGCCCAAGGGGCGGGCACCGCCGTCGTCGTTCAAGGCGCGGGACACGGCGGTCAGGCCGGGTAGAGCGGATTGTGGCCGGGAGTGACGCGTTCGGATTCCCGCACCGGGCCCGGTGCGGTGCCGTTTCCGAACGGGCTGCCCCCGAGGGCTTCGCGGCCGTGCTCGGTCAGCCAGCCGGAGAGATCCGGTCCTTGCGGGACGATCCGGGTGGGGTTGATGTCCTCGTGCACGATGTAATAGTGCTGCTTAATCTGCACGAAGTCGGTGGTGTCGCCGAAGCCCGGGGTCTGGAACAGGTCGCGGGCGTAGCCCCACAGCGCGGGCATCTCGGTCAGCTTGTTCCGGTTGCATTTGAAGTGGCCGTGGTAGACGGCGTCGAAGCGGGCCAGCGTGGTGAAGAGGCGAACGTCGGCTTCGGTAATCGTGTCGCCCATCAGGTAGCGCTGGTTAGTGAGGCGCTCCTCGAGCCAGTCCATTGCCGCCCAGAGCCGGTCATAGGCAGCGTTATAGGCTTCTTGCGAGCCGGCGAAACCGCAGCGGTAGACGCCGTTGTTGACCTCGGTGTAGATCCGCTTGATGACCGGCTGCATCTCCTCGATCTTGTCGGCCGGGAGCAGGTCCGGGGCGCCGTCGCGGTGGAAATCCTTCCACTCAGTGGAGAAGTCCAGGGTCATCTGGGGGTAGTCATTGGTGACGACGGCGCCGCTCGCCTCGTCAACTATGGCCGGCACGGTGATGCCGCGGGGGTAGTCCGGGAAGCGCTTGAAGTAGTTCTCCTGCAGGCGCTCGGTACCCAGCACGGGGTCCCGGCCGCCCGGGTCCAGGTCGAAGGTCCAGGAGCGGGCGTCGTGGGTGGGGCCGGGCAAACCCAGCGAGATGGCGTCTTCGAGCCCGAGCAGCCGGCGGACGATAATGGCCCGGTTGGCCCAGGGGCAAGCGCGCGCGGCAACCAAGCGGTAACGGCCAGCCTCCACCGGCCAGGCTTTGGCGCCGTCGCCGAGGCCTCCGTTCGGGTTGCCAATGGTGCCGCCGGTCGGCCCGTCCGAGGCACGGACGGCATCGGGGTCGGCCACGATCCGGTCCTCGATGTAGCTGGTGTCCCGGTCGAACTCTTCGCCGCTGTGAACGTAGGCGCCTTTGGTGCTGAACTGTGCCGTGTCGCTTGTCTGGCTCATGCTTCCACCATATCTGCGGGCGGGCTTTGGTGGGATGGCCGGCGTTGGTTCAGCTGCTGTTAGCCGGGATCTCGGGTCAGCTCCGCAGCCGGTGCAGCAGCAGCGCAACATGGAGCGAGGTCCGTGACTCGGCGTCGTCGAGCGGGACGCCCAGCTTCTCTTGCAGCCGCGCCAGCTTGGCATACAGGGTGGGACGGCTGAGGTAGCCCTTCCGCGCGAGCTGGGCCTTGTTCCCTCCGGATTCCAGGTAGTGCAGGAGCAGTTCGAGGGCTTCGGCGTCCTGCGCGATGGGGGCGAGTTCGGCGTCGGTGAAGGCGGCCGCCCGCGGATCGTCGCGCAGCATGGAGAGCAGTCCGCGCAGCCGGACGTCGGCGGATCGGTAGAACCGCCGGCCGCCGCCGAGGCCTGCCGCGGAGCCGATTCCTGCCGCGGATTCAGCCACGTGCGCGGCTTCATCCAGTCCGGCCGCGGCAGCCAGCAGTTGCGGCCGGCCGCGGCCAACGCCCACTGTCCAGTCGACGCTGGCTTGCTCGGCCAGCTGCCCGCACAGCCGTTCCAGCACCGGGTCTTCCAGCTGCCTGGCGGGCAGTCCGACCAGCATTCCGATGGTTCCGGACTGCAGGCTGGCCGGCAGTCCGGAGACGCGAGCGTCCGCCAGTACCCGCTGCAGCAGTTCCAGCAGCGCGCGCTCACGCCGCTGCAGCTCGATCGGTTCCTCGTCCGGCTGCTTCGCGAGCCGAAATACCACCGGCAGATAGTCAGGCGCCGGCGCCAACCCCAGTGCCGCCGCCCGAGTCACGGCGTCGCTCTCTTCAAGGGCTCCGGGCCGGCGGAGTTCGTGCAGCAGACCGGCCCGGGCCTGATGTCCGAGTTCGCGCTGGTCACGTTCGGCCATCCGGTTGATGGTCAACGCCTGGCCGGCCCGTTCGAGCACCATGGCGGCTCCGGCGTCGGTGTGGAGGTCCGGTCCGGTGTGGCCAGCGGCCCGGACCCGGGCGTCCGCAGGTACCACCAAGCGGCCCCAGCGTTGCCCGCGCAGGCCCACCGGGGTCTGCAGCCAGCCTTCGGTACCGGCTTGTGCTGTTTCCTCCCGGTAGTGCACCAGCCGGGAGCGATCCGTCCAGTCAGCCAGCAGTTCCGGTGCGGGCACACCGGCCGTCGCGAACGCCAGCACCAAGTGCTCCACGTCTTCGAGCACCACCGGCGCACCGAGCAGCTCGGCGGCGCGGTGCACGATCTCCTCCGGCGGCGCATTCTCCAGGCTGAGGTTGGTGAAGACCTCGTGTACCTGCCGCGACCGTTCCAGCTGCGCCAGTTGGCTGGCGACCAGCAGGCGGTGCACCACTTCGGTGACCTCAACAAAACGGATCCGCTCGGCCAGCAAAATCACCGGCAGCACGGCATCGTGGGCGGCTTGGCGCAGTGCGGCAGCAGTCCGGGGCCTGGCGGAGGTAATTTCGACGACGACGGCGGCGGCACCTGCCGCTGCCAGCTCACCCAGATAGCGGGCTGCCTCGGCTACGGAATCCTCGAACGCCAAGCCGGTGGTGAGGACCAGCTCACCGCCTTCCAACAGACCAGCCAGGCTCTTCAGCTCGGCCACATGCACCCAGCGGACCGGGGCGGTCAGGGCGCCAGCTCCGGCGAGGATTTCCGGTGCTCCGGCGCGCACCACGTCCAGCTCCAAGACATCCTGCACTGTCAGCATTGACATAGTGTAACGCCGCAGCAGTAAATTCCGACGTGGTGTAAGTGGTTCACGATGGAGGAACGGCGCAGGATGATCCAAAGAAGGTGGGCACGTGCCCGCATGACTTAGGACTACACCGAGGAGCACCATGCAGACCATCCAGCACTGGATTGACGGCAGCTACGCCAGCCCGGATCCGGAGGGCCGACTGGGCGAGGTGACCAACCCGGCCACCGGCAAAGTCTCCTCCCGCGTCGCTTTGGCAAGCTCCGCCGTCGTGAATCAAGCGGTGCAGGCAGCGGCGGCAGCCTTTCCGGCCTGGCGGGACACTTCGCTGGCACGGCGCGTACAGATCCTCTTCGCCTTCCGCGAGTTGCTGAACGCGCGCAAGGGCGAGCTGGCTGCGATCATCACGGCCGAGCACGGCAAGGTGCTGGACGACGCGCTCGGCGAGGTGTCCCGCGGGCAGGAAGTGGTGGAGTTCGCCTGCGGCATTCCGCATCTGCTCAAGGGCGGCTACACCGAGAACGCGTCCAGCAAGGTGGATGTGCATTCGCTGCGGCAGCCGGTGGGACCGGCGGCGATCATCTCCCCGTTCAACTTCCCCGCGATGGTGCCCATGTGGTTCTTCCCGGTGGCCATCGCATCGGGCAACACCGTGGTGCTCAAGCCGAGCGAGAAGGATCCGACGGCGGCCAACTGGCTGGCTGAGCTGTGGAAGGAAGCCGGGCTGCCGGACGGCGTGTTCAACGTGGTGCACGGCGACAAGGAGTCCGTGGACGCGCTGCTGGAGCATCCGGAGATCAAGTCCGTTTCGTTCGTCGGTTCGACGCCGATCGCCCGCTACGTCTACGAGCGCGGCACGGCCTCCGGCAAGCGGGTGCAGGCGCTGGGCGGGGCGAAGAACCACATGCTGGTGCTTCCGGACGCGGACCTGGACCTGGCCGCTGACGCCGCGGTCAATGCCGGTTATGGCGCTGCCGGCGAGCGCTGCATGGCGATTTCCGCGGTGGTGGCGGTGGAGTCCGTCGCTGACGAACTGGTGGCCAAGATCGCCGAGCGCACCGCGAAGCTGCGCGTGGGCGACGGCATGCGCGGCACGGACATGGGCCCACTGGTCACGGCAGCGCACCGGGACAAGGTGGCCGGCTACATCGCGGCGGGCGAGGACGCCGGCGCCGAGCTGGTGCTGGACGGGCGCAGCGTGGAGCCCGATGCCGAGGGCGATGGCTTCTTCCTGGCACCGACGCTGTTCGACCGGGTGACGCCGCAGATGTCCATCTACACCGACGAGATCTTCGGGCCGGTCCTGTCCGTGGTGCGCGTGCCGGGCTACGACGAGGGGCTGGCGCTGATCAACGACAACCCGTACGGCAACGGCACCGCGATTTTCACCAACGACGGCGGCGCCGCCCGCCGCTTCGAGAACGAGGTGCAGGTGGGTATGGTGGGCATCAACGTCCCGATCCCGGTGCCGATGGCGTACTACTCGTTCGGCGGCTGGAAGAACTCGCTGTTCGGCGACAGCCACGCACACGGCTCCGAGGGCGTGCACTTCTTCACCCGCGGCAAGGTGGTGACCACCCGCTGGCTGGACCCGAGCCACGGCGGCATCAACTTGGGCTTCCCGCAGAATGTTTGATCCCGCCAAGCCGGCACCCGCCTGCCGCAACTGCCCGCCGACCCGACCGTCCGCCGTCGTAGTTTAAGGAGAGACAAATGACCACCACCACCGGCAGCGCGTTGAACGCCGAAGAACTGGAAGCCAGCCGCCGCGCGTATCAGCTGGACCGCCAGCACGTGTTCCATTCCTGGTCCGCGCAGGAGCTGATCACGCCCATGGTGATCAGCCGGGCGGAGGGTTCCTGGGTATGGGACGGCGAGGGCAACAAGCTGCTGGACTTCTCCTCGCAGCTGGTCAACACCAACATTGGCCACCAACACCCCAAGGTTGTGGCTGCGATCCAGGAGCAGGCGGGGCTGCTGTGCACCGTGGCGCCGCAGCACGTGAACGCGGCGCGTTCGGAAGCCGCACGGCTAATCGCCGAGCTGACGCCCGGTGACCTGAACCGGATTTTCTTCACGAACGGCGGCGCGGAGGCCGTGGAGCATGCGGTGCGGATGGCCCGGCTGCACACCGGCCGCTACAAGGTGCTCTCCGCCTACCGCTCCTACCACGGCGGCACCGCGCTGGCCGTGAACATCACCGGCGACCCGCGGCGGCTGGCCAACGACTACGGGAACGCCGGCACGGTCCACTTCCATGCACCGTTCCTGTACCGCAGCCAGTTCCACGCCGAGGACGAAGCCCAGGAATGCCAGCGCGCGCTGGAGCACCTGGAGACCACCATCCAGCTGGAGGGCGCCGACCGCTTTGCCGCGATCGTGCTGGAGTCCATCCCGGGCACCGCGGGCATCATGGTGCCGCCGCCGGGCTACCTGCAGGGTATCCGCGAGCTGGCCACCAAGTACGGGATCGTGTTCATCGCCGACGAGGTGATGGCTGGGTTCGGCCGCTCGGGAAAGTGGTTCGCGATCGACCACGCCGGGGTGGTCCCGGACCTGCTGACCTTCGCCAAGGGCGTTAACTCGGGCTACGTACCGCTGGGCGGCGTGGCGATCTCCGAGGAGATCTATGCGACCTTCGCCAAGCGGGTCTATCCGGGTGGCTTGACCTACTCCGGGCATCCGCTGGCTTGTGCCGCGGCGGTGGCCACGATCAACGCGATGCGCGAGGAGCAGATGGTGGAGCATGCCGCTTCGCTGGGTACCGATGTGTTCGGTCCCGGGCTCTCGGAGCTGGCGGCGAAACACCCATCGGTCGGCGAGGTGCGCGGCGTCGGGGCCTTCTGGGCGGTGGAGCTGGTGCGGAGCCGGACCACACGCGAGCCGCTGGCGCCGTACGGCTCCTCGAGCCCGGAGATGAACGAGCTGATCGCGGCCTGCAAGTCCCGCGGGCTGCTGCCGTTCGCCAACTTCAACCGGATCCATGTGGTGCCGCCGCTGAACATCAGCGCGGAGGACGCCCGGTCCGGCCTGTCCATCCTGGACGAGGTGCTGAAGCTGGCGGACGCGCACGCCGAGGGCTAAGGGATTCGAGGGGCCGGACCGGGCGAAACTGCCGGTGCCGGCCCTCCCGGCCGGCCTTGGTAGGTTATTCAGAGCCACATATACCTACCGCAGGAGAGCCAGGCGCGCATGGGCATACATTGGGACCGGTTGGACGAGCGGCTGCGGGCCCAGGTGGAGGCGAACACCGCGCGGTACGAGCGGGTGCGCCCGGCGCTGGCAACGGTTACGTCCCAATTGCAGTCCGGCATCCGGGACATCTTCGGCAACGCCGAACTGACGCCGCTGTTTGTCACCGCCCGGACCAAGAGCGTCGAATCGTTCCGTGACAAGGCGTCGCGGATGCTGCAGCCGACCGAACCGGGTGATGCCCCGGCGCTGGAGTTCCCGGACCCGCTACGCGAGATCCACGATCTGGTCGGTGTCCGGGTGATCGTGAGCCTGCCGCACGAAATCCGCGAGGCCGCAGCGCTGATCAAGCGGCAGCGCAGCGACTTCGACTGCCGCGCCGACCGCGAGAAGGACATCGGCTCGATCGAGTCCGGCACTTATGGCTACGCCAGCCGCCACCTGATCCTGCGCACGCTGCAGAACAACACGGTCAAGGCGTACCAGCAGGCCTTGGGCGAACCGGCCCGCGCCACCGGCAGCTACCTCTTCGAGGTCCAAATCCGCACGATCCTTTCGCATGCGTGGTCCGAGCTGGAGCACGATATCCGCTTCAAGTCCTCGGATCCTCGCGCTTGGAGCCCTTATTTCGACCGGCAGTTCACCGCCACCGCAGCCATGTTGGAGGCGGTTGAGTCGGCCTTTGCGGAACTGCACGAGCGGTACGAGACCGTCACCGGCTACTGGGACGAAGAGGGCGAAGGCGCGGCACCGCTGACGCCCCGCCGGGTCCGGGAAGTCTGGCAGACCCTGCTGCCGCATGTGGACCGCAAGTCCGACGACGACTGGGGCTGGGCCGCGGAGCTGTTGGCCGCGCACGGCCTGAAGACCACCACCGAGCTGGCGGCCTTGTTGAATCCGGAAACCATCACCGATGTCCGCGCCGCCCTCGAGCATCGGTACTCCCCCGGTCCGGACCGGCTGTTGGACGACCTCCTGCTCTGGCGCTTCGGCCGGCGCCACATCGAGCTCACGGCCCGCGACGACGAACATCGGCGCGAGTCGCTGCAGCGCCGGTTCCGGCAGCTGGAAACGTACCGCTCAGGGATGTAGCTGCGGCGCGTGACGCCGACGCACGGCAGCGTCAGGCCACGAACGCGAAGCGGTCCCGTCCCACCAGCAGGCCGGTGGCTGCCTGCAGGACGGCGATGATGCACAGCACGGCCAGGGAAGCTGCCCAGGCGCCGGATGCGGCGAAGAGTCCGCCAAAGATCGGCGGCCCTGCGGCGGCCAGCAGATAACCGATCGACTGGGCCATCCCCGAGAGGGCGCTCGCCTCGCGGTGCGTGCGGGTGCGCAGGCCGAAGAGCGCGAGCGCGGTGACCAGCGAGCTGCCGCAGCCGAAGCCTGCCACCAGCACCCAGAACAGCATGATCTGCGGCATCAGCAGGATGCCCAGCACCCCGGCCAACACAAGCAGCGGCGGGCCGGAGGCAGCCAGCCGCTGTGTCGGCCCGCGCAGGACCACCGGCGTCAGCAGGCTGGAGACCACGCCGATCAACTGGAACAGCATCAGGTCCCAGCCGGACGCCAGCCCGCTGCGGCCGTGGAACCGTTCCAGCGTGGGCAGCCAGGTGATAAGGATGTAGAAGATCATGGACTGCAAGCCCATGTAGAGCGTCACCTGCCAGGCGATGCCGGACTTCCAGACCGCGCCCCGGACCAGGGCCGGCGCCGCGGCCGCGTCCCGGGCGGCCTGTCCGGAAAGCTGGCGTCCTCGGCGCAGCCGGGGCAGCCAGAGCAGCACGGCCGGCACCGCCAGCACCACGAAGGCGGTCAGGGCGAAGCGCCAGCCGGCCGGTTCGCCGCCGATCGGAACGAGCGAGAGCGGCACGGCAAGTCCGGCGCCCAGCGAGGCGCAGCCGCCGAGCACGGCGGAATAGCCTCCGGTCAGCGAGGCCATCCGCTCGGGAAAGTCGCGTTTGAGCAGCGCCGGCAGCATCACGTTGCACACAGCGATGGCGGCGCCGATCAACAAGGTGCCGATCCACAGATTAGCGAGGGTGCCCGGAATGGGTCGCAGCAACGTCCCGGCGACCAGCAGCAGCAGGGCGCCGAAGACTGTGCGTTCGACGCCGAACTTCTCGCTGAGCCCGTGCGCCAGCGGCGAGACCGCGCCGAAGGCCAGCAGCGGCACCGCGGCCAGCACGCCCAGGGCGGCAACGCCCAGTCCGGTGTCCGCGCCGATCTGGTCCAGCAGCGGGCCCACGCTGGTCAGCACCGGGCGCAGGTTGGCTGCCACCACCAGGATGCCGGCAATCAGCACCCCGGCCGACAGCGCCCGGCTGGTACCGCGGGTTTCCCGCACGCCCCCACTCCCTTCCTCAATAGGTAGTCTCAGGCAACTGTATGCGACAGGACACAGAAAGGGGCACCCTGTCCGCGCAGGGAACGGGAGATGCCGCGCCGCGGGCGCCCATCCACCGTCGTACAGGAAGCCAGGCCGCAGGGAGTCACCCACGGGGCCCGGCGGACAACCATTGACAATGTCCCCCCGCCCACTGTGTCATAAGTGAAACTCGTTCATTTCCGGCACGTGCCGGGGACACAGGAGCGGCCATGGCGGCTGGTTGGATTTTCCACTCCGGCAGGATCTTCGATGGCCTGCGCCTGCATCCGGCGGCCACGGCCGTCGCCGTCACGGACGGAGCGGTCACCGCCGTCGGAACAGATGCCGACGTCCGGGCTGCCGCGGGACCGCGGGCCACGGCCATCGACCTGCACGGCCGGCTGCTGGCACCTGGCTTCACCGACGCGCACGTGCACGCGGTGATGGCCGGGCTGGAGCGGCTGGGCTGCGACCTGTCCCACTGCGCCGGCGCCGATGCGGTGCTGGCCCAGATCGCCGGATCCGCCGCCTCCGGCAGCAGAGGTGCGTCCGGCGGCAGCGGCTGGATCACCGGCGGTGGCTGGCACAAGGCGGATTTTCCGGGCGGCTATCCCACCCGCCAGATGCTGGACGCGGTGGTCCCGGACCGGCCGGCCTATCTGGTCAACGCCGACCACCACAGCGCGTGGGTCAATACCAAGGCGCTGGAGCTGGCCGGCATCGATGCCGCGACCCCCGATCCGCAGGACGGGCTGCTGGAGCGCGATGCCGCCGGCTTCCCGAGCGGGACGCTGCATGAGGGCGCGATGGACCTGGTGAACCGGGTCATTCCCCGCGCCACCGTCGAGGAGATGCGCGCCGGCCTGCTGGAGGCCCAGCGCTACCTTCACTCGATGGGCGTCACCGGCTGGCAGGAAGCGATTCTGGGCGACTATGCCGGCTATCCGGAGGCCAGCGCCGCCTACCGGATGCTGTTGAACCAGGACCTGCTGACCGGCCGCGCCGCCGGAGCGCTCTGGGTTCCACGGTCCACCACGCTGGAATCTGTTCCGGATCTGGTGGCCGAGTTTATCCGCCGGCGGGAGCAAAATTCGGCCGCCGGTTTCCGCACCACGACCGCCAAAATCATGGTGGACGGGGTGCCCGAAAACCGGACCGCGGCCATGCTGGAGCCCTACCTGGCGCCGTGCGCCTGTGAAGGTGCGGCGGCTAACGAGGGCGGTGCCCCCGGCGGCGCGGCTGCGGCAGCGGCGGCAGCGGCGGCGAGCGACGCAGCGGACGGCCGTGGACTGACCTACCTGTCCAAGGATGTGCTGCTGGCAGTGGCGGCGGCCCTGGATGCGGCCGGGTTCGATCTGCATCTGCACGTGATCGGCGACCGCGCCGTGCGCGACGGCCTGGACGCCGTCGAGCACGCCCGCCGTGTTAACGGCCGCGGCACCGGGCGGCACCACATGGCGCACTTGCAGATCATCCACCCCGCCGACGTGGCCCGCTTTGGTGAGTTGGACGTCAGCGCGAATGTGCAGGCGCTCTGGGCCTGCAACGACGCCCAAATGCGCGACCTGACCGTCCCGCTGATCGGCGACGAGCGCGCCGGCTGGCAGTATCCGTTCCGTTCCCTGGCTGCGGCCGGCGCCCGGCTGGCGATGGGCTCGGACTGGCCCGTTTCCACACCGGACCCGTGGCAGGCCATCCATGTGGCGGTCAACCGCAGCCACCCCGACGACGGTTCGGACGGACCGCTGCTGCCGGGCGAAGCGCTCTCTCTGGAGACCGCGCTGGCCGCCTATACGTCCGGCTCGGCGTGGCTGAACCGACATGACGACGGCGGCCGGATCGTTCCCGGAGCGCCGGCGGATCTGGTGGTCTTGAGCGTCGATCCGTTCAGCCTCCCGGCAACGGAGTTGCACACCGTCGGCACCGACCTGACGTTCGTGGCCGGCGAACCAGTGTTCGAGAGGCAGGCGGTGCGGGCATGAAAACCTTCTACGACCGGGCGGAAGAAGAGATCCCCGAGTCCCTCATCGACGCTGCACTGGCCGGGGCATCCCCCACGCCCTACTGGCTGGACGATCCTTCCCGCCCCGAGGCGCTGCCGCCGCTTCGTGGCTCGATCTCGGCGGACCTGGCGGTGGTCGGGGGCGGCTACACCGGCTTGTGGACCGCGCTGCTGGCCAAGGAACGCGACCCCGGCCGTTCGGTGGTGCTGCTGGAGGGCAACCGGATCGGCTGGGCCGCCTCCGGCCGCAATGGCGGATTCTGCGAGGCCAGCCTGACCCATGGCAGCGCGAACGGGCAGAAACATCTGCCGGACGAAACCGAACTGCTGGGCAAACTGGGCCTGCAGAACCTGGACGAGATCGAACAAACCTTGGTTCGGTACGGCATCGATGCCGGTTTCGAGCGGACCGGAACGCTCTCGGTGGCCACCGAAGAGCACCACGTCGCCTGGCTACAGGAGGAAGCCGCCGAGGACCCTGCGCTGGAGTTCCTGGACCGGTCCGCCGTGCAGCGGGAGGTCGCCTCGTCGGCCTACCGGGCGGGCTTGCGCGACCGGAACGGAACGGCGATGGTGCACCCGGCCAAACTGGCGTGGGGACTGCGCGACGCCTGCCTGGGCGCCGGCGTCGAAATTTACGAAAATACTCCGGTGCGTTCCATGGCAGGGCGGGCCGGATTGATCGCGCTGCACACGGACTTCGGCTCGGTGACGGCCCAGCGGGTCGCGCTGGCAACCAACGCCTTCCCGTCGCTGCTGGCACGCACCCGGCTGCATACCGTCCCGGTGTACGACTACGTCCTGATGACCGAACCGCTGACCGGGGCGCAGCGGGAAGCACTCGGCTGGGCCGAACAGTTCGGCATCTCGGACAACGACAACCGGTTCCACTACTATCGGCTGACCACCGACGCCCTGGGACAGGACCGGATGCTGTTCGGCGGCTACGACGCGGTCTACCATTACGGCCGCTCGCTCCGGCACAGCCACGAGCAGCGCCCGGAAACGTTCCGCCGGCTGGCCGCCCACTTCTACGCAACCTTCCCGCAGCTGGCCGGCGTCCGCTTCAGCCACGCCTGGGGCGGCGCCATCGACACCTGCAGCCGCTTCTTTTCCTTCTTCGACACCGCGTACGGCGGCCGGGTGGCCTACTGCGCCGGGTTCACCGGCCTGGGTGTGGGAGCGTCCCGCTTCGGGGCCAACGTGATGCTGGACTTGCTCTCCGGCCAGCCGACCGAGCGCACCCGGCTGCAGCTGGTGCGGAAGAAGCCGCTGCCGTTCCCGCCCGAGCCGCTCGCCTGGCTGGGCGTCAAGCTCACCACTGCGGCCATGATCCGCGCGGACCGCAACCAAGGACGTCGCGGCCCCTGGCTGAAAGCCATGGATGCGGCCGGCATGGGCTTCGACTCCTAGTCTGCGCCGATCGCCGCAGCATCGGCGGGCACGATGTGCGGATCGGCGGGCGCCTCGTACTTGCGCAGCAGCAGCATGCCGGCGGCCACCAGGCTGCAGGCGGCCGCCGACCAGAAGGGAGCGGAGATGTTGCCGAACCATTCGGCCACGTGCCCCACCAGGATCACCGACGCGGCGCCGCCGAGCCAGCGCAGGAAGTTGTAGCCGGCGCTGTTCACCGCCCGAGGTCTAACCATTAGCTCTCTTAAGCAAGTTGACCCCGCGGACGGCGTCATTCACCTGGTGTGTCCATCCGCGCAGGGCGGCGGACGGCGGGTAGGCTGACCCGGATTGCCTCGCGCCCAGCGGGGCCATGCAAGCAGGGAAGGGCAATGGCATTGTTTTCAACACTCGGGGTCCTGTACGTCGCCTTCCTGGTCGGGATGGCCGTGCTGGTGGTGTGGGTGCTGGTCCTGCTGATCAGTTTCCTGCGCCTGAAAAACTCTGAACTTCGCGACGCCGCCGCAAGACGGCAGGCCGAATAGGCAACCGAAGCCTCACGTTTCAGCGCGCGGGAACGTCTGCACAGGAGAGAATGGAAGCGGACGAAGGAGCGCCATGACCCGCGTGCACACCCTCATCGATACCCCGCTCGGTGAGCTGACAGCCGTCGCCGAGGACGGTTCGCTGACCGCGCTCTACTTTCCCAGCCACAAGCGGATGCCGGACGCTGCGACGTTCGGCGAGCGCACCGCCGTCGGCTTCGAAGCAGTCACCGAACAGCTGGCGGAGTATTTCGCCGGCCAGCGCAGGGACTTCGACCTCCCGCTGGCACCGAAGGGCGATCCCTTCAAACTGAAAGTGTGGGCGCTGCTGCGGGAGATCCCGTACGGCCAGACCCGTTCCTATGGGCAGTTGGCGGCCGCCCTGGGCGATGTGCATTTGGCGCAGGCAGTGGGCCACGCCAACGGCAAGAACCCGATCTCCATCGTGGTGCCGTGCCACCGGGTGGTCGGCGCGGATGGCTCGTTGGTGGGCTACGCCGGCGGGCTGGAGCGGAAGCGGTTCCTGCTGGAGCTGGAGGAGCCGGCCGAGGTGAAAGCCGGCAAGCTTTTCTGATGCGCACCCCCTCACGAAACCGGCCCGTCAGCCGTCTACCGGGTGTGCAGATGAAACCCTTCGAGCAGCTGGTCACCGACCATGGCCCCGCCGTGCTGCGCGTCTGTCGGGCGGTGCTGGGACCCGGGCCCGATGCCGAAGACGCGTGGTCGGAAGCCTTTCTCTCCGCATTCACGGCTTATCCGGAGCTGCCCGCGGACGCGAACCATGAGGCCTGGCTGGTGAGAATCGCGCACCGCAAGGCCATTGACGTGCTCCGGCGGCGGGCCCGGACCCCGGTGCCCACGGAGCACCTGCCCGAGTCGCCGTCGTCGCTGGGCCTCCCCGGAAATGACGACGACGAACTGCGCCAGGCGGTCGCGGCGCTGCCCCTGCGACAGCGCGAAGCCGTGGCGCTGCACTATCTGGCCGGCCTGCCGTATGCCGAAGCCGCCGAACTCACCGGTTCCACTACGGACGCGGTCCGCCGCGCGGCCGCCGACGGCAGGGCCAAGCTGCGGGCGCTCTACCGGCACGGCGAGCACGCCACGGAGGCGGCCGCACCCGATGCAAGCGAAGGAGCATTCCGATGACAGCCGAAGAATTTGCGGTCCTGGACACTGGAGCCGGACCTGAACTGGATGTGCTGACCCGCGTGGACCCAGCGCAACTGGAGCGGTTGCATCAGCGGCTGGAACAGGAGGCGGCGGCTGCCGGCACACTCGATCTGGCCTACACCACCACCGATACACCGGTCGGAAAGCTGCTGCTGGTGGCGACCGACAAAGGTCTGGTCCGCGTGGCGTTTGCCAGCGAAAACCACGACGACGTGCTCGCCCGCCTGGCGGGAACGGTCAGCCCGCGCATCCTGCGCTCTCCGGCCCGCTTGGAGGCAGCCGTCCGGCAGCTGGACGAATACTTCGCGGGCCAGCGGCGCTTCTTCGACGTACCGCTGGACCGGCGGCTGTCCAAGGGCTTCCGCGCGGAGGTGCTCAACCACCTGCCCGAGATCCCCTATGGCAGGACCGAGAGCTACGCTCAGGTGGCCGCCGCCGTCAGAAATCCCAAGGCCGTGCGCGCGGTGGGCAGCGCCTGCGCCACCAACCCGTTGCCCGTCGTCGTGCCCTGCCACCGCGTGCTCCGGTCGGACGGTGCCTTCGGCGGGTACCTGGGCGGGCCGGAAGCGAAGGCCTACCTGCTGGGGCTGGAGTCCGCAGCATGAGCACTTTGTTCGGCGACGCTCCGGCCGGTCCCCGGGAGATCGCGCCGGGCGCAGTTTACGTACCGGGCTGGCTGGACGTGGAGCAGCAGCGCGAACTGGTCGAAGCGTGCCGCGAATTTGGCCGCGGGCCGGTCCCCTATCGGGCGGCCAAGCTGCCGGGCGGCCACGAGATGAGCGTGCGGACGCTGTGCCTGGGCTGGCACTGGGCACCCTACAAGTACACCCGCACGGCCGACGACGTGAACGGTCAACGGGTGCTGGACTTCCCCGGCTGGCTGGCCGACTGGGGCCGGCGGGCACTGGCCGAGGCCTACCAGGACCCGGCCGCGGGCCAGGACTACGAACCGGACACCGCGCTGATCAACTTCTACGACGACACCGCCAAGATGGGCATGCACCAGGACAAGGACGAGCAGTCCGGCGCTCCGGTAGTGTCGCTCAGCATCGGAGACGACTGCCTGTTCCGCTTCGGCAACACCGAAACACGCACCAAGCCCTATACGGACATCCGGCTGCGCTCCGGTGACCTGTTCGTCTTCGGCGGACCGGCCCGCTTCGCCTACCACGGCGTTCCCAAGATCTACCCGGGCACCGCCGACCCGGCCTGCGGGCTGACCGGAGGCCGGCTGAACCTAACCATGCGGGTGACCGGCCTCGGCTGAACTTTCACCACTTGTCCACAGCACTGGGGCAGGACAGGACAACACCCGGCGCGCTAGGAGAGAATCAGCATCATGGAGAAAACCGCTTCCGGCGTCGTGCTCTGCGAGGACGGCCTGGCCCGGCCGGCCTGGGCCGCCACGGATCCGCTGCTGCGCGAGTACTACGACACCGAATGGGGCATGCCGGTCCGCGGCGAACAGGGCGTCTATGAGCGCATCACGCTGGAGGGTTTCCAGGCCGGGCTGTCCTGGGCCACCATCCTGCGCAAACGCCCGGCCTTCCGGAGCGCGTTCCACAACTTCCACGTAGACACCGTCGCCGCCTACACCGAGGACGACGTCGAACGCTTGATGCAAGACGCCGGCATTGTCCGCAACCGCGCGAAGATCCGTGCCGCGATCACCAACGCCAACGCCACCATCAAGTTGCGGGCGGAAGGCGGTTTGAGCGACTTCGTCTGGTCCTTCCAGCCGGAGAGCACACCGTCGCCGCGCCACATCGGGGAGGTGCCCACCACGTCGCCGGAATCCGTCGCGCTGTCCAAGGCGCTGCGCACGCGGGGCTTCGCGTTCGTCGGGCCCACCACCATGTTCGCCCTGATGGAGGCCATCGGCATGATCGACACCCATCTGGTGGACAGCCACCGGCGCGGATCCTCCGGTGTCTGGAACTGAGGCTTGCGCTTTCACATTCACTTCACGCATCCGGCTGCGCGCTGAGATGCGTGCCACAATAAGGTCCACCCGCTGGCTCGCGGGGTCCGGACGTGCACGCCCGGCCGCAGCCAGACACTGCCAGAGTTATCCGGTAAGGAGACCACGTTGACGATTCTTGTTGCCTACGCCCCGCGTCCCGAAGGCCGAGCGGCCTTGAGCAAGGGCATCCAGATGGCCACCCAGAACAACGAGAAGCTGGTGGTGGTCAATGCCAGCCCGGGCGGGACGCAGAAGGACGAGTCGTTTTCGGACGCCCACGACGCGGCATGGGTCCAGCAGGAACTGCACAACTCCGGCCTGGACACCGAATTCAAGCAGTTCGTCCGCGGCAAAGACGCCGTGGAGGAGATTGTGGATCTGGTCGAAGAACTCTCGGTCTCGCTGCTGATCATCGGCCTGCGCAAGCGCTCCCCGGTGGGCAAGCTGCTGATGGGCAGCACGGCCCAGGAAATCCTGCTGACCGTCGATTGCCCGGTGCTGGCGGTCAAGGCCCGCTGATCCATGCAGGTCACCCTGCCGCTGGCACCGCCGTTCGACGCTCCCGCCGCGCTGGCAGCCTTGGCCGCCCATGCGGTTCCCGGCCTCGAGCGGGTCGATCCAGCGGCGGGCACCTGCACCCGCCTGTTCAACACCGGCAGCGGCCCGGTGCAGGCCACTGCCACCCTGTCACCGGGCTCCGTCACCCTGGATATCGGAAGCGCTTCCCCGGCCGTAGTGGCGGAAATAACGACGGCGGTGCGCGGCTGGCTCGATCTGGACCTGGAACCGGAGCGGGTGGCCGCGACGTTGGGCGGCGACGCCGAGGTCGGTCCGCTGGTTGCCGCCCGCCCCGGACTGCGGATCCTCGGGTACCCGGACGGTTTTGAAGGTGCCGTCTCCACGGTGGTGGGCCAGCAGGTTTCGCTGGCCGCAGCCCGCACCTTTACTGGCCGTCTGGTCTCCGCTTTCGGCTCGCCCGCCGCAGACCTGGCCTTGTTCCCCACCGCGGACAAACTTGCCGCTGCCGGACCGGACACCATCCGCGGGGCCGTCGGCCTGACCAACGCCCGCGCGCGCACCGTCCATGCCCTGGCCGAAGTTTGTGCTGACGGGCTGCGCATCGCCCCGGACTCCGACCACGCCGATACCCGCCGCCGCCTGTTGGCAGTGCCCGGCATCGGCCCGTGGACGGTCGAGTATCTGGCCATGCGGGCACTGCACGACCGCGACGCCTATCCGGAGGGCGACCTGGTGCTGCAACGGGCCCTTGAGGTCAAGACCGCCAGGCAAGCCCGCGAGATCGGACAGGCGTGGGCTCCGCTCCGGGCCTATGCGGTCTTCCACCTCTGGACCGCGTCGGCCTACGTGCCGTAGAGCCCTCACCTGCGGCCGGCTGATCCTGCCCGTTCGATCCGTTCCAGCAATTCCGCCGGAAGCTGGATATGGGGAACCCGCAGGTTGGAACGGAGATGTCCCGGCTTCACCGTGCCGATCACCGCAGTGGAGACTCCCGGATGGTTCAGGGCGAAGGCCAACGCAATCTCGCTCGCGGCGAGTCCGTCGACGTCGTTAATGAACCGGTATTTCCGTCCCTCGACGAACTTGCGCCGGTGGTTCTTGAGCGCCCGCAGCAGATACCAGACGTCGCTGGGTGCGCCGATCTTGAAGATATCCCGCGAGTACAGGGTCTGCGCGAGCGGCGACTTGAGCTTGACGCCCACCCCGGCTTCCCGCGCCTCGGAGATCACCGCCTCCAGCGAGCGGTCCACAATGTTGTACTCCACCATCAGTGCGTCGAAGACACCCAGCTTCAGCGCTTTCTTGGCTCCGCCGCGGCCGGTAGAGACACCGAGCGCGCCGACCGTCCCGCGCTCCTTCAGCTTCAGCGCGGTTTCGATGGCGGGTTCGGCCGGGGTGGGAAATCCGTGGAAATGCAGCAGCGGCAGGTGGTCGATCTGCAGCCGCCGCAGACTGGCATGAACGCTGTCTTCAATAGCCCGCGGCGAGTAGTCCTTCACATTGCGGTTGTTGATCCAGTGGGATCCCGCTTTCGTGGAGATGACCAGATTCTCCGTCCGGCCCTTGAGGATGCGGCCCAGCCGTACTTCGGCGTTGCCACGGCTGTAGTTCGGGCCGGTGTCGAAGACGGTGATGCCGCCTTCGAGGGCCTGGTCAACCAGCTGCGCCGCTTGCCGTTCAGGGAAGGTCTTCATTCCCCAGTATCCGCCGGCGCCAAAGCTGAGTTCGGAGACCTGCAAGCCGGACCGTCCTAGCGAACGTCGTTTCACCATGCCCCTTTCTGCGGTCACCGGGACCGCCGCAAACCATCCAGCTTAGGCCGGGCAGGGGAAGGCGGGGCCGCGCCACGCGGGAGCCACGCAGGAAGTCGCAGCAGGTCTCATCTGCGGCAGTCGGAGCAGGGCTAGCGCACGACGCCGGTGCGGTTGCCGTAGGCGCGCAGAGCGAACGCCAGCGCGGAGCACAGCAGGTAGGCGGCACCGACCAGCAGCCAACCGGTGTGGAAGCTGCCGGTGGCCTCCAGCAGCAGGCCCATCAGAAGCGGTCCGGCGGCGAAACCGGCATACATGCCCATCGACACGATGCCGGAAGCCGCTCCCACCCGCTGGGCCGGCACCACGCGCATCACGCCCGCCATCACCACCACATTGGCGCCCAGCACGGTGGCACCGTGCAGGATGACGCCCAGCCAGAGGAGTGCCGGCATATTGAACGTCCCGGACGCCAGGAATGCCGCAGCACCTGCGAGCGCGCCGAACCCGAGCAGGATGAGCAACGAAGAAGCGCGCACACCCTTGGCCATTCGCCGCCCCCACAGCACGCGGGACGTCACACCAACTACGCCTGACACGCCGGCTGCCACACCACCCATGACCAGACTGAAACCCAGTTCCCGGACGGTGAACAGCGGCAGGTAGACGTTGGTGGCCTGCATGCCCAGACCGGCGAGCAGAGAGTAGCCGCCGAACAGCCAGACCGAAAGCGGGAACCTGGTCTGGGCACCGGCACTCTGGGACGTGTCTGCCGATGAAGCGGGGCCACCGGCGGGCGGCGTGACGCGCGACGGCGAGGTGGCGGTGGAAGGCGCGGGCACCGCCGTCGTTATGGGGTTTTCCGGGAGTTTGCGCAGGCCGTAGAGCAGCAGCCCGACGGCGACGACGGCGGCCAGCGCAGTGGCGCCTTGCCAGCCGGCCCACAGGGCGACCAAGGGGAAGAACAGGCCGGAGAAAAGCTGGCTGCCTTGGACGCCGGACTGTTTCACGCCGATCCAGCCGGGCCGCTTGGGCGCAGGGACCTGCGAGATGATGATGCGGTTGGTGGTCGGGTTGGAGATGGCCTGGGCGGGGCCGGCCAGCAGCGCGGCGATCACCAGAACCACGTAGCTGTGCGCGAGCGCTGCGATGACCAAGGCCACGGCCGTGCCGGCGAAGATCAGCACCAGCTGGGCGCGGTTGGAGATCCTGTCGCTGAGCTTCCCCAGCCATACGCTGCACACCGCGGCGCTGGCGAAGATGGCAGTGGCCAGCAGGCCGAACTGGCCCTCGCTGATGCCCAGGTCCTCGATGACGAGCGGGCTGACGGTGCTCAGCCCGTAGTTGAGCAGCGGGCCCACGCCCATGGCGCAGGTGAGGACAAAAAGCAGCGCGCCGCTGGGCTGTTTGGACATGCTGCACTCCTCGCTGCCCGGGTCGGGCTCCGTCCAGCAGGCTACTCCCAGTGCCCGCCTTCCCGGCGGCAGGTGTCGCGGCAGTCCGGATCCCCCGTAACAATGGAGAGTTAGCTCACCTTTCGCGCAGCATCAGGTTCCCGGGCGCGCAGCAGTTCCGCGCGCCGCTGACCGGTGCGGTGGCGGCAGCGGCAGCTATTTCTTGCCCTTCTGCGTGTCCGCGTGGGCGTCCACGAAGGCCCGCCGCGGATGCCTGGTGGCCCCCATCGAGGTGATATCCCGGTCGCCGAGGATCAGCGAACTCCAGCCGGCCAGCAGGCGCCATTTGTGGATCCAGGTGGGCAGCGCCAGGCCGTGGTAACCCATCGCCGCGTACCAGGCCGGCTTGCCCTTCATCTCATAACCCAGGATCTTGGCCGCGCCCCGGCCGACGCCGTAGGTCGCCACCGTTCCCAGGGTCTTGTGCCGGTACTCCGCCGGGCCCTGGCCCTGGACCGCGTTGACCACATTCTGCGCCAGCACTTTGGCTTGGCGGACTGCGTGCTGGGCGTTCGGCGGGCAGTAGGCGGGTTGCTCCTTGGCTGCCAGATCGGGAATTTGGGCGCAGTCGCCGGCGGCCCAGGCGCCGTGGACCACCTGGCCCGAACCGTCGATGACCTGCAGCCGGGCGTTCGCGTTCACGTGTCCCTTCGGGCCGCGCGGGACGTTGGTGTCATCCAGCACCGGATTGGGCTTCATGCCCGCCGTCCAGATAATCAGGCCGGCGGGAATGCGTTCACCGGTACTGAGCTCGGCGACCGAGTCGACGCAGGACGGCATCGTGGTCTTCAGCCGCACGTCGATGCCACGCTCGCGCAGGTGGCCCAACGTCCACTGGGACAGATTCGACCCCACTTCGGGAGCCACCCGGTCCAGCGCCTCGATGAGCACCCAGCGCAGCTGGGAGCGGTCCAGTTCCGGGTGTGCGTCGACGGCGAGTTTGGACAGATCGCTCAATTCGGTCAGGGCCTCGACGCCCGTGTAGCCACCGCCGACCACCACGAAGGTGAGCGCCTTGGCCCGCGCTTCCGGGTCGCTGGTGCCGGCGGCGAAGGCAACGTTGTCCAGCACCTTGTCCCGGCAGTAGATGGCCTCTTCCACTGTCTTGAAGCCGATGCCGTGTTCGTCCAGCCCCGGGGTGGGGAACGTCCGGGTCACCGCGCCGACAGCAAACACGACGTGGTCGTAGTCCAACGAGAGGCCGCCGCCGCCGATTTCGCGCAGCGTGGCCGTTTTGGCCTGGACGTCAAGGGAGACGAGCTTGCCGCGGACAATGTCGACGTCCTTGAGCGCACTGCGCAGGTTGACGGTGACGATCCGCGGTTCAATTTCACCGCCGCCTACTTCGGGCAGCAGCGGCTGGTAGGTCATGTAGGAGTTCGGCTCTACCACGGTGATCCGTGCCGCTTCCGGCCCCAGCCGCTTGCGGATCCCCCACGCCGTGTACAGGCCGACGTAGCCGCCGCCCAAGATGAGTATGTGAGGCGTCGCTGAAGTGGACATAGTCCAGGCTCCCTCCCTGTTGTCGACAGTGATTCAGTCGTCCTGGTGCATCCTTCGCCGGCGGCCTTCCGGGCCGGCCTGCGGCCACCCTAGCACCGGCCCCGGTGCAGCTGAACCCTCGGTCGGGGCGCAGCCGCCGGCAGAGCCGCATTCCCGCGGGCGAATCCACCGGCGTGCCTTTCCCCACTCCGGCGCCGGCAGCGACTTACAATGTGCTCAGGTGCCTCCGTCAGCGGGGCTGTTGCGGGGGAGCAGGAAGCGGTGGAGGCGGCAAAGCACACGGTGCGTGGACGGTCGCTCCGCACCTACCGCAGGGCACGCACCACCCTGATCTGCGTCGCGGTCTTCTGGCTCTGGCTGTTGCTGGGGGCCGCCGCCTTCGTCGCGGGCATGTTCGACTCCCCTACCAAACTCTTCCTGGCGATGTACGCCGGTGCCGTGGCCGTGCTGGTCTCGATCCCGGTTGGCCTGCTCGCGGCGATCTTCATGCTGCTCAATCGGCCTGCGGCGGCAGACCGACGGCCGGCAGCGGATCGGCTTTCAACTGCGGCCCGCTCCGTCGGCCCGGCCATCGCCGCCCTGCCGTGGGCTGCCGCTGCCGGCCGGGCCAAGGCGCTAGGCGACAAACTGGCCGACCAGCTGCGTTCGCAGACGGTTCGGCTGCGGGACGCCGCAGAGCCCTCGGTCAAACGTTTGCCCATGCGACCGGGGGAAAACCGTCCTGCCGCCAGTCAGGTTGCAGATGCCGCCCCGGCGTCAAGACAAGGCTCGCACGAGCAGCCCACTCCCGGCGCCGAGCGCAAGCCGCTCGTTCCCCGCCGGCCGCCGATGCCGCCGCGGCGGCCGCCCGGCCCGCCGGCTGTCGGCGGGCCCGGCTGGTCCGGCGGGTCCGGCGGGTCCGGCCGCGATGTGGAAGAACTGGCTTCCTAGCACTCCACCACGTTGACGGCGAGGCCGCCGGTGGCGGTCTCCTTGTACTTGTCGCTCATATCGCGTCCGGTCTCGCGCATGGTCACGATCACTTGGTCCAGCGACACTCGATGCGTGCCGTCGCCCATCAGCGCCATTTTGGCTGCGTTTACGGCTTTGGCGGCCCCGATCGCGTTCCGCTCGATGCACGGGATCTGCACCAATCCGCCGATCGGATCGCAGGTCAGCCCCAGGTTGTGCTCCATGGCGATCTCGGCCGCGTTCTCCACCTGCATCGGGGTCCCGCCGAGCACTTCGGCCAGGCCCGCGGCCGCCATCGACGAGGCGGAACCGACTTCGCCCTGGCAACCGACTTCGGCGCCGGAGATCGAGGCCTGCTCTTTGTAGAGGACTCCGACGGCACCGGCGGTCAGCAGGAACTTCACCACCACCTGCTCCTTGTCCTGGCGCGTGGCGTGCTCCATGCCGGGAGCGTAGTGGGTGGCGTAGAACAGCACGGCGGGGATGATCCCGGCGGCGCCGTTGGTGGGCGCGGTGACCACCCGGCCGCCGGAGGCGTTTTCCTCGTTCACCGCCAGCGCCACCAAGTTCACCCATTCCTGCCAGAACTTGTGGTCCCGGTTGGGGTCTTCCTTGAGCAGCCGCTCATGCCACGCGGGAGCACGACGGCGGACGTTGAGTCCGCCGGGCAGGTTGCCTTCGCGGCGGATCGCCGAATCCTTGCACTCCTCCATCACGTCGAAGATATGCACCAGCCCGGCCTCGATCTCCTCGCGCGGGCGTGACGCCTCCTCGTTGAGCATCATGATGTCGCTGATGCCCAGACCGGTGCTGCGGCAGTGTTCCAGCAGTTCGGCCGCGGTGCGGAACGGATAGGGCAGCTGCTGCTTGGAAGACTCCAGTTCTTCCTGGGCTGCTTCCTCTTCGCCGTCGCGGACAATGAATCCGCCGCCCACAGAGAAAAAGGTGGCTTCGTGCAGCACTTGGGCATCGCCGTCGTCCGGGGCTGTCAGCACTTGGAAGCGCATGCCGTTGGTGTGCCGCGGCAGCACGGTGAGCGGGTGCAGCACCATGTCCTGCACACCGTATTCGAGTGGACGCGCCGTGGCGCCGGGCAGTTCCCCGCCCAGCTGCAGTTTGCCCGTCGCGGCGATGTCCGCCAGCCGCTCCTCCACCTGCTGGGGCAGGATCGCCTCCGGTTCGAAGCCCTCCAGTCCCAGCAGCACGGCAGTGAAGGTGCCGTGGCCGCGGCCGGTGGCGGCCAGCGAACCGTACAGGTCCACGCGGAGCCCGCCCACCTTCTCCAGCAGGCCTGCCTCGGCCACCTCACGCACGAACACCGCGGCAGCCCGCATCGGTCCCACCGTGTGGGAACTGGAGGGGCCGATGCCGACGGAGAAAAGATCGAAAACGCCTACAGCCATGTCATCCCTGTCCTTTCGGGGTTGGGAGGTACGGCGGTGCCGTCCCCGCGGCCGCGGGGACGGCAGATGCCTAGGTGGCGGGAGCGGCTACTGTTCCCGCCGATAGAAGGGCAGCTCGACCACGTCGAACGGCTCCGGCTTGCCGCGCAGGTCCACGTCCACCCGGGTTCCGGGCTCGGCGTACTCGGCGTCCACGTAGGCCAGCGCAATCGGGTAGCCAAGGGTGGGGCTGGGCTGGCCGGAGGTAACTTCGCCGATGGTCTGGCCGTCCTTCAGCACCGGGTAGTGGGAGCGGCCGGCACGCCGTCCGGCGCCCTTGAGGCCCACAAGTTTGCGGGCCGAGCCCTTTTCCTTCTGTGCCTCGAGGGCGCTGCGGCCCACGAAGTCGCTGTCCTTCTTGAGCGAGACCACACCGCCCAGGCCGGCGTCGAAGGGGCTGGCCTGCAGGCTGAGCTCGTTGCCGTACAGCGGCATGCCGGCTTCGAGCCGGAGCGAGTCGCGGCAGGCCAGGCCGGCCGGCAGCAGGTCAACGCTCCGCCCGGCCTCCAGCAGGGCGTTCCAGAGCGAGCCGGCGTTCATGTTCGGAACGTAGATCTCGAAGCCGTCCTCACCGGTGTAGCCGGTGCGGGCCAGCAGCAGCTTGCGCGGCGCTCCGTCCACGGTGAAGCTCACCTCGTCGGCGGAGTAGTACTTCATCTCCCGCACGGTGGCGTGCTGGGCCGCCGGCACCAACTGGAGCAGGATCTCCACCGACTTGGGGCCCTGGACGGCCACCAGCGAGGTGTTGGCCGTGTCGTCCTCCACGGCGACATCGAAGCCCTTCGCCCGCGCCGCCAGTTCCGCGGCGACCGTCGGGGCGTTGCCGGCATTGGGCACCACCAGGTAGCGGTCCCCGTCCTGGGTCGCAGGACGCCGGTAAATGATCAGGTCGTCGATGATCCCGCCGTCGGCGTTGCAGATCAGCGAATACTTGGCCCGGCCCTCGGCGACCGCGGAGAGCTTGCCGACCAGGGCGTAGTCCAGGAACTTTCCGGCTTCCGGGCCGGTGACCCAGACTTCGCCCATGTGCGAGAGGTCGAAAAGCCCGGCGCTGTTGCGCACGGCTTTGTGTTCGGCCAGTTCGCTGCTGTACTTCAGCGGCATCATCCAGCCGCCGAAGTCGGTGAAGGAAGCACCCAGCCGCTCGTGTTCCTCGTAGAGCGCGGTGTGCCGGGGCGTGGTGGTGGTCTCGGTAGTCAAAGGGTGCAGACCTTTCCTAGTTCTCGAAAGCTTCGGGCGGCGGGCAGCTGCAGATCAGGTGGCGGTCGCCGGCGGCGCCGTCGATCCGTCCGACCGGAGCGAAGTACTTGTCCACCTGCAGGCCAGGCACCGGGAAGGCGGCCTGTTCGCGGGTGTAGGGACGGTCCCAGTCGGAGCTGACCACGGCGGCGGTGGTGTGCGGAGCCAGCCGCAGCGGGCTGTTCTCCAACGGGAAGTCGCCGTTGAGCACCTGGTCGATTTCGCCGCGGATGGAAATCATCGCGTCGATGAACCGCTCGATCTCTTCCAGGTCCTCGGACTCGGTGGGTTCCACCATCAGGGTGCCGGCCACCGGGAAGGACAGCGTGGGTGCGTGGAAGCCGTAGTCGATCAGGCGCTTGGCCACGTCTTCAGCGGTCACGCCCGACCGGGCGGTCAGTTCGCGCAGGTCCAGGATGCATTCGTGCGCCACCAGCCCGTCGTTGCCGGTGTAGAGCACCGGGAAGTGCTCGTCCAGCCGCTTGGCAACGTAGTTGGCCGCCAGCAGTGCGCTCTTGGTTGCTTCGGTCAGCCCTTCGGCGCCCATCATGGCCACGTAGGCCCAGGAGATCGGCAGCACGCCGGCCGAGCCGTACTCGGTGGCGGAGACCGGCACGCCCTTGCCCTCGTGTTCGGCCAGCGCGGCGTTGCCGGGCAGGAACGGCACCAGGTGCTCGGCCACGGCCACCGGTCCGACGCCGGGGCCGCCGCCGCCGTGCGGGATGCAGAAGGTCTTGTGCAGGTTCAGGTGCGAGACGTCGCCGCCGAACTTGCCCGGCTGGGCCAGCCCGACCAGCGCGTTGAGGTTGGCGCCGTCGATGTAGACCTGGCCGCCGGCCGCATGCACCGCGTCGCAGACGTCGCGCACGTCGGCGTCGTACACCCCATGCGTGGACGGGTAGGTGATCATGATGGCGGAGAGCGCGTCGGCGTGCTGGTCGATCTTGGCGCGCAGGTCGGCGTGGTCGATGGTGCCGTCCGGTGCGGTGGCGACCACCACCACCTTCATGCCGGCCAGCACGGCCGACGCCGCGTTGGTGCCGTGCGCCGAGGCGGGGATCAGGCAGACGTCGCGCTGGTCGTCACCGTTGGCCAGGTGGTAGCGGCGGATGGCGAGCAGGCCGGCGTATTCGCCCTGCGAGCCGGCGTTGGGCTGGATGGAGACACCCGCGTAGCCGGTGATCGCGGCGAGGCGTTCCTCCAGGTCGGCGATCAGTTCGCGCCAGCCGGCCGTCTGGCTGGCGGGAGCGAACGGGTGGATGGAGGCGAATTCCGGCCAGGTCATCGCTTCCATTTCCGCCGTGGCATTCAGCTTCATGGTGCAGGAGCCCAGCGGGATCATGGTCCGGTCCAGCGCCAGGTCGCGGTCGGACAGCCGGCGCAGGTAGCGCAGCATCCGGGTCTCGGAGCGGTAGCTGTGGAACACCGGGTGGTCCAGGTAGGACGAGCTGCGCAGCAGGTCTTCCGGCAGCTCGAAGCGCGGCCCGGCAGCGGACTCGGCGGTCCTGCCGGCCGCGCCCTCCACGCCGAACGCCTCCGCAACCAAGGCGAGGTGCTCCGCCGTCGTTGTTTCATCGGTGGAAATGCCCACCTGGTCGGCGTCGACGTGGCGCAGGTTCACGCCCTTGGCCTCGGCGGCCGCGACGATCTCCGCGGCCTTGCCCGGCGCCTTCACCGTGAGCGTGTCAAAGAACTGGTCGGCGGCCAGGCTGAAGCCGGCGCCGGTGAGCACCCCGGCGAGGGTGCGGGCGGCCTGGTTGGCGTGCTGCGCGATTGCCTTCAGCCCCTCGGGACCGTGGTAAACCGCGTACATGCTGGCCACCACGGCGAGCAGCGCCTGCGCGGTGCAGATGTTGGAGGTGGCCTTCTCGCGGCGGATGTGCTGCTCGCGGGTCTGCAGCGCCAGACGGTAGGCGGGGCGGCCGGCGTCGTCCTTGGACACACCCACCAGGCGGCCGGGCAGCGAGCGCTCAAGTCCCTTGCGCACCGCCATGTAGGCGGCATGCGGGCCGCCGAAGAACAGCGGGACGCCGAAACGCTGGGTATTGCCGACGGCGATGTCCGCCCCCTGCTCGCCCGGCGGCGTGATCAGGGTCAGGGCCAGCAGGTCCGCGGCCACGGTGACCATGGCGCCGCGTTCCTTGGCCTGCGCGATCACCGGAGCATGGTCGAAGACGCGGCCGGAGGCTCCCGGCTGCTGCAGCACGATGCCGGAAATATCGCCCTCGGGCAGCCCGGCGGAAAGGTCGGCCACCTCAACCTCGAAGTCCAGAGCCTTGGCCCGGCCCTTGACGACGGCGATGGTCTGCGGCAGCAGGTCCGCGTCCAGCACGGTCTTGCCGGCGGCCTTGGCCTTGTTGGAGCGGCGCATCAGCAGCACGGCTTCGGCCACCGCGGTGGCTTCGTCCAGCAGCGAGGCGTTGGCGATCGGCAGCGCGGTCAGGTCCTGCACCATGGTCTGGAAGTTCAGCAGCGCCTCCAGCCGGCCCTGCGAGATTTCCGGCTGGTACGGGGTGTAGGCGGTGTACCAGGCCGGGTCCTCCACCACATTGCGGCGGATCACTGGCGGAGTGATGGTGTCGAAGTAGCCTTGGCCGATCATCTGCACGGCCATCACGTTCTTGGCAGCCAGGGCCCGCAGGTCGCCCAGAACCTGAGCTTCGCTGCGCGCCTCGGGCAGGGCAAGCGGCTCCTGCTGGCGGATGTCTGCGGGCACCGCAGCATCCACGAGATCGTCGACACTTGCATAGCCCAACTGCTTAAGCATGGCTTCCGCGTCGTTCCGGCGCGGGCCAATGTGGCGGTCTGCGAAGGAAGTGCTGCCGGGCCGGGTGGCGAGGTTGGCTTTAGCCGTCATTGAGGAACTCCAGTTAATCTCCGCCATGGGGTGGCCATGCCGGTAGTGAAGGGTTCCTCCCCGCTCTGTGGCTGAACCTGAGAGATTCCGCAGGACGGCACGGGGGCCGGTTCCTGCTTGCACCGTCGGTGAGCCGGTCCACGAACGGTCCGGCTGCTTTCCAGAGTTGCCTCTCCGCGGCGGTACAGGGGCCTGAGAGATTCCTGGGGAGGTATTGCTCCTACGGCGCCTGCTGACCTAGTGCTCAGCAGGACTCTCCCGCCGCATGTCGAAGGCTGTATGCAGTTGTTTCTAACTCCTTGAATGGTAGTCCAGCCGCCCCCGGGCAACAAGGTGGTGACGGCTCCTAGACTTCCCCGCGGGCGAGCATGCCCTTCACATACGCGGCTTGGCCGATGTGTTCCATGCAGTCGTCCATCACGCTCACCAGCCGGACGCCCAGCTTCACGTGCGGATCCCACCGGGTGTCGACAATCCGGTCCAGATCGTCCTCGGTGAGTCCGGCCAGGTAGGCCAGCGTGCCGGCATGCACGTCGTCGTAATAGTCGCGGAGCAAGTCGGCCGATTCCACCCGGACCGCCGCCACTTGTTCGGGCGTGTGGCCGAAACCATGGTCCTTCTCGGCCAGCGGCAGGTCGAAGCGCTCAGACCAGCCGGCAAGCCAGTACTGCTGGGTGCCGGCGACATCGGCTATGTGGTCGTCCTGGATGCGGGTCAGGTGCCAGACCAGCCAGCCGATCGAGTTGCTGTCGCCGCCCGGTTGGGCAGCCAGCTGGTCGGCGTCCAGGCCTTCCAGCACATGGTGGACGCGTTCCTGGATCCGCCCGTAGGCATCGGCCAGCAGGTCATTGAACTTCATGGCGCCTCCTCGTAGCGGACTCTGCCGTCAGCCTACCGGCGCCCGGCTGGCCGCGGAACGGGCCGCCGCTTCAGTTCCGGACCGAGTCCTCCAGATACCGGGGGCGTCCCACAATGACCAGGCCGACCGCCAGGAGAAGCAGGGCGGCGCCCAACAAACCGAAGGAAGCACCCCAGCCGCCGCTGACGTCGCGCAGCAGCCCGAAGGCCAGCGGACCGGCGCAGGCGACGGTGTAGCCGATCCCTTGCGCGAACCCGGACAGCGCTCCGGCGCCGGCGGTGGTTCGGGTCCGGAGGTTGACCAACAGCAGGGCCAGGGCGAAGGTGCCCTGCCCCAAGCCGGCCAAGGTGATCCAGAGCCAGGTACCGAACGACGGCGAGAGCAGCAGGCCGGCGTACCCGGCCGCGTAGAAGCCGATGAAGAGCAGGCCCAGGCCCAGCGGATTGCGCAACCGCGCCGCGATCAGCGGCACCAGCAGGCTGGTCGGCAGGGCCAGGATGGCGTAGTAGGCCAGCATGGTGCCGGCCATCGGCGGCAACATCCCGCTGTCCACCAGCAACGGCGGCAGCCAGGTGAACATGGCAAAGGTATTGGACGAGGTCCCGGCGAAAACCAGGGCCAAACCCCAGGCGAGCGGCGATCGCCAGACGCGCACCGCCGTCGTGCTGGTGGTGGTGGCTGCGGCACCGGGCGCGGGACCGGCTGGACCCGCGCCGCCAACACCCGCCGGGGCCGCCGCGGCATGGCCCATCGGCGGCCGTGCGCCGTCGCGGTGCGCTTGCTGAAGCGGGTCCAAACCGCCGGGGCGGTAGGGCTGCAGCACCAGGCGGGAGATTTTGCGCCGGGAATGCTCCGTCCACGCAGTCACCAACCACGGCACAAGGGCCGCCACGCTCACGGCTGCCCAGACCCCGATCGAGAAACGCCAGCCGGCGGCCTGCTCAAGCGGCACGGCCAGCAGCGGGCTGAACGCTGTGCTGACCGCCAGCAGCGTCACGTAGAGCGCCGTGACCAGGCCGATCCGATCGGGGAAATAACGCTTCACCAGCGGCGGCAGCAGGATGTTGCCGACGCCGTAGCCGGCCATGGTCAGGCCGGACAGGACCAGGAACGACGGCACGTCCGAGGCCATCGCCCGGCCGAGTTGGCCGACCGCGGCCATGAGGATTGCCACCAACAGCAGGGCTTCCAACCCGAGTCGCCGCAGCAGTACCGGCACGGCGAACCCAGCGGCGGCGAAGGCCGCGGTGGGCAGCATGCCCAACACTCCGGTGGAGGCGGTACCGAACGGCAGATCCGCGGCCATGTCTGCCAGCACCGGCGAGACGCCGGAGACGGCCAGCCGGAGGCTCAGCGCGAGCAAGAGAATGCCGGCGAGCACGGTCAAGCGGCCTGCAAACGGACCGGGCTTCCGGGGTACCGGACTGGGGTTGGAGCGGGAGCGGTCCTCGGAACGCGGTTGGGTATCGGCAGTCTGTTGTGCGGTCGAGGTCAAGCTTGGTCCATGGGGTCGAACGGCCGGGCGGGGACGGCCGGATCAATCCGGCCGGGTTTCACCTTATCCCCTCACCGGGCCGCCTCCCGGCAGACCCGCAGGCCGGCTACGAACTCTCCGGCGCCAGTTCTTCGGCGAGGATCCAGAACGTCCGGCGGAGCCTTTCCACGGCAGCCTCGGACTGGCCGCGCTGCAAGTACTGCACTGTCTCGTCCCAGCCGTCGGTCCAGATGGGATAGGCGATCGCATGTTGGAAAAGGTGCAGCCGGGCCAGGGAACGGCCGAGCACATGGGTGTTCACTTCCCGCAGTTCCTGATGGTCGCCTGCTTGAAGGATGATGTCCACCAGGCCGCCGATGGCACGGTGCGACGCCAGCATGTCTTCGTGCTGCAGGGCGGTCCGCAGATCATCCGCCAAGGTGGCCATTCTGCTGGTGTCCTCGGGCGACAACCTCGGGGCCGCTCGTTCGAACAGCGCCACCAGCACCACGCCCATCACGTCCAGGAGCTGGACAGCCTGGTGTGGGCCGAGGGTGACGATGCGGTGTTCATGCCCGGTCGCTTCAATCAGGCCTTCTTCGGCGAGGGCTGCGACGGCGTCGTGCATCAGGGCGTTTTCGGTGCCAAACCGGCTGGCGAGTCCGGACACGCTCACCGGGGTGCCAGGTGCCAGTCCGCCGGACAGGATCTCGTCCCGTACCCTCTGGACGGCCTTGTCCATTTCTTCCGCCCGATCGGCCGTGCTGCCCACCATGAAGACCTCCTGCCGCGTGGGGTATGACTGGCGTCACATATAAGTAATGTACGGGAAAAGGTGGATCGGGGTCAGGCCGCTGGCTACTCTGGTGAGACCTGCGGCACAGCGTCGTGCGGCAGGTTCTAATCGTGCAGTCAGGAGGTGCCGGATGAACGCCATGTATGGTGCCCGGATGAACGCCACCTATACGGCCTCTGCCGCCGCCAACAGCAAGAATCCCCATGACTGGGGCCGGGCCATGGCAGCCGCGCTGAGCGACCTGGTTCAGCAGCGTGAAAGCGACGCAGCAGCGCCCGAGGAGCTGTACGGCGAAGATCTGTGCTTGGTCATTGAGGAGACAGAGAACGGCGTGGAGATCCATCTCTCCTGGTCGCCGGGCGGGCAGGACGGTGGGTCCGGAGGTACCGGCCGCTAAAGCGTTGCGGCCAACCGGCTGCGGGAAAAAGACTGTTCCGCGACAACCGATACTGCCAAGATGAGTCCATGGTCTACCGCCAGCCGAACGTGCATGACCTGACCGGAGTGTTTGCGGCTCCGCTCCAAGCATGGAGCGAACCGCACGGACAGATCCGGGGGCATGGGGCGCAGGGCGTGTACTTCGGGGACGACCGGGTCTTGGCCCGCTGCCTGCTCACGGTCAACGGCCAGGAGCCGGACTGGATCTCCACCCAGTCACGGTCAGCCGGCCGGGCGGACTTCCTCTCCTTCATCCGGACGGCAGCGGAGGGAACAGACCCGCTGGTGACCCTGAACCGCTCTCGTGCGGTGGAAGGCGGCCGGCTGGCCGAAGCGTTGACCTTCACCTCCGGGCTCACCGATGAGCTGAAACTCCATGTCCGGGTTGATCTGGTGGCGGATGCCATCCCCTTGGAACAGGTGCGTGCCGGGGCGGCAGGCGAGGCCGGTTCGGTGGCGCCCGGCGAGGCCCAGTGGAGCTGGCGTGAGGGTACGCGCGCGGTGCTGACGGCCGAGGGCGCGGAGGCAGGCTTCGACGGCAGCTTGGTCCGGCTGGAATGGACGGCACTGCTCAAGCCGGGCACCGTCGTCGTCCTCGTTTGGAGTATTGATTACGACGACGCCGGGGCTCCCCTGACTGCCGCCTCCGCACCGGTGCTGCGCACGCCGTCCGTCGCGGGAGACTCCCGGCTGCAGCGGCTGATGAACCGTTCACTGACCGATCTCAACAGCCTGCGCATGGCCGCGCGGGATACCCCGGCCGACGTCTTCCTGGCCGCGGGCGCCCCGTGGTTCCTGACGTTGTACGGCAGGGAGTCGTTGGTGGCCGCCCGGCTGCTGCTGCCGGTCGATTCCACCATCGCGGAGGGGACGCTGCGTGTGGTGGCCCGGTGGCAGGGCACAGCGGAGCGGGAAGATACCGGCGAACAGCCTGGCCTGATGGTGCAGGAAGTGCGGCAGCGCCGGCTGTCGATGGCCGTGGATGCAGTGGTCCGGGAGCTTCCCCCGGTGATCTACGGTTCACCAGATGCCACGCTGCTCTGGATCGTGCTGTTGCACGACGCCTGGCAGTCCGGCATGCCCGAGGACGCCGTCCGCGACCTGCTGCCCCAGCTGGACGCTGCGCTGGATTGGCTGCGCGATGACGCCGATCCCGACGGCGACGGCTTCGTGAAGATGCCGGTCCCGCCCCTGCAAGGGCCCGCCCACCAGGGCATCGGGGACACCCGCGGCGCCTACCGCTATCTGGACGGCAGCACGGCCACCGGAACCGTTGCACCGGCGGACCTGCAGGCCTATGCCTACGAGGCGGCCCGCGCGGCTTCGGTGCTGCTGGACTACTTCGGCGCAGCCAACGCCGGTGACGAGTGGCGGGACTACGCGTCGCGGCTGGCGGCCAACTTCCGCGATCGGTTCTGGTGTTCGGACGACGCCGGACCTTACCCGGCGATGGCACTGGACGGCCGGGACCGGCCGGTGGACGGCATCGGATCAGGCATGGGGCACCTGCTGGGCACCGGGCTGCTGGACGCCGAAGAAACCCGGACGGTGGCCGCGCGACTGATGGACCGGGCGTTGTTCACCGGCTACGGCATCCGTACGCTGTCCACAGCGAACCCGGGCTACTGGCCCACCCGCCGCCGCGCGGGAGCGGTCTGGACCCCGGACACAGCGTGGATTGTGATGGGCCTGCTGCGCACCGGCTTCCAGGAGGAGGCCGCTCACTTGGCGGCAGGATTGCTCGATGCCGCCGAAGGTTTCGACTACCGGCTGCCGGAACTCTTCAGCGGCCAGGCCGCACTGGAAGTCCGTCCGCCGCTGCCTTACCCGCCGGCCTGCCGCCCGCATGCCGGTGCGGCCGCGGCCGCGGTGCCCGTGGCGCTGGCCCTGGGTGGCTTCAGGGCCAGCGCACTCTAGCGTTGGCCAGCGGCGGGCCGTTCGGGCGTTGGCCGGCGGTCGGCCGCTGGCCAACCGCGGCTCTGCGACCCCGCTAGCCCCGCGGCACATCCGGACCGGTGGGCCAGCGAAGCAGTGCCGCAATGTTCTTCCCTCCCGGCAGCGCACCTTCCGGGACCATGGTTACCCGGGCGTAGGTCAGCGCCGCGGCCCGCACCAGCGCCGCCGGTGCAGGGATCTTGGCCAGCAGCTCGCCGTTGACCGGTTGCTCGCCGGCGGTGGCAATCCAAGGCTCTGCGTTCAGCACGTTCACGTGGTGATCGGCGAGCGCGTTGTCGTTCATGATCAGTGTTCCCACCTGCGCCTGCTGCAGCGCGCGGATACACTCGCCCAAACCCACGGTCCATTCCGGGTGGGCCTGTCCGGTCTGGTTGGCCAGCCGGTTCAGGATGGCTTTGCGTTGTTCGGTCCAGACGTGCGCCACCCGGGCGGCGATTTCGGCGCGGAGCGCTTCCTTGTCGGCGCCGCCGGTTCGGGTATGCGATTCGAAGGTGGACTCAATTGCCCGGCTGGCTTCGGAGAGCTGCTCAACCACCAGCTCACGGGCCCGAATGTCCCCCGCGATAATCAACAGCCGCGCCTTGCTGGCCTGCACCACGCGATCGATCTCGGCCGCGATCTCATCGGCGTTCCTGCGCCAGATTTCCTCCGTGCGGTGCTGGTAGCGGCCCTGCGACCACCCGCCGCCGGGGATCTTGGTCAGGTTCTCCCGGTCGCCTTCCACCATCCTCGTTTCCGCCACGCCGTTTCGGCGCGCGTACTGCAGATGGACTTCACCGCCGTCCCGGCCAACCTCTGCCACAACATACGGGAAGTCCTCGCCGCGCGCCTTCAACAGCGGCACAAGGTTCGGGATCGGACCGGCTTCGACAACTTCGGGCCCGGACAACGCACCCGGAAGCACCTCGTTGACTTCCGCCTCGCCGCCGCGCACCAGCACGTAGCGGCTGACCGGCGACGGCATGCCGGTGGCCGGGGACACGGCGTCGATGACGGCCCGTATGTCCGCTTTCGCGGCGCCTTGCTTTTCGAGCGATTCACGCAGTCTCTCCGGCAGCACATCCCCCGCGCGGAGCGCTTCCACGGTCCCGGCACTGGCATCCACATAGACCGTAATCCACGGTCCCGGCTTCTTGCACAGCTCCGCGTACTTCTTGTTCGCTGCGTGGGTCGTGTTGACCTGCTCGGCCATCGTGATCACCTTCCCGGGCGATAGGAAATGCGGGTTTTCTTGATCAGTAGCCCTCACCGTAGCACCGGAAGTTTTGCCCTTGAAGGGGGTGCAGAACTTGTCCCGCACCGCCCCGCCCAATCGGTTCACAAGGCCCGTATCCGCCGTGGGTCAGCGGCTGCCCGGGTGCGGATTTTCGCTGTCCGGGCCCTGCCCGTGGCCCCTCCTCAGGGCCGCGGCCCGGCCCCCGCTGACGGCGGCGCCCAAGGCCACGCCAAGGGCAAGCCACCACCATTGGCCGGTCACCGAGGAGATCACCACGCCAAGCAGGATCCCGAAAATCAGGCCCATCATCAGCGGGTTGCCGGACTGCCCGCCGGTCCTGCGTTCATCAGCCATGGTTCCTCCGTGGCCGGATCCGGAGGGGCCGTCGTGCCCCTCCGGGTCTGGCCGGCCCCTCCGGATCTGGTCGGTTAGCCCCTTTGGTACTCCGCATGCTGGCGGTGTGCTTCAGCCACTTGTTCGCGGATCTTGTCCACGTCCTTGGCCTTGTTACGGTACTTCGGCTCCATTTGCTCGATCTGGCGTTCTTCCTCCACCAGCAGTCCGTAGATTCGTTCGCGCTCTGCCTTGTCCGCAGTGTAGGAGAGGTCGATGTAGTTGAGCGCGTGGCGGCGGGCGTTATTAATGGCGTTCTGCGCCTTGCCGGCCTTGCTCAGCAGCGAGGCGACAACGGTGACCACCAGGATGCCGACAATCACGGTAAGCGAGAGTCCGGTCGAGATCTCGACGACCGGCACCGGGTTGCCGTCATTGACGAACGGCAGGTTGTTCTCGTGCAGTGCGTGCAGGATCAGCTTCACGCCGATGAAGGCCAGGATCGCTGCCAGCCCGTAGGACAGGTAGATCAACCGGTCCAGCAGGCCGTCGATCAGGAAGTACAGCTGGCGCAGGCCCATCAGCGAGAACGCCGTGGCGGTAAAGACGATGTAAACGTTCTGCGTCAGGCCGAAGATCGCGGGAATGGAGTCCAGCGCGAACAGGATGTCCGTGCCGCCGATGGCCACCATGACCAGCAGCATCGGGGTCAGGGCACGCTTGCCGTTCTGGATGGTGAACAGCTTGTCGCCGTCGTAGTAGTCGGTGGTGTGGAAGAAGCGCTTGGCCGTCCGGATGATGAAGTTGTCCGCTTCATCGCCGCCGTGGCTGGGCTTGAGCAGGTTGCCGGCCGTCACGATCAGAATCAGGCCGAAGAGGTAGAACACCCACGCGAAGGAGTTAATCAGCGCCGCGCCGAGGAAAATGAACCCGGTACGCGCGATCAGCGAGAAGACGATCCCGAACAGCAGCACCTTCTGCTGGTCTTCGCGCGGCACGGCGAAGCTGGCGATGATGATGAGGAAGACGAACAGGTTGTCAACCGAGAGCGCCTTTTCCGTGATGTAGCCGGCGAAGTACTCGGAGCCCATCTCCACGCCGCCGAAGATCAGAACCAGAATGCCAAAGACGATGGCAATGCCCACATACAGGGCGGACCAGATGGCGGCTTCCCTCAGCGACGGCACATGCGCCTTGCGGATGTGGAAGAAGTAGTCGAACGCGAGCAACGCGAGGATGACAACGATCGTGATGCCCCAGATCAGGGGAGAAACGCTCATGTTTCCCTTTCGTAAGCGGGTAGCGGTATAGGCCGCAAGTCTCTCCTCCGGCACTGCCGGTCGCTGCAGCCGGCCGGGCGTCGGTGCCCTACGTGTTGACGGCTGCAGCGCAGGGGGATACTCCCTTACGCAGTTGTCAGTCTAACGACGACGGCGGTGCTCGCCTAATGATGCAAGGGAAATCCAAGGTGGTCCGGACAGGATCGCTTTATGGAACGGGCCCTGCCGCTGCTGACCGCTGCCGTCCTGCTCGCTGCCTTGACCGGCTGCTCCGCGGGCGTGGACGAGGCAACAGTGCCGCCCCCGGCCGAACGGGAATTGACCGACAGCACCTCGACGCCTGACGCAACGTCCGCCGGGAGCGATTTGACGCCAGAAACGGCTTCATCCGGAAGCGCCTCGACGCCGGGCGGGCCTTTCTCCGGCAACTCCTCCCCAGGGAGCCGGCCCATTGGCGCGGCCAAGGCCCGGATCGTTGCCGGTGCCGGCGGCACCCTCGGCCAGCGCGGCCACGGCGCCTACGTCTGCAAGCTCATTGGTGGCTCCACTGTCGGCCTGTCGGCGGCCGAAAACTCCATCGCCGGCAGCGGCGTGGCGTTGCCCTTTGAGGCAAACGAAAGCGGCACCACGGTGCTGGAACTGCCTGCGGGCCAAAACAACCTCGCCACCTACTGCACCGACCCCGGAGGGGTTGGAGCGAACTTCACCGGAACCAGCGCAGCATTCCTCGTCACGGAAGGCGGCAGCACCGACGTCGAAATCACCGCTGCCCCACCGCCATGACCACCGACGCCGCACCCGTTGAAGACTAGAGTTCAGGCGCAGCGTGCGATCCGGAGGTGTTGGGAAATTTTCTGGAGGCACAGCTTTCCCGGCGTCGCCGTCTCTGCAGTCTTTGCGGCCGTTGCATTGACCTCCTGTACCAACGACTGCGGTCCGGCCGCGCTCAGGATCGACAAGGAATCGGTCCGAGCTGGCGGAACACTGACGGTATCTGCAGGGGCTGCAAGCTGTGATCTGGGGTACCCGGATTCCAAGACCTACTCACTTTCTAAGACCTACTCACTGCAAGTAATCGATGACCACGGCCCCGTCGGCCGGGCGGTCGCAACGACAGTTAAGCCGGATGGGTCCTTTAGCCAGCCGTTCACTATTCCTGCAGACACCCCGGCGGGTAAGACGACCGTCCACGTCGCCGGCAGCTCGATGGACGACTGCCGCGATGGGTCCTGCCCCGAGTACAGCATCCAAATAAGCGTTACCAGATAGGGGTGGAAGGAACTCACTCTGGAGGCATCCGCGCCCCATGCCATCCTGTAGGACAACGGCCGGATGGGTGATAGCTTTCGACGAACTAGCCGCGCGACGAGCTCGAAGCAGACCAATGCTGAAGGGAGTACCACCATGTCCTATTACGTGGAGTATGTCATTCCGGCCGACCCGGACGAAGGGAACTTCGAGTTTCCGGTCAGCGAAGAGCAGCGCGGCTATACGGTGCCGCTGAGCGAAACCGATGCCGACGTCATCAGCACCGATAACCTGCCCGTCCGGACCGAGGTGTTCGGTGCGTCCTTGACGGAGGCCAAAGAAGCTGCGGAGTCCATCCTGTCCCACAGCAAGGCGGACCAGGCACGGCTCTTCGACGATCCCGACGACTCAATGCTGCCGGGAGCGGGCACCTTGGTCGCCAGCTACACGGAGAGCGACGGCTGGCAGGACCACGAATAGCCACTAGGCCGTCCCGAGTCCGGCGCTGCAGTGAAGGTCCCCCACACCGCTGCGACTGCCTCCCTAAATGTTCTCCGTCCCTCGGGTTCCTTGGGCTCCGCTTTCCGCTGCCGCCCCGGATCTTCCACGCGCTTCTTTCCACTGCGATCCTGAATCTGCCGACCGCAACTTCCGCTGCCGCCCCCGAATCTTCCCGGTCGCCACTTCTGCTGCCACCCCCGGATCTTGCCACCCTCAAGGCCCGACGCTTTTATATCCCCACCCTCACTTTCTTGCCGCCAAATTGTCGTAGGTAGCTGGTTGAGTGGGGTCATGGAGGAGAACGCGGAGCGGGAACCGGTCTCCGGGCAGGGCCGGCGGTTGCCGTCGCAGGAGGAGCGTGAGGCGGCGATCGCGGCGATTCTGGCGCGGATGAAGCCGGCCCGGAAGGAACCGGTGCCGGCACCGGAGCGGTGGGCGGAGCCGGTGTTCGAGCCGGGCCCGGACCCGTACGCGGGGCTGGAGATCCCGCCGGCCCCGGAGGAGGAGCTCGACCAGGGGAACCGGGCCTACCGCCAGGACTTCGAGCCGCGGGACCTCGACGACGCCTTCGACCGGCCGCCGGGGGTGGGGCCGGTGCCGGCGGAGTTCGCGGATTTGCCGAACCTGCCCGAGGGCTGCTGGCTGCCGGAGGGTTTGTTCGATTCGAAAGCGAACGCGGACTACTACGCCGAACGCCTTCAAACACTGGTGGCGGGCGCGGAGCCGGCGGTGCTGCTGGCCACCCTGACCGGCTCCGAAACGGATGGCCTGGGGTATCAGGAGACGGTGGAGCATCTGGCCGCGGTGCAGCGGGTGCGGTGCTGGCTGGACGGCCGGGAGGTGGCACTGGAAGCGCGGCTGGGGCAGAGCGCGCTGGCGCAGCTGCCGCCGCCGGGGCCGGGCTGCACCACCTTGAAGCAGCGGCAGCTGCTGGCCGCCACCTCCGCGGCGGAGGAACTGGGCTGCCTGCTCGGCCTGCCCGAGGACCGGGCCCGCGCCAGAATGGACCAGGCCGCGGACCTGCACCGCTTGTTCCCCGCCACCCTGGCCGCGATGGCCGCCGGGGACCTGGACCGGGAGCAGGCCGCGGTCATTGTCACCCAGGGCCGGTCCCTGCCGGAGGCGGCCACCGCCGGGTTTGAACAAACCCTGCTGGCCAGGGTGAAGGGCAGGTCGCTGCGGTCGCTGCGGGACATGGCCCGGCGGCTGCGCGAGCGCACGCACCCGGAAACCATCACCCGGCGCCGCCGCGCCGCGGAGCAGCGCCGGAACGTGGGCGTGGAACCGGCCCCGGACGGGATGGCGTGGCTGACCGCGTACCTGCCGGCCGAGCAGGCCGCCGCGATCGATGACCGGCTCACCCGCGCCGCGCGGCATCTGCGCGGCCAGGACGGCGAAACCCGGTCCACCGGGCAGCTGCGGGCCGACGTGTTCACCGACCTGCTCGTCCACGCGGGGATGGACACCGGACCGGCGGCCGGGATCCACGCCGAACCCGCTGTCACCGTCCCGGTGCTCTCGCTGCTGGGACTCGGCGAGGAACCGGCGACGCTGGACGGGTACGGTCCGATCCCCGCGGACGCGGCGAGGCAGCTGTGCGCGGATGCGACGTCGTTCTACCGGGTCCTGACCCACCCGGAGACCGGGGCCAGGCTCTCCTACGGCCGCACCCGGTACAAGCCGCCGGCGGACCTGGCCCGGATGGTGCGGAAACGGGACGAGGTGTGTCCGTTCGCCGGCTGCCGCAAACACGGCAAGGCCTGCCAGATCGACCACACCCAGGCCTTCCGCGCGGACGGCGCTCAGGGCGCAACCGACGCCGGGAACCTCGGCCCGCCCTGCGAAACCCACCACCGGCTGAAAACCAACGCGGGCTGGACCATGGCACAGCCCGCACCCGGGGTGTTCGAAGTGACCACCCCGGCCGCCCGGACCTACACCGAGCGTCCCGGCGAAGACAACGACCCTCCCGGCCAACCGCACTACCCGCCCTCCGTCGCCGCCGCCCTCCCCGAGGACCAACGCCGGCACGTCGAACCGCTCACGACCCAGCAGGACCCACCGCCGACAAGCCAACAGCAGGACCCGCCACCGTTCTAGGACAGGGACCGGTGCTTGGGGATGCAGGCAAGGTATTTTCGGATCATTGGCCGCGCTTGAGGGCACTGAGGCCCGGAATCCCGAAAAGAGGCGGCACTCGAGGGCGACGAGATCTGGCTGTTGAGGAAGGGTTGCGTTGGACGGGCGGCGTTGGCCGGGCGGCGTTGGACGAGCGGCGCGGCGACTCCGGGAGTCACCGCTTATTCGCGCAGGACCACGTCCGCGGCTTCGGTGGAACGGTCGGTGACAGTGGTCGGTGATTCCAGGTGCACGGCGCCGGAGGGCAGGATGCCGGCGCCGCCATAGCGTTCCATGACCTTTAGTTGGGCCACTACATCCTCGCCGGCGTGGCCCGGTGGCAGCTCCCGCCAGAACTCGAAGCCGCCGCAGTCCAGCAAGGCGTCCCTCCGGTACAGCACGCAGCCGCCCGCCCAAGCGATCTTGTACAGCCGCCAGCCGCCGTCGGGAATCCCCAACTCCGCGGCGATGTGCGTCAGGTTCGCCGCGTTGTGCAGCTGCCAGCGGGCGAATCGTTCGTCGGAGCGGCGGATGCGCTCGGGAAGCACCGGGCCGTCCCACAGCTCAAAGGGTTCCTGCTCCCCCGGGCGAACATCGTCCAGGAAGGACATGCCTTGCACGGCCGCTCCAACAAGCCCGCAGCCTTCCTGCCGGATGGCCGCGGTCATCCGCGCCAACATGCCCGGTTCAAGCCACACGTCGTTATCCAAGAACAGCACAAGTTCGGCGGTAGCCAGGCTGAGCAAGAAGTCGCGCTGCTCGGCGAGGCCGCGCCGGGGCAGGTGCTGTTCCAGCCGGACCGGCCGGCCTTGGGCCTCCAGCACTCTGGTCATCGCAGCGACAGCCGGATGCTCCCAGGCTGGCGCTCCATCGGACTGATCGCTGATCACCACCGAGAACGCCGGGCCGTCCTGGGCCGCCAGCCCGGAAAGCGTCACGGCCAGTTCCGCCTCCCGGCCGTAACTGGGCACCAGCACCTCCAGCTCGGGCCAGGGATCCGGGGGTGGCAGGGCCCAGCTGCCCGCACTCCTGCGGCTCATGCCGGATCGGCTCCTGCGGCCTGCGGCGAGCCTGTTCCTGCCGAAGGCGCCGAGCCTCGGATGCGCCGGACCACAGCCGTGGTGGAATGGTCGGCGACGTAATCCAGGATGCAGACCTCGCCACCGCAGGCCTCCACCACCGCCGTCTCCTCGAGCATCTCCGGCGAATAATCCCCGCCCTTCGCGTAGATATCCGGCCGGATGGCTTCGATCAGCGGAATGGGCGTGTCCGTGTCGAAGACGGTCACGTAATCCACGCAGCTGAGCGCAGCGATGATGCCGGCCCGGTCCGCTGCCGCGTTGATCGGCCGGTCGGGCCCCTTCAGCCGGCGCGCGGACGCGTCGCTGTTCAACGCCACCACCAGCACATCGCCCAGCTGTTTGGCCTGGGTCAGGTAGCGGGTGTGGCCGCGGTGCAGCACGTCGAAACATCCGTTCGTCAGCACAATCCGCCGCCCCGCCGCCCGCTCGGCCGCCACCGCCTGTCCAAGCTCTTCCGCGTCCAGTGCTGCATCTGAGAAGGTTCCCAGGTGCGCGGCCAGGTCCATGGTGCTGCAGACCGAGGTGCCTCGCCGGTGCACCACCACATCGGCGGCCGCTTGAGCCAAGTCCAGGCTGGTACTCAACGGCAGGCCTGCGGCCCGAGCCAGGGTCAGGCACGCCACGTAGGTGTCGCCCGCCCCCGAGGCCTGCTTCTCGGTAACCGGGCTTGCCCACGTTCGGTGGGTTCCGCCGTCGTGCATTAACAGGAGGGAGCCGTCCTTGTCCAGCGTGACGACGGCGGCCCCCGCCCCGGTTGCCTGCAACAGTTTGCCTGCATGGGCGGCCACTGCGGCAGCCCGGTCGGTGTCCGGGTCCAGCGTCACACCCAGCAGACCGGCAGCTTCAGCGGCGTTGGGCGTGACGAGATCCGGTGTTATCCCCGACCAGAGCGACGGGTCGTGGGCATCGACCACCAGCAGTCTGCCGCCGCGGTCCCGGGCCAGCACGCTGCGGACAGCATCGCCCAACCCGCCGGTGCCGTAGTCGCAAACCACCATGGCGTCGCTGCCGGCCAGGGCAGTAGGCACGGCCGCAGCCAGCCGCTCCTGGGCGGCTTCGGGGACCCGCTCCATGGTCTCGTCCAGGCGCAGCATGATCTGGTCGCCGCCGATGATGCGGTACTTGGTGGTGGTCAGGACGTCTCCGTGTTCCACCAGCCCCGAGGTGTCCACCCCCGCTTCCTGAAGCAGCGTACGCAACTGCCGTCCGGCGTCGTCCGGTCCAATCAAGCCAACCATGCGCACCCGCGCGCCGAGGGCGGCCAGATTCATGGCCGTGTTGGCGGCGCCGCCCGGGGCATACTCCCGTTTGGCCATGTCCACTACCGGTGCCGGCGCCTCCCGGCAGAACCGTTCGATCCGTCCGCTGAACCAGCCGTCCAGCATCACGTCGCCCACCACGGTGACCTGCGGTGCGGCCTCGGCCAGCCGGGCAGGCAGCCAGCCGGCCAGTCCGGAAACATCCGACAAGGGGGTGCTCATGGCCGTGCTCCGCCGGGCAGGCCGAGATGGACCACTTTGACTGCGCTGAACTCGTCCAGCAGTTCAGGCCCGTAGCCGAAACCGTGGCCGCTGGCCCTGCGGGGCTGGGCGGAACCACCGGGCGCGCCGCCGAAAACCGCGTTGACCTTGACGGTGCCGACTTGGAGCGCTGCCACGGCGCGGTGGGCATGTTCCATGTCCGCTGTCAGGACGTTCGCGGCCAGGCCGTACCGGCCTTCCGCCGCGAGCCGCAGCCCGTCATCGAAGCTGTCCACCACCTGGACCGGGGCCACCGGGCCGAAAGTCTCCTCCTGCATCACGGCCATGTGGTCCGCGCAGTTCAGCAGGACGGTGGCCGGGTAGTGCGCGCCGGGGCCTTCGGGCACCGCACCGCCTTCGGCTGCGGTTGCGCCGAGCGCGAGCGCTTCGGCCACCTGCGCGTGGACGCTGTCCCTCAGCCGGCGGTCCACCAGCGGGGCCATCAGGCGTTCCGTGTTGCGCTTGCGGGCCTCGGCGACGAGCGCTTCACAGAACCGCTCGGCGACGGAGCGGTGCGCATAGATGCGTTCCACCGAGGTGCAGATCTGCCCGCTGTTGGTGAACGCACCTATGGCTGCCTGTTCGGCCGCCCACACGGGGTCTACGCCGTCGTCCACCACCAGCGGATCATTGCCGCCGTTCTCCCGGATGACATGGGCACCGGTGAGGGCTGCGGCCCGGGCAATCCTGGCGCCGGTGAGGCTGGAGCCCACGTGCGCGATGACGTCTACGTCCGGGTTGCTGGCCAGCGCGGCACCCACTGCCGGTCCGCCGTTCAGTGTGGTCATGACCTTCGCGGGCAGCACGTCGGAGAAAATCCGGCCCAGCAGTTCGCCCAGATGCGGGCAGCGTTCGCTGGGTTTGTGCAGCACCGTGTTGCCGGTCGCCAGCGCCGCGCCCAGCAGCCCGGCGGCCACCGCCACCGGATCGTTCCACGGCGTCAGCACCACTGCCACGCCACGCGGTTCGCTGACGGTGTAGTCGACGGCCAGTTGACCGCCGCGCAGGCTGCGGCCGCGGTGCACCGGACCCAACTGCGCGTACTGCCGCAGCGTTCCCGCCCCGGCCATGACGCCCTCCAGGGCTTCGTGTTCGGGCCGGCCGGTTTCGCGCGCGTTCAGCTCGGCAAGTTCCGCGGCGTGTTCCTGCAATGCTGCGGCGGCGGCTTCCAGCAGTTCACCGCGGGCGGCAGCATCGGTGCCGGCCCAGCCGGGTTGGGCTGCTTTGGCGGAGGCGACGGCGGCGCGCACCTCGTCGGGGGTTGCTTCCTCCAGCGCTCCCACCAGGCTGCCGTCCCTGGGGTCGTACACCTCCAGCGAGACAATGTCCCGGGCAGTATCGGAATCGGTGGTCATATCGCTCCTCCCGTCCAAGGCAGGGCCAAGGCCGGCCCGCTGGTCTCTGGTTTAGGTCCACGTTCACGCAACGCCGGTGCGCTGCCCGCCGCGGGGATTCCCCGCCAACAGCAACGCCTGCCGCATCGCGTGGTACTGGATTCCTACCCCTCGCTGCGCGCTTTCAGACAGTCCCAGCCGAAGCCGGATTCCGTCGCCGCGTCCTCGGTTTCCTCCGCGGCGGAACAAGGTTCCGGCGGGCCGCGAGCAGCTCCAAGAGGGTTGCGGGCTCTGGCCAGCGACCCGGAAGCGCCTTAGGGTGAATTTCACGGCGGGGCTCCCGTGGGCGGGACGTATGGGGGCTGTGGGAGACAGGGAAGCCCCGAAACTGCTGCAGTGATGAAACCCCGGAGCCGACATGAATTGGCTGCCGCGGGCGTGGATCCAGGAGGTCGAGATGACAGATTCCCCTACAGGCGGCGCCGCTTTCGGCGACCAGCGGCTGAGCACCGAGGCCAGGCACGGGATCGGAATCGGACCGGTGCTGCAGCCCTTCGAGGACGTACGGAAAATTGCGGTACTCCGCGGCGGCGGCCTGGGCGATGTGCTGTTTTCGGTCCCTGCCCTTGAGTCGCTCGCTGCCGCCTATCCGGAGGCGACCCTGACCCTTTTAGGCACCGAGGCCCACGCAGCGTTGTTCCGCGGCAGGCCCAGCCCGGTGCACCGGGTAGAGCCGCTGCCGTTCGCGCACGGCGTCCGGCCGGGACCGGAGGACCCGCAGGCTGTGGCGCAGTTCCAGCAGCGGATGCGCGGCGAGCAATTCGACCTGGCGGTGCAACTGCACGGCGGCGGCCGGAATTCGAACCCGTTCCTGCTGGAACTGGGCGCCCAGCACACTGTAGGTACCCGGACCGAAGACGCGGCGGCGCTCGAGCGGACCATCCCGTACCTCTACTACCAACACGAGGTGTTGCGGGCGCTGGAGGTGGTGGGCCTGGCCGGCGCGGCCCCGGCCGCGCTCCAGCCGGAGCTGGAGCCGCTGCACGACGAAGAGGCGTTGCTGGCCGGGCTGCTCGACGACGGCCGGCCCTCGCTGGTGACCATCCATCCAGGTGCAACCGACGAACGGCGGCGGTGGCCGGCGTCGTACTTTGGCCAGGTGGCTGCCTGGGCGGCCGACGACGGGTGCCAGGTCCTGGTGGTGGGCGACCGGTCCGACGTCGCACTGGCCGACGAAGTGGTGGAACGCGGCCGCGAGACAGCCGGATCCGGCGGCGGCAGCATCAGCTCCGTGGCCGGCAGGCTGGGCCTGGACGAGCTCTCCGCACTGCTACGGGCCAGCGACGTGATGGTGGGCAACGACAGCGGGCCGCGGCATCTGGCCCAGGCCGTCGGCACACCGACGGTCGGCATTTATTGGGCCGGGAACATGATCATGGCCGGGGCGCTGGGCCGGACCATGCACCGGGTCCACATGTCCTGGATGACGAACTGTCCGGCGTGCGGGGCGGATCTGACCCAAGTGGGCTGGACGGCTGAACGCTGCAGCCATCAGTTCTCGCTGACGCGGGAGATCCGCGCAGAAGATGTCTACGCGGATCTCCGTCAGCTTAGGGCCACGAGTCTTCTTCTTCGTGGCAAATGACCATCTCACGCACTTCGCAGCCCTTCGGTTGTGAGAGCGCGAAGATGATGGCATCGGCCACCCGTTCCGGGTCGTTGAGCCGGGAGTCGTCCCGCGGCTTGTACTGCTCGGTGCGGTCATCGAAAAACCTGGTCTTCATGCCCGCCGGAATCATCGTGGTGACGCCGACCTGCCCGCGCGTTTCGGCCGCCAGCGCGCGGCTGAAACCCACTACGCCGAACTTGGAGGCGCAGTAAGCGGTGGCGTCGGAGACGGCCTTGATCCCCAGCGACGAGGCCACCGTGATCACCCGTCCGTGCGAGGACATCAGGTGCGGCAGGGCCGCCCGCACCACCGAGACAGTACCCATCAGGTTGACCCCAATGACCTTTTCCCATTCCTCGGCGGGGACGTCCTCCAGACGTCCGCAGCGGTCAATGCCGGCGGCGGTCACCACGGCGTCCAGCCCGCCAAGCGTGTCGGCGGCCTGCTGCACGGCTGCTTCGACGGCGGTGCGGTCGGCGACGTCGACCTCCACGCTCTTGGCCTGGCCCACCCGGCTCACGTCGCGGTCCAGCACCACCGGGGTGCCGCCGGCCGCCAGGACCGCTTCCACCACGGCGGCTCCCAGTCCGGATCCTCCGCCGGTAACCAGGACACGGCCGGGATTGGTTGCTGCAATACTCATGTTTTCCTCCTCAGGTTCGAGATGGCGGTTTCCCGCCGGGGCTATCGGTGGAGAGAAAGCATCCGGGAACCCCGGGATCCGCCCTTCTCGCCACAGGATGGATGACGCTCCGTGGTTGATGCTCCGGTGGCCTCAGCCGACCTTCGCCAGCGCTGCGGCCAGACCGGTGGTGGAACGGGCCGGGTAGTAGGGCACGGTGACGGTCTGACCGCCCCACGACTGCAGCAGCCGGGCTTCGGGCAGCTGGTCGGCGGTGTAGTCGCCGCCCTTGACCCAGATGTCCGGACGCAGCCGTTCCAGCGCCGTTTCCGGAGTGGATTCATCGAAGACCAGCACGGCATCCACGCACTCCAGGGCCAGCAGCAGTTCAGCGCGGTCCTCCTGGTTCATGATCGGGCGTTCCTCACCCTTCAGCCGGCGGACCGAATCGTCCGAATTGAGGCAGACGATCAGGCAGTCCCCCAGCTTCCGTGCGGCCGCCAGCGTTCTGGCGTGGCCTGCGTGCAGTAGGTCAAAGCAGCCTCCGGTCGCCACCACCGTGCCGCCGACTTCGCGCGTCTGGGCGGCAACCCGCATGGCATCCACGCCGGGCCCGTGCAGCTGGACCGGCGCGATATCTTCGCGCAACGAGGCCACGCCGCCGGCGGCGAGGAAGGCCGCCGCCTGCCCAACGGCGTCCTCCACCGAGGCGTTCAGCGCGAGCCCGGAGGCCAGGCCCACCGCCAGCGAGGCGGCGAACCGGTCGCCTGCGCCGCAGGTATCGGCCGCCTCCGCCGCGGGGGCGGGAATCGCCTGCGGCAGTTCGCCGTCCTGCTGGACTATCGCCCCTTCCTCGCCCAGCGTGACGACGACGGCGCGGCTGTTCCAGCGCGAGCGCAGTTCGGCGGCGGCGAGCGCTGCTTCGCCGGTGCCGCCCTTCGCGAGTCCGACCATCCGCAGCGCCTCCGGTAGGTTCGGCGTCGCGGCAGCCACGCCCTCGACCGGATCCGGGCCGGCCGGGTGCGGGTCCCAGACCACCGGAATCTGGTGCACCAGCGGAGCGAGCGCATCGCGCAGCGCGGGTGTAGCTGCCAGACCGCGGCCGTAGTCTGCCACGATGATGGCGTCGGCCGTTCCAAGCGCGTCAAGCATGTCCGGGGTCGGAACCGGCAACGGGGCGGGGGCGCAGCCCTCGTCCACCCGGACCACTGATTGGCCGCCGGCGCGGATGCGGGTCTTCACCGGGGTCGGCGCGCCGGACGGTCCGGCGACCACCTGGATCCCGTCCAAGGTATCGCGCAGCCGCGAGGAGGCATCGTCGTCGGACAGTGCCGTGACCAGGAGGACGTCCCGGCCGTCACGGGCCAGCATCCGGGCAACCAGCCCCGCTCCCCCGGCACGGTACGTCGTTTCGGCAGCGTCCACCACCGGGACCGGTCCGTCCGGGCTCAGCCTGGTCGCTGCCCCTTCCACATCGGCATCCAGCAGGACGTCGCCCACCACTACAATCCTCATGACCGGGCCACCCCGCTGTGTGGGCCCCGTTCTGCGTCTGCGGTGGAGTTCGCGTGCCGCGCCACCTCGGCGTCGAAGGCCCGGCACAACGCGTGCAGCGCCATCAGGTGGCCCTCCTGCACATTCGCAGGCAGCGCGTCCACGGCCACGTAGTCGTCGCAGAGCCTGGTCAACGGATTCGGTGCGCTGCCGGTCAGCGCCCAGCTGGTGATGCCAATGTCGCGGGCAGCCTCGGCCGCCCGGAGCAGGTTCTCGCTCTTGCCGCTGGTGGTCAGCAGGAGCAGCACGTCGCCGGCCCGTCCGTGGCCCAGCACCTGCCGGGCGAAGAGATGGTCGTAGCCGTAGTCGTTCGATATCGCCGTGACAGCCGAAGTGTCCGCGTGCAGTGAGATGGCGGAGAATGCCTGCCGTTCGCCCTCGAAGCGGCCCACCAGTTCCGCGGTGAGGTGCTGGGCTTCGGCCGCGGAACCGCCGTTGCCGGCCGCCAGCAGCCGCCCGCCGGCGAGCAGCCGCCGGGCCAGCTCGGTCCCCCAGCCGGCCAGTTGCCCGGCCTGGGCGCGCAGCGATTCCACCGCGGGCTCCACGGCCTGCAGGTGCGCCAGCACCGCGTCCACCGCCTCGGTTCCGGTGTGCCGTTCAGGGACCGGCGGCACCGGGACGAGTGCGGGGCCTGGCCGGAGATAGGCGTCGGTGCGGGCCGAGGCGCGCGGCACGGCAGCGGTCGGCGCACCGGTGCCGGCGGTGGTTGGGCGGCCGTCCGTTACTGCGCGTTTCACAGTGCTTCTCCTTCGAGTTGCCGGGCTCCGACGGCGACTGCGCTGGACCCTTGGTTAACCGCCAGGTGATAGGCCTTTTCGGTGTCCGCGGCCACCCGGTCCCAGGAGTAGCGGGTGCGGACGCGCTGTTGCCCGGCTTTGCCCAGTTCCCGGCGCAACTCCGGATTCGCCAACAGCTCGGCGACGGCGTCCGCCACTGCCTGCGGGTCCCGCGGCGGCACGTGCAGACCGGTCTTCCGGTCCACCACGGTGTCGATCAGGCCGCCGACCGAGGCCGCGACCACCGGAACACCGCAGGCCATCGCTTCCAGCGGGACAATCCCGAACGGTTCGTACCACGGGGCGCAGATGACCACGTCGGCGCCGCGCAGCACCGGCGGGATTTCGGTCTGCGACAGCTGGCCGCGCAGCACCAGTTGGTCTTCCACGCCGAGCTCCCGGGCCAAGCCGCGCAGCCGCTGGGCTTCCGGATCGGCCGCCAGCCCCGCCGCGCCGGCGGCCCCGCCGACCACCAGCAGCTCGACGTCGTCGATGCCTTGGTCCTTGAGCAGCCGCAGGGCGCGCACCGCCAGATCGATGCCCTTGCGCGGAACCAGCCGGCCGAGCGTGACAATCCGGTGGGTGCGGCCGCGCGGTTCGGCCTCGCCGTCGGCGGTAAAGAGTCGCACATCCACGCCGCAGGGGGCGATGGACACCTTGCTGCGCGGGATGCCCATGGCCGCCAACTCGAACACCTCGTCTGAGCAGGTGGCGATGATGCGGTCCACGTCGCGGCCCACCAGGGGTTCCAGCCAGGCACGCTGTGCCGGGCTGGTGTCCTGGGCGCCCTGGTGGCGCCGCTTCACGGTGCCAAGCGCGTGGAAAGTCTGCAGCACCGGCACCCGGCAGCTGCCCGCGCGGCGAGCTGCATCAAGGGCAGCGACGCCGGACATCCAGAAGTGGGCGTGCACCACGTCCGGCGGGTTCTCCGCCCAATCGGCGCTGATGCCGTCGGCCAGCTGGCCCATGAACGGCAGCAACTCGTCCTTGGAGACCGGTTCCGGCGGGCCGGCGTTGATGTGGACCACTTCCACCCCGGGCCGCATGGTGACGCGGGCCGGCAGCAACGGATCATCGCGGCGGGTGTAGACGCTCACGCTGTGCCCGCGGCGGGCCAACGCTGCGGAGAGGGCAGCCACGTGCACGTTCTGGCCGCCGGCGTCCACCCCGCCCAGCGCGGCCAGCGGGCTGGCATGTTCGGAAACCATCGATATCCTCACGGCTCTCTCCTCTCGTTGGCGGCCATGGCCCGTCCGGTACGTGTGGTGGTCTCGGCCAGCAGGCTGTCCCAGTTGTCCAGGAATGCCTGCAGCCCGTAGTTCTGCAGCGCCGCCTCGCGCGCGACGGCGCCGCGTGCCGCCGCCTCGTCCGGATCCTTCAGCAGGCGGGCGGCTTCGCGGCGCAGCTGGTCCACATCAGTGGAGATGGCCCCCGCTTCCGGTGGAACCGCCCGGGCCGCCTCCGTAGTGGCCAGCGCCACTACCGGCATGCCCAGATGCATGGCTTCCAGCAGCGCCAGGCCCAGCGACGTCCAGCGCAGCGGGTGCAGGTAAAGGCGGCAGCGGGCCAGCTCGGCGTGCAGCAGGTGGGTTGGCCGATCTCCCCGGACGCGCAGCTGGTCAGGGCCCAGACCGGTGGCAGCGGCCAACTGGTCGGTTCCCATGCCGAACACGTCCAGCGGCCCTGCCTGCGCAAAAGCCGGCAGCAGGTCCGTCCCGGTGACGCGCCAGCGGCGTACCGGTTCGTTGACCACCACGCCCTGGCGTTCCAGTTCTCCGGTGTAGAGCTTGCCGGGGTCCACGATGCCGTGCTCGATCACGGTGGTCCGGGCCGTTCCGCAGTCCCAGAACAACTCGTTGAAGTGGGTGACGTGCACTATCGTCATGTCCTGCTGGTCGGCCAGCGGATGCAGCGAGTTGGGCACATCGCCCTTGGGCGTGTTGTGTTCCAGGAACACCGCGGGAATGTCCCGTCCCGGCCGGCGGCCGAGCAGCCGCTCGCATTCCTCAATCTCCTCGGGCCGCTGCAGCACCACCACATCGGGTTCCTCGTCGCGCAATCGGCCCGGCTCCACGTCCCGCACCGACTGCGGCCAGTCGCGGCCGGCGCGGCCCAACCCCCACGCGCCGCCCTCGGCCGTGGCGGGCAGCAGGTACTCGTGGCGGCCGCGCACAAAAGCGTCGGTCCAGCCACCATGGACATGCCAGAGCAGAATCTTCATGCGTTCCTCGTCTTTCTCCGGGCGGACAGGTACGTCACATCGCGGGTCAGCCGCTGTACGGCCTCCAGCACATCTTCCGGGGCCACATTGGACAGGCAGGGATGCCCGGGAACCGGGCAGATGCGGGCACGGCTGAGCCGGCAAGGTGCATGCTGGTCACCGAGCAGCTCCAGCGGGACCTTGTAGGGCGCCCAGCGGATCGCCGGCACCACCGGGGCGAACAGTGACACCACCGGGGTGCCCACGGCGGCGGCCAGGTGCGCCGGTCCGGTGTTCCCGGTGACGACGGCGGAGGCTCCGGCGAGTACTCCGGCCAGGCTCCGCAGGTCGGTTTGCCCGCCCAGGTCCAGCGCACCCGGGACGGCCACGGTGGCGGTCAGCTCCTGCTCCTGCGGGCCGCCGGTGACCACCACCCGGTATCCTGCGCCGATCAGCAGTTCGACGGCGGCGGTATGGTGCAGCGGCGGCCAGGCCCGGGCCGGAACCGCCGCGCCGGGATGGACCGCGATGTACGGCTCGTCGCCGGTCAGGAATGAGGTATCCGGGATGTCGCGTACCTGCAGCCGGCCGTCATCGCCGGCGGGCAGCCGGTAGCCGGCAGCCGCTGCGATCTCCAGCGCACGCTCGGCCTCCGGCTGGTCCTCCGGAAAGTCTTCGCCCGGGCGGAGCCGCTGGTCCAGCAGCGAGCCGGCGTAGTCCACGGAAGCCCCGGTGATCTGCCCGACGCCGGCCAGCCGCAGCAGCAGCGCCAGCGGCAACGGCGACTGGTGGAAGGAGGTCAGAATGATGGCCTCGGAGATGCGGGTTGTCCGTACCCAGTCCACCAGCGCGGCAACGTGGTCCTGGGTTGCCGGCGGCGCAGGGTCAACAATCCACGGACTGGCCCAGCTGAAAACCTCGGCAACGCCGGGAAGCAATTCCGCGGCGGCTTTGCCCTGCGGGCCACACAGCATCATGACGTCGTTGGGGCTGCCGCCTTGGCCGGCTGCCACCGCCCGCACCGCCGGGCCGGCCAGCAGCACGTCACCTGCGCTGTCCAGCCGCGCCACCAGCACGCGGCTCACGGGCGGCCCGCCAGCAGAAGGGAAACGGCTTCGGCCAGATTCTCTGCCACCAGTTCGGCGGCTTCCACCTCTTCGCGCCGAGTAACCGGCGTTGGTACCAGCACTCCGGTCCCGCCGGCAGCGGCGGCAGCCTCGACGTCGGCCCCGATGTCCCCGATGTAGGCCACGTCGGACGGGTCCAGTCCCAGCCGGTGGCAAGCCGCGAGGATCATCCCGGGCTGCGGTTTGCGGCAGCGGCAGCCGTCGTCGGGGTGATGCGGACAGATTTCCCAAACGTCGAAGGGGCCGAGTAACTCTTCGACCCGCGCGTTGACGGCGTCGACCTGATCCCGGTTCAACAGTCCGCGTCCAATGCCGGATTGATTGGTCAGCACTCCGCAGGGCAGCCCGGCTGCCCGGACCGCCTCGAGCGCCTCACGGGCGCCGGTGACGGGCCGGACCTCGGCGGGATCCGGGTTATAGGGCACGTCCGTGACCAGCGTGCCGTCCCGGTCGAACAGGATGGCCCGCGGCGGGGAGACTGCGGTTGCGCTCATACCAGCACTGTTCCCAGCAAAGCCGCGACCTAAACACTTCTGTTGCTACTGGATTTGCCGTGCGGCTGCCTCCCGGCGGCTGGCCAGGGCTGGGAAGCGGATGCTGCAGGCATCTGGCAGGATGGGCCACAGCCGGCTTGGAAGGAAGGCGCAGTGGCGGAACCTCAAGAACTGGAACGGGACGGACGGCCCGAGCTGCTGGTGCTCCGGGCGCTGAAGCTGGGCGATCTGCTGGTTGCTGTTCCCGCGCTGCGGGCCTTGCGCGTGGCCTACCCGGACCATCGGATTCTCTACGCCGCCCAGGCCTGGCTTCGGCCCATCCTTGAGCTCACCGGATCCGTGGACGACCTGCTGCCCACGCACGGATTGGATGTCCCGGTGGCGCTGGAGCCCGGCCGGGTGGAGATCGCTGTGAACCTGCACGGCAACGGCACGGAGAGCCGCGGCAGGCTGGAAGCGCTGCAGCCCGCCGTCCGGATCGGACACTGCGCGCCGGGCTGGAACGGCCCTGCGTGGCCGGACGATGTGCACGAACGCGAGCGCTGGGCCCGCCTGCTGCAGTGGCACGGGATTGACGCCGATCCGCTGGACTACCGGCTCGCGAAGCCAAAGGTGCCGAGTCTATGCCCGGGCGCGACCGTCCTTCACGTCGGTGCCGCCTACGGCAGCCGGCTCTGGCCGGCTGAGCGGTTCGCCGCCGTCGCCCGCGAACTGGCATTGCAGGGCCACCGGGTCCTGTTCACCGGGAGCACGGCCGAACGGCCGCGCGCGCAGGCCGTTGCCGAGCTGGCCGGGCTGGGGCCGGAATCCGTCGTCGCCGGTACTCTGTCGCTGGCGGAATTTGCTGCCACGGTGGCCGACGCCGCCGTCGTCATTTCCGCCGACACCGGCGCGGCGCATCTGGCCTCCGCTTACGCCAGGCCGTCAGTTGTCATCTTCGGTCCGGCACCGGTCAGCGTGTGGGGCCCGCCACCGGGACCGCACACGGTCCTGACCGACGAAAGCCTGCGGCTGGGCGACACGTTCTCCGCTGACCCCGACCCGGCACTGCTGGCCGTCAGCGCGGACGATGTGCTGGCGGCGGTTGCGGAACTTCCGGTGGCTACGCCGTCAGCATCGGTTGCCGGACCGGCGCTGGCTGTTCCCCCAGCACCCGGCGCTGAAGTTTGACCAGGATCCGGGCCAGCGCGCGGGAGACCTGCATCTGCGTCATGCCGATGCGTTCGCCGATGCGACGCTGCGATTCTTCCTGAAAGTAACGGTAAAAGAGCAGTTGCCGTTCGCGCGGCTCGAGCTCACGGATAGCACCCCGCAGCATCACCAGCTCCTCGGTCCGTTCGGTGCCGCCGTCCGTCGCTGCCAGCGACTCGGCGAGGCTCTGCCCTTCAGGGGTTCCATCCAGCGATACCGGGCGCAGGCTGCCGTGGCAATTCAGCGCTTCGGCCACCGTCTCCGGGCTCTCCGCCAGCGCGCTGGCCAACTCCGTCAGACGCGGTTCGCGGCCCAGCCGCTGCGCAAGTTCCGGCGTCATTTTGATGGCCGCCGTTCGCAGGTCCTGCAGATGGCGCGGCGGCCGGACGGTCCACGAGCTGTCCCGCAGATACCGCTTCAGTTCACCATGCACGGTAGGGACGGCATAGGCCGCAAAGTCGGCGCCGTGGTCCGGATCGAAGCCGCGGACGGCCTTGAGCAGTCCCAGCCGTGCCACTTGCTGCAGGTCGTCGATCTCCCGGCCCGGGCCCGCATAATTGCGGGCAATCCCTTCGGCGATGCCCAGGTGTCCCAGCACCAGCTCCTCTTCCAAGGCTGCACGCAAGGATCCCTTGGCGCGCTTCGCTTGGCGGAACAAAACCTGTGCGTCAGCCTCGTCGCAATGCATCGTCAGACCACTCTCACTCGGGGAAGTGCGGGACCAGAATCGCTTCTCCCCAAAGGAATCATAAGCATGCTGATTGTGCAACGGGTTGGCGTGGGAAAAACGCGCAAAAGTCTTTTCTTCTCCGCGAAGAAGAAGGTATAAGCAGCAGAAGCAGTCCGATCCGGACCGCCCCGACTTTCAGGACCAGGGAGTGTCCGGCCGCTCCTGCGGAACGCCGTCAACCACCAGGTCCACCCGCTCATTGAAGAAGCAGAACAGGTCCCGGATCTTCGGGTTTTCCGCGATGGGATCCGGATAGCTCCACAACACGTCGCGCACCATGCCCTGGCCCAGTCGGACGGACCAGTACCGGGCCTGGCCCTTGTAGGGGCAGCTGGTGACGGTGTCGCTGGCTTCCAGCAGGCCGGTCATTACGTCCTCAGCCGGCAAGTAGTAGCGGACGGGCAAGTGCGTTTCGAAGAGCAGCAGCGGCCGGACGCTGTCGGCCACCTTCTGGCCCTCAAGATAGACCTGGACCCGGCGCGAACTGCGCAGCGTATCCACCCGCTTGTAGGGATCGCGGGCATGCACCAGCACCGGCTCGTCTTCCTCATACCATTCCAGTTGCCGCCAGGAGAAGGTCACGTGTCCGGCCAATGCGGCCAGCGCTCCGGTTGGAAGTGGGTGCTCCCAGGCACCCGCTTCCGCCCGCTCGCTGCCGAGGGTCACGTCCCAGATCTGTTGCCCGGCAGACCCCGCGCGCGGATGAGACAGCGCTCCTGCTGCCACATCCTCCCGCGGCAGGTAGTACGTGGGCAGTTCGCCCGGTCCGTAGGCGACCAGTAACTGGGCCCGGGTACTGTCCGCCACCAGGCTTCCGCCCAGCCGGACCCGGATCCGGCGCTGGGTGGGCTCGGCAAAGGGTCTCTCGAATTCCATGGGGCACACGCTACTCTTCACCGGTTGTGGAGGGCAGGGTGCCAGAATGGGAATTCACCCCAGTGACCCCAGTAACCAGGAGGCTTGAGTGAGCACCGACGAACGGCGCGCCAACATCTACATCGACAAGCAGACCCCGGCGGCGTACCGCGCCCTCAACGGTCTGGCCCTCAAGGTCGGCGACGCCGCGGAAGCAGCCGGTTTGGACCGGAAGTTGGTGGAGTTGCTCAATCTGCGCATCTCGCAAATCAACGGCTGCGCCTACTGCCTGAACATGCACACCCGGCTGGCGTTGGGCGAAGGTGAAACAGCTCAGCGGCTGTCCGTCCTTCCGTCCTGGCGGGACACCGAAGTGTTCACAGAGAAGGAACGCGCGGCCCTGGCCCTGGCCGAGGCGCTGACCGAACTTCCGGCCCACCACAGCCAGGAGCGGGAGTACGCGGCCGCCCGTGAACAGCTCACCGACGAGGAGTTCTCCGCGGTCAGTTGGATCACAGTCGCGATGAACGCGTTCAACCGGGTTTCCATCGTCAGCAAGCACCGCGTCCGCCCGCAGTAGCCGCGCCGGTTACCTCCCCTGAGGGACGGGCGCGACGGCGGCCCGCACCGCCGTCGTGCACCGCCCTTGGTAGGGGCGGCACCACGGCTTCGAGCGGCACCGCGACGCGCTCACTGTTCCGGAACCTGCGCGAGGGCGTCGATCTCCACCAGGACGCCGGGCCGGGCGGAGCCCACCTGCAGGACGGTGATCGCCGTCGGCACCTGCCCCCAGACTTCGGCGGCCGCGGCGTACCCTTCGTTCGCGTCCTGCCCGGCGGCCAGATAGATGTTCAGCTTCGCGACGTCCTGCTGGGTTGCGCCCGCCTCCTTGAGCACTGCCAGCACGTTGCGCATGGCCTGCCGTGTCTGGCCAGCGAGGTCGTCGCTGACCATGTCGCCGTCGGCATTGACCCCGTTCTGGCCGCCGACAACCAGCAGCCGTCCCGGTCCCTCCACGAGCACGCCCTGGGAAAAGGCCGGACTGCGGAACATTCCGTCCGGGTTGATGTGCTTCAGGCTCATGGCGTTCCTCCGTAGGTGCTCCGCGTTGGGGTCATCACGCTAGGCCGTTACGGCGTCGGGCACCAGACCTGCCGCCGTCGGAGCATGTACCACGGCACCGTGTTGAAGACCACATGAACGGCCTGTGCCGGATGTGAAAACATAGGGCATGCGTCCGATGCAGCACTCCAGCAAACTCCAGAACGTCCGATACGAGCTCCGCGGCCCGATTTTGCACGCGGCCAAAAAGATGGAGGCCGAGGGCCACCGCATCCTGCGGATGAACCTCGGGGATCCGGCGCCGTTCGGACTGGAGGCGCCGGAATCCATTGTGGTGGACATGATCCACCACCTGCGCGGAGCCCAGGGCTACAGCGATTCCAAGGGCATCTTCTCCGCCCGCACGGCGATCTCGCAGTACTACCAGACCAAGGGCCTGATGCAGATCGGCGTGGAGGACATCTTCATCGGCAACGGTGTCTCCGAACTCATCTCGATGACGCTGCAAGCGTTCCTGGAGAACGGCGACGAAGTGCTGATCCCCGCGCCCGACTACCCGCTGTGGACCGCGTCCGTGACCCTCTCCGGGGGCAAGGCCGTGCACTACCTGTGTGACGAGGACAACCACTGGTGGCCGGACTTGGCGGACGTGGAAGCCAAGATCACCGGCCGGACCCGAGCGATCGTGCTGATCAACCCCAACAATCCCACCGGCGCCGTCTACCCACGGCACGTGCTGGAGCAGTTCGCGGCACTGGCACGCAAGCACAATTTGGTGCTGTTCTCCGACGAGATCTACGAAAAGATCACCTACGAGGACGCCGTCCACATCCATACCGCGTCCGTAGCCCCGGACCTGCCGGTGCTCACCTTCAGCGGGTTGTCCAAGGCCTACCGAATGCCCGGCTACCGGGCTGGCTGGGTGGCCATCAGCGGTCCCCGCGCCGAGACCGCCGCGTACCGCGAATCGCTGGAACTGCTGGCCTCGCTGCGGTTGTGCTCGAACGTGCCGGCCCAGCACGCCATCCAGACCTCACTGGGCGGCTACCAGTCCATCGGCGACTTGGTGAAGCCCGGCGGACGGTTGCGCGAACAGCGCGATCTGGCCTGCCGGCTGCTCAACCAGATTCCCGGTGTCAGCTGCGTCCCGGCTGCCGGGGCCATGTACCTGTTCCCCAAGCTCGATCCCGCGCTTTATCCCTTCGAGGACGACGAAAAGTTCGTGCTGGATCTGCTGGAGGAGGAGAAGATCCTGGTCTCGCACGGCAGCGCCTTCCATTGGCCGACGCCGGACCACTTCCGCTTCGTGATCCTGCCTTCGGTGGAGGACATCGAAGAAGCGGTACGCCGGATTTCCTCCTTCCTGGCCATCTACCGGAAGAAAACGGCCGACGCTACTGCTGCCACCGTCAGGTGATCGCGCCGGTTGTGCCTCAGCGTCCCGGATCAGGTAGCAGTGCCCTGCTAGGCTGCTGACGTTCCGGCTGGCTTCGTATGCGGCTTCGGCACTGGCATCGGGGGGACCATGCGGATCAGGTTGACGGCTGCCCACGTGGCGATCGGCGCGGTGCTGCTCGCCGGATGCTCGGGGCCTTTGCGATCAGACGCAAGTGCTGCACCGGTGGAATCAAAGAGCCCGACGGCGGCGCCCACCGCCGGCAGCGGAGCGTCCGGTTCTGCGGCTGGCGGCGCCGCCCCGGCGACCGGCCGCTTTGCCACTCCCCTGCCGTCCGGATCCTCCGTGGAGCCATCCGATGAGCCGGAGGTTCCCCTCAGTGAAGCGGAATTAGAGGCCGAATCCGCGTACATTGAGAGCTTCCTGGCCGAGCAGTGGAAGGCGGGAACCAAGCCGTCAACGTTGAGCGCTGCCCGGCCCGGCGATTGCGTGTTTTTCGACTGGGAATATACCTCCGGCCCCACGCAGACTGCTCTCTTCCCCGTGCCCTGCGGTGAGCCACACGAAGGTGAGGTCTTCGGCGTCGTCACTCACGGGCACCAGCCCTATCCCGGCGAGCGTGCGCTGGGCGGTGAGGCCACCCGCGTTTGCGCAGATTTTCTTGGGCAGCATGCCGAGAAGCTGGTGACCGGCTATAGCTTTCGGCCCTTCTCCCCCACTGAAGCCGATTGGAAAGCCGGTGAACGCAGCTCAGTGTGTTTGTACAATCCGCCCGGGCTCTTGTCGGAGCGAAGCCACTTCATGAATGAGCACCCTCGCCGCAGCTCGAAGTCCCGTGTTAATTCGGAGTGAACATCGGGCCGGAGCCCTTGTGGCCGCCACCCTCCGCCCGCATTGTTGAGGAGGGATGCACCCGCCGTTGGCCCGATCTGAGGAGTACCGAAATGCCTGATACCCCGCTCGAAAACTGGGACCTGGTTCCCGGCACCATGGTGGAAGTTCACAGGGACGGAATGATGCTGCGGACCGGGCGGATTGATGCGGTGACGCTCGATGCGGACATCGTCTGGCTCGCCAACAACGGCTCCCACCCGCGCAGCCTGTTTGAGAAGTCCGAGGGGTACCAACTCCGCCTGGCCAGGGACAGGAGCTGACCGCGGGCGCGGCTTGCCCCTATCCCCACCCGGGTGCCGGCGCTAGCGTGTCTGCCATGGAGATGAAACTTGAACTCGTTCCAGTGCCGGTCACCGACGTGGACCGGGCGAAGAAGTTTTATGTAGAGCAGGTGGGCTTCAACGCGGACCACGACTACCAAGTGAATCCGGAACTCCGGTTCGTGCAGCTCACGCCTCCCGGTTCAGCCTGTTCCATCGTGATCGGGGACGGCATCACCGAGATGGTGCCCGGCTCTCAGCGGGGCCTGCAAATGGTGGTCGCCGACGCCGCGGCAGCGCGGGAGGAACTGATCGGCCGCGGTGTCGAAGCCAGCGCCGTGGACGTGCAGCCGTGGGGACATTTCGTCTATTTCAGTGATCCGGACGGCAATACCTGGTCGCTGCAGCAGCTGCCGCCCCAGTAACCCCTGACCCCAAACTTTTTTGGCCACACCGGAATAAACCCGGATAAGTGCCCGTTCCATTACACGAAACTGCGAATGTAATACCGAGGGACCAGCATGTTTAGAGCAGGAGATCAGCGGAGAAGTTCTTTCCCGCGCCCTGCCGCTCTGCTTCCCCGCCCGCATTGCTAGCGTCCTTCTGCAGCCGGCATGAACCGGCCTTGGTGCCTAACCAGCAGTTCCTGAACGTTGCCACGACAGACCGGCCGCACGGCTGATCCGGTCTGTCAGGGCACGCCTTTTTCCCGCCCGCTACATCGGAGGTCATGAATGACACTATCCACAACCGGTCAGTCCCCCCTGGTCAATTCCACTCCCACCCGGATCCGCAACCTCGGGCATCTGCGCCGCGGCGATTCGGTCGAGGCCCGCATGGACAATGCCGTCCAGTACCGGGGCCGCGTCGACCGCACCGCGCCGGGTGTCGGCTTGGTCTGGATCCGCGACGCCGCGGACGGTTCACGGCGCGCCATCAGCACCCAGGATTGCACGGTCTGGCGTTTGCCTAGCCAGCAGGCGTAGAGCGCAGCACCACCCACTCTTTGCGGACGACGCCGGCACCCATCGAAGTGCCGGTTCCGTCCGCTACTGCGTTAACGCGCCGTTATGCGCTGCGACGCACCTTGTCCAACAGCGGGGCGCGGAGTTGAATAGAGCCGGAATCGCCGGACGAGGGCAGTCCGGCCACCGCAATCGGAGAGCGTCATGGCCGTCTCGTTCAATCACACCATTGTGTATGCCGCGGATAAGAAAGCGTCGGCCGCATTCTTTGCGGAGATCTTTGGACTCGGTCCGCCGCAGCCGATGTTCGGACACTTTATGTCAGTCACGCTGGAAGGCGGCGTGGCGCTGGACTACGCGGACGCGGTGGGAAGAGTGCAGCCCCAGCACTATGCCTTTCTGGTCAGCGAAGACGACTTCGACGGAATCTTCGCACGCATCCAGTCGGCAGGAATCGACTACTGGGCGGACCCGGCCAGGAGCAGGCCCGGGCACATCAACCACAACGACGGCGGCCGCGGCGTCTACTTCACCGACCCGGACGGCCACTTTCTGGAGGCAATCACCCGCCCCTACGGTTCCGGCACCAGCTGAGGCGGGGCGCCGCCGTCGTACGCTGGATGCAGCTCCGTTAGGAGGGACGCATGGACGAACAGGACGTGACCAGCCCGGACGTCCGCCTCAGCGCAACGGTAAGGGGCCGGGTTCAGGGCGTAGGCTTCCGCTACTGGACCCGCGACCAGGCCGAGCGGTTGGGGTTGGCCGGATCGGCGGTGAACCAGCCCGACGGATCCGTCGGCGTGGTGGCCGAGGGCCGGCGGGATGCCGTCGAGCAACTGGTGGCGGCACTCGAATCCGGCAGCACGCCGGGCCGGGTCAGGGGCGTGGAAACAACGTACACGGCCGCTACGGGCGGGCTCAGCGGCTTCGATGTGGGCTGAGGCTCCGGCCCCTTGGATACCATCGGGTCATGAATAACCCCGTGGCCGCGGTCCGGACCGCCTTGGTGGAACGTGGCGTTGCGGATACCGTCATGGTCTTCGACGACGAGGTTCCCACCGCCGCAGAGGCGGCCAGGGTGCTGGGCTGCGATGTGGCAGCCATAGCCAACAGCCTGGTGTTCGATTCCGGCGGCAGCCCGCTGTTGATCTTGGCCAGCGGTGCAGCACGGGTGGATACCAGGATGGTAGCGGCCACGCTGGGAATGGACCGTATCCGGCGGGCCGACGCGGACTTCGTCCTCACGCATACCGGCCAAGCCATCGGCGGCGTGGCACCGGTGGGACACCCCGCGCCGATCCGCACCGTGCTTGATCGGTCACTGGCAGGCCATTCCGTGCTGTGGGCCGGCGCCGGCGATCATCGCGCCATGTTCTCGATCGGCTTCGACGACCTGCGCCGGATCACGTCGGCCATGGTGATGGACGTCAGGACCGGCTGATACTCCCCAGACTGACACTCCCCCGCAAGGCGAGGCGGAAAGGCGGCGTTTAAATTGGCCAGCCCCGCGGTGTGTTCACGCGGGGCTGGCACTTTGGGGGATTCGCCGGTCACGTAAATTGGGGGTCCGTGACCGGCTAACGCTCACAGTATGCCACTCGTCGCGCGCGAAATGACACGGTTGTATTTATGTTACGTAAGGGCGTAATAGTGCGGTTTCCGGAGGGGCGGGTCACGGACCGGTCACCGGAAGATCAAGGAACTACCGGCCGGAACGGGGCGCCGTAACGGTTTCAGCGTCAGTTCGGAACCGCCCGGTGCAGCGCCGGGAAACGCTTCTATCCTGAGTGCATCTGGTCCCCGATGAAAGGCGGTGTGCCATGAGGAAGCTCCCCACATGGCTGTCCGTGATCCTGCTGGTTTTGGGCCTGGGGTTGGTGGCACCGGGCCCCGCGACCGCCGCCTCCTACTGCGGGATTTCCTGGGGATCGGGAGCAAAATCCGCACCCGGTAGCACCACAGCCCCGATCACCAATGTCCGCACCGGACAGCACACCTGCTACGACCGCATGGTCATCACCATCCGCGGTGATGTTGCCGGCTACTCCGTTCGATACGGAACGGTGCGGGCCCAAGGCTCCGGCCGCGTGATCCCGCTGCGCGGCGGCGCCGACCTGGCCGTGGTCGTCAGGGCACCGGCCTACAATTCCAGCGGCCGCGCCACCTACCGTCCCGCCAATCCGAAGGAACTGGCCAACGTCCGTGGCTACAACACCTTCCGGCAGCTCGCCTGGGGCGGAAGCTTCGAGGGCTACAGCACCATCGGCCTGGGCGTGCGTGCGCGGCTGCCGTTTAGGGTCTTCACGCTGGATGGCCCGGGCAACATGTCCCGGCTGGTGGTGGACGTGGCCCACCGCTGGTAGGAACCGCCTAGTCGGCGGCGGCTTCCAAGAAGGCCTCGGCCAGCGGGCCGGCCGTCTCAGCGCCAAGCTTGCCGTCCTCTACGAACACCGCAATGGCAAGGTCGCCATGGCCGGCGATGACCCAGGAGTGCGTCTGCGGCGGATCCTCGGAGCCGTACTCCGCGGTTCCGGTCTTGCCGATCGCAGGCTTGCCGGGCAGGTCGGCCAGATTGGCCAGGTAGCCATCCACCACGGCGGAGCGCATCATGGTCCGCAGCTGCTCGGCTTCCTTGCTGGTTAGCTTCGGCACGTCCGGCAGCTTGGCTTGCGGATCGTGTCCCTCCACCAAGGTGGGCACCACGGATCCGCCTTTCACCACGGCCGCCATCATGGTGGCGAGCGACAGCGGCGACGTTTGCACGCGGGACTGGCCGATCATCGAGGCGGCGTGGGCGGTGCCCTTGGAGTCTTCGCGCGGCACACTGCCCAAAAAGGCCTCGATCCCGGGGTTTGCGGTCATGCCGACACCCAGCGCACCCGCGGCATCGGCGAGCTGGTCCTGCGAGAGCTTCTGGTGTTCGGAGATGAACGCCGTATTGCAGGAGTGGGCGATGGCCTCGGTCAAGGTGATCTTGCCGGTGAAGGCCGCCGGGTAGCTGTCCGCGTTCTCGAAGGTGCGGCCGTCCACCACCAGGTCCGGATCGCAGGTGACGGTGGAGTCCGGGGTCATGCCGTTGCGCAGCAGGCCCAGTGCGGTGGCGATCTTGAAGGTTGAACCGGGTGCGTAGCGGCCCAAAAACGCAGTGTTGTAGCCTTCGCTGTCCGGCCCGTTGGCCGCCGCGAGGACGGCACCCGTCGACGGCCGCAGCGCGACGATCGAACTCGGCGACTTGGTGTCGGCCAGGATGTCCTCCGCGGCGGACTGCAGGTCCGGCACCAGCGTGGTCTTCAGGTCCTTGCCGTCGGCAGCGTCCTGGTGGAACAGTCGGCGGGACGGCGCTTCGGCGCCTTCTTCTGCTGGCTGCGCCACCGCGGACACTGTGACTCCGGGAGTGCCCGAGAGCTCCTTGTTGAAGGCAGCCTGCAGGCCGGAAGATCCGACTGTCTCGCCGGCCACCACCTTTCCTTCGGACTTCTCGATGTCCTCTGCGGTGGCCTCCCGGACGGAGCCCAGCACCGGCCCGGCGAAGGTGCGGCTGGGTGCCAGCGGGATCTGGTCGTCCACGGCTAGCAAGCCGTCGATATCCTCTAGTTTCCCCTGGTCCAGCTTCTTGAAGGCGCCCTCGCGAAGGGTGATCGCGTCAACGAAGGCCTCCGGCCCGTAGGCAGCGACCTTCTTCGCGTAGTCTGCCGCATCGATGTCGACCAGCGCTGCCAGCTCCCGGGCGGAGTCCTCGGCGGCTGTTTTGTCCAGTCCGCTCTTGTCGATCCCGACAATCTTGACCGGACGGTTCTTGACGATCGCCTCGCCGTCGGCGTCAAGGATCTGGCCACGCTGCGGCTCTGCCGTGGCCAGCACCAGCCGCTCGCCCTCGGCTAGCGAGGGTTCAAGGACCTGCGGCGTCCAGCGCACCTGCCAGCGGTCGTCCGCATAGTGCAGGTCCGCCGTCGTGGTGTAGCTCCAGCTCTGCTCCGAGTCCGGCACCGGCCAGTCATAGGAAAGGGTGGCCCGGAACAGGTTGGATTCGACTTCTTCGACGTCGGCCACTGTGACGTCGGGCTGCCACGGGTCCATATCCTTGGTCAGCGCGGCGAGCTGCTCCTGCACCTGCGCCCCGGTGGCATCAGCGAAAGTGACCGCCGAGACATCGTTAGCGGCCAGGCCTTCGGCCAACGCCTGGGCGCTTGGGTCGGGCGATTCACGCTCGGGAGCACAGGCAGCTACCGCTACCGTCAGCAGCAGGGCCATGATGAGTGCTAGAGCGCGCCGAAGCATTATTCTCCTGGATCCGAGATTGTCCTGTTCGAACTTATAAGCGCCCCGTGGCGATGTCGAGCCGGGCGGCAGGTGGCGAATGCTGCTTCAATGGGTTTCGTCGGGTTGCAAGGCCACGGCGCCGGCCGGACAGGACTGCAGTAAGGACATCATGACTGAATTTGCTCCCTCAGGATCCCGCCGCGCCGCGGTGGTTTGGAACCCATCGAAAAAGTTCAGCTTTGATCTGATCGAGCTGGTCGAGGGCCTGTGCGCCGAAACCGGCTGGCAGCCGCCGCTCTGGCTGGAGACCACGCTGGAGGACCCAGGTGCCGGACAGACGCAGCAGGCGATGAATTCCGGAGTCGACCTTGTCATCGCGGCCGGCGGTGACGGCACCGTGCGGCGCGTGGCCGGGCGGCTGGCCGGAACTGATACCCCCTTGGGGGTGATTCCGCTGGGCACCGGCAACCTGCTGGCGCGCAACCTGGACCTGCCTGTGGACGATCCGGAGACCGCGGTGCGCATCGCCTTGACCGGCCGCGACCGGCAGATCGACGCCGTGCGTGCCAAGGTGGACGGCGCCGGCAGCGGCGCGGTGTTCCTGGTCATGGCCGGCCTTGGCTTCGACGCCGCTGTCATTGGTGGCACGGACGACGCGCTCAAAGACCGAATCGGCTGGCTCGCCTACGTGGAGGCCGGTTTGCGCAACCTGCCGGGTAAACCGGTCCGGGCCACGCTTTCCATCGACGGCGGCAGACCCGTGACCCTGCGGATGCGCAGCGTGATGGGCGGCAATTGCGGCAAGATCCAGGGCGGTTTCGAGATGTTCCCCGGCGCACAGATCGATGACGGCCTGTTGGACATCATGACCATCTCCCCGCGCGGCCGCTTGGGCTGGCTCGGCGTGCTGGCCGGGCTCGCCAAGCGCGGCCGGAGCGTGGACCCGTCGGTGGACTACTACCAGGGCAAGGAAGTGGAGATCACCGCCGGCCGCCCGCAGGAGATGCAGCTGGACGGGGACCATATTGGCCTGGGTTCCCGGCTCTCGATGCGCGTCGACCCGGGCGCGCTGCGGGTCCGGGTGGCCGCGGACTGACCCACGCCCGACGGCGGTGCCTGCCGCCGGGCAAGGGCGGTGCCTGCCGCCGGGTGAGGGCCCGGCAGCGTGCCGCTGCGTCCCGGGCAGCGTGCGGCTGCTCACAGTACCGACACAGTTCGGAACATATCTTGAGGTAGCGGTTGTTGTACGTGCTAGCGTTCAGCGTCGCCGGCCACCCCCAGCGGCAGGCTTACCCTCCTAGACCACAAGGAATTTCCACCATGATTCGTCGTCGTTTGTCAGTGCTCGGTGCCGTTGCAGCTGCCGCTCTGGTGCTGGCCGGCTGCAGCACCCCCTCGCCGACGGAGTCGCAGCCCTCGACCTCGGCCGCCGCCAGCTCGCTGCAGGAGATCCAGGACGCCGGCGTGATCACCGTGGGGACCGAGGGCACGTACCGTCCGTTCAGCTTCCACGAGGGGGGTACCGGTGAGCTGACCGGTTACGACGTCGAGGTCGTCGAGGCGGTGGCGGAGAAGCTGGGCGTGGACGTGAAGTTCGAAGAGACCCAGTGGGATGCCATCTTCGCGGGACTGGACGCCGGGCGTTTCGACGTCATCGCCAACCAGGTCTCCATCAACAAACAGCGCCAGGCCGAGTACGACTTCTCCGACCCCTACACGGTGAGCACCGGCGTCGTCGTCGTGAAGAGTGACACCAACGATATCTCCTCGCTGGCCGACCTGAAGGGCAAGACCACCGCCCAGTCGCTCACCAGCAACTGGTACGCAATGGCCAAGTCGGCCGGTGCCAAGGTGCAGGCGGTTGAGGGCTGGGCGCAGGCGGTTTCGCTGCTGGAACAGGGCCGGGTGGACGCCACCGTCAACGACAAGCTCACCTACTTGGACTACCAGAAAACCCACGACAACCAGAACATCAAGGTGGCCGCGGAGACGAATGAAGAGTCGCAGAGCGCCTTCACTTTCCAGAAGGGCAGCGATGACCTGGTGGATGCCTTCAACAAGGCGCTTGATGAGCTGCGCGCCGACGGCACGCTGGCCAAAATCTCCGAGAAGTACTTCGGCGCAGACGTCTCCCAGTAAGCGGGCGGATCCAAGACGCTAACGTAGCCATATGGACATCGATTGGGAGCTGCTGGCCAGCTCGTTCTGGCCCATCGTCCAGGGCGGACTGACCGGCACCATCCCGCTGGCGCTGGCCAGTTTCGCCATTGGCTTGGTCCTGGCCATCTTCCTCGCGTTGATGCGGATCAGCGGCAAGCGGATCTTGGCCGGCATCGCCCGGGCCTACATCTCGGTCATCCGCGGGACTCCGCTGCTGGTGCAGCTGTTCGTGATCTTCTACGGCCTGCCGAGCATCGGGGTGGTGCTCCAGCCGTGGCCCAGCGCGATCATCGCGTTCTCGCTGAACGTGGGCGGCTATGCGGCCGAAATCATCCGGGCTGCAATTCTGTCCGTCCCCAAGGGGCAGTGGGAAGCCGGCCACACCATCGGGATGTCCGGCACCACCACCCTGCGCCGGATCGTCCTACCGCAGGCCGCGCGGGTATCGGTACCACCGCTGTCCAACACCTTCATTTCGCTGGTCAAGGATACGTCCCTCGCGTCGCTGATCCTGGTTACCGAAGCGTTCCGTGTTGCCCAGGAAATCGCTGCCTTCAGCCAGAAATTCCTGCTGCTGTACATCGAGGCCGCGGCGGTCTACTGGGTGTTCTGCCTGGTCCTCTCCGCCGCGCAAACCCGACTGGAGAAGAGGCTGGACCGCTATGTCGCCCACTGACTTTCCGCCGATGGAGTCGCCCGCGGGCGCCGACGGCGATCCCGTCCTCTCCGTGGAGGGACTTCGCAAGTCCTTCGGCGACAACCAGGTGCTGACGTCCATTGACCTGTCGGTGAAGACCGGAGGCGTGCTGGCGTTGATCGGTCCCTCGGGCTCCGGCAAGACCACCGTACTGCGCTGCCTGAACGGCTTGGAGATTCCCGACGGCGGACGGGTCGCCTTCGCGGGCGGACCGGCCGTGGACTTCGGCTCCGCGGTGAACCGCAAGCAAATCTCCGCGCTGCGGGACCGCAGTGCCATGGTGTTCCAGCACTACAACCTGTTCCCGCACATGACCGTGCTGCAGAACATCATCGAGGGCCCGGTCCAGGTGCAGAAGCGGCCCCGGGCCGAGGCCGTGCGTGAGGCGATGTCGCTATTGGAACGCGTGGGCCTGACCGGCAAGGAAGACCAGTACCCGCACCAGCTCTCCGGCGGACAGCAGCAACGGGTCGGCATTGTCCGGGCACTGGCGCTCAAACCCTCGCTGCTGCTCTTCGACGAGCCGACCTCTGCCTTGGACCCCGAACTGGTGGGCGATGTGCTGCATGTGATCAAGGAGCTGGCCGAGGAAGGCTGGACCATGGCACTGGTCACGCACGAGCTGGCGTTCGCCCGGGAAGTGGCCAGCGAAGTCGTGTTCATGGACGGCGGTGTGGTGGTGGAACGCGGTCACCCCGAGCAGGTGCTGCGCGAACCGCAGGAAGATCGCACCAGGCAGTTCGTCCACCGGCTGCTGAACCCTTTCTAAGGATCGCAAACGGGGCTATCAAACCGGCGCGACCAGCACCGCAAAGCCGATGTAGATGTCCGCGTTCGAGCTGTAGCCCCTGCTCCCACTATCGGCTGCCCGCTCCCGTAACGTCGGTGCCCAGTAACGTATTCTTGACCACACTTGTCTGCTGCCGATCCCCGCAAAATCCGCGCCAGAGCCGCCAGATCGCGAGAGGCGGCGTCCGCCACGCCGCTTGAAAATTCATCTGATGTCCATTGGAATGGCAGAATGTAAACTTCCATGCACCGTTCCGCATGGCACCACGTTCCGGCCGGAAGCTACCACCGCGCTTTCTCCTCTGCGGCAGCCTCCGGTCACGAAAGGCAGAACCATGGCCACGACTTTGGCTACCAAGTCTTTGACGGCACAGACGGCCTCCGAGGCCCACGATCTTCTCAATGCTGCGGTGGAAGAATTGCAAAAAATCGCGGCCATCGACGGGGATTGCGGCATCCTGGTCACCCGCACGGGCCCCGGGCAGTTCACCGTGGAACTGAGCGACGATGTGCCCTATGGCATCACGCAGGAATCCCACCTCGGCTAGAGACCACCTGTCAGGCTGAGTCCGCCGGCAGAGCCCCGCTGCGGGCCTTGACTCCCGGGTCGATGCTGCTACCGTTGCGCTCGTACGTTCTGGCAGTCCGGCAGATCTGAGGAGCGTTCCCGTGGCAAACGTCAGCATCATCGGTAGCGGCAACATGGGCCAAGCCATCTCCGGCGTGGTCAGCAAAGGCGGGAACGTCGTCGAGACGTTCGGGCACGACGACGACAGACCCGTAACCGGCGACGTTGTCATCTTGGCGGTGCCGTACCCCGCCCTGTCCGACGTCGTCCGCACCCGCGGCGACCAGTTGGCAGGAAAGGTGGTGGTGGACATCACCAACCCGCTGAACTTCGAAACCTTCGACTCGCTCACCGTCCCGTCTGACAGCTCGGCGGCAGCCGAACTTAGTGCCTCGCTGCCGGACTCCCGCGTGGTCAAGGCCTTCAACACGACCCTCGCCGCCACGTTGTCCTCCGGCACCGTCGGCGGCCTTCCCACCACCGTGCTCATGGCAGGGGACGACGCTGAGGCCAAGTCCCTGCTGGCCGAGGTGGTCACCGCCGCCGGACTGCACGCCATCGATGCCGGCGCCCTGTCCCGGGCCCGGGAACTCGAGGCCCTGGGGTTCCTGCAGATCACCTTGGCCGCCGCCGAGAAGGTCCCGTGGACCGGAGGCTTCGGCATCGTCGCCTGACCGTTGAAGGGCGGCTTTACCGCTGCCCGGACCGCCTGGCTGCGATAGCCATGCCGGCCAGCACTACGGCGCCGATCATCAACAGCACGGACACCACAATCAGCGGCGGCATGATGTCCAGCCCCATGATGGACGGCATCACGGTCAGGCTGACGGCGAAGAGGGCGACGACGGCAGCAGCGAGCCAGAGGGCAACGGCACGGGGGTTGGATCCTTCCACGCCTTCCACTCTATCGGCGCATAGCTCCGGCTTTGTGACGCGGACCGGAGCCCGCCGAATAAAGCCCCGGGCTGTCCGGATGGGATAATTTCGCCCATGGCTCCAGCAATCGCGTACCAAGGTGAACCCGGCTCGAACTCGCATATGGCGTGCCTTGAGGTCCGGCCCGGCTGGGACGCGGTGCCGTGCGCCAGCTTTGAAGACGCGTTCGCCGCCGTCACGAGCGGCGAAGCCGAACTGGCGATGATCCCTATTGACAACTCGATCGCCGGCCGGGTGGCGGACATCCATGCCCTGCTGCCCCGGACCACGCTGCAGATCGTGGAGGAATTCTTCCTGCCCATCCGCTTCAGCCTGCTCGGCATTCCGGGTGCCACGGTGGAACAGGCCCGTGAAGTGCACAGCCACATCCATGCATTGGGACAGTGCCGCAAGCTGATCCGCCGCTTGGGGCTGACGCCGGTCATCGCAGGCGATACCGCCGGATCGGCCCGTGAGGTAGCCGAATGGAACGATCCGACCAAGGTCTCGCTCGCGCCGCCGATGGCTGCAGAACTTTACGGCCTGCAAGTCTTCGCCGAGAAAGTAGAAGACGATCCGACGAACACCACCCGGTTTGTGGTGCTGGCCGACCGTCGGCCCGTGCCCAGCCGCGAGGAGCTGTCCGGGCCCGCGGTGACCAGCTTTGTCTTCCGGGTGCGGAACGTTCCCTCGGCGCTGTACAAGGCCCTCGGCGGCTTCGCGACCAACGGCATCAACATGACCCGACTGGAGAGCTACATGGTCGGCGGCGAATTCGCTGCCACCATGTTCATGGTGGACGTCGAAGGCCATCCGGAGGACCAGTCAATGATCCATGCCTTCGAGGAACTGGAATTCTTCACCACCGAAATCCGGATTCTGGGCGTCTATCCCGCGCATCCGTTCCGGCTTAACCGCGGCGCGGACCAGCCAGCCGACGCCTGAGTCAGCGGAATGCGGGTGCCCGCGCTCGGCCCCGGAGGTTCTTAACGAACTGTTACCCGTGTTTGACCGGGGACACATCGCACTCTTACCGTGGAAATGAATCACGAGCGCCAACTTCACAGCCCTGGCTGGTTGGCCGGCAACCCTCTACCGTAGCGGGGTGCTCCAGGTGATGATTCGGCCCGCCGGGTTTGTCGGCAGGCAAGTACGCGTGTCCTCCGGCAGCAGCGGATGCGCCCTAGCTTCAAGGATGGCCATGTCCCTGCACAACGACTTGACCCCGAACACCCTGCGCTCCGCCTTCGGGCGCTTTCCCTCCGGAATCGCAGCGCTCTGCGCCGTCATCGACGGCAAGCCCCAAGGCATCGTCGCTTCCTCCTTCACCGTGGGCGTTTCGCTCGAACCGCCGCTGGTGATGTTCGCGGTGCAGAACACCTCTCGAACCTGGCCGCTGGTCCGCCAAGCCGGTCGGATCGGTGTATCGGTGCTGGGCACAGGGCACGACGGCGTCTGCCGCCAGATTGCTTCCAAGAACGGTGACCGCTTCGCCGGGCTGAGCCTGCACCGCACCGACCAGGACGCGCTCTTCCTCAACGACGCAGCGCTCTGGCTGGACTGCTCAGTGCACCAGGAGGTTCCGGCCGGAGACCACCAGGTGGTGCTGCTGGAGGTACATGGGCTAACCACGCATAACGGCGCGCACCAGCCGCTGGTCTTCCACGATTCCGTGTTCCGCCGGCTGGAGCAGCCCGCGTTCGTTTAGGGAAGCGGACGCCCCCGTGCCGCAACCCACAGCGCGTACCAATCCTGCCGGGTCATCGCGGCGCCGATCTCCTCGGCTTGGGCGCAGCCCTTGATCCGGTCCGGGTTGCTGGTACCGACGACCGGCCGGATGTTGGCGGGATGGCGCAGCAGCCAGCCCAGCACCACGGCTTCCTGCGTGCAGCCCTTGTCCCGCGCCAGTTCGGTGACCAGAGCCGCCGTCGCTTGGTCCGCAGCGACCTCGGTTCCTGCTTGGCCGACGGTGGCGTGGTTGCCGGCGTCCGGCTCCATCGGCCGGCCGCTGTAGCGGCCCCGGGCCAGCGAGCTCCACGCCTGCAGCTCCACCTGGTGCGCAGCGCAATACTCCAGGGTGCCGTGCGGGAAGCTGACGGCCGCGCCTTCCGGGTGGTTGACCAGCACACCTGATTCAAGCCAGTCCCGCCGGTACAGGCTCATTTCCAGCTGGTTTACAGTAAGCGGCTCGTCAAGCGCTGCCTGCAGCCACCGCATCTGCTCGCCGGACATGTTCGAGACGCCCAGCCGGCGGACCTTCCCCGCCATCCGGAGGTGGCTGAAGGCCTCGGCGATCTCTTCAGCCGGGGCCAGCGGGTCAGGCCGGTGGATCAGCAGCGTGTCCAGGTGGTCGGTGTGCAGGCGGCGCAGGCTTTCCTCGGCACTGGCCATGATCGCCTCGCGAGATGAGTCATACTGCCCGGCCAGCCCGGGAGCGGGCAGCCGGATGCCGCATTTGCTCTGCAGCTGGATGGTTTCCCGGAGTTCCGGGCGCTCGGCCAGCACCCGGCCGAACGCCGCCTCCGCCTTGCCGTGGGCGTAAATGTCGGCGTGGTCGAAAATCCTGATGCCGATCTCCAGCGCCGCTTCCACCACCGTGTGGGCGGCGGCGACGTCGGCTGCCTCCAACGGGCCGCTCCCCCAGCCACCGCCCAAACCCATGCAGCCGAAGATCAGGCGGGATCCGGCGTCGTCCATTGGCATGTCCCTTCGCTGGGCAGGCTTCCAGCGTACGTCAGCGCCGTGCCGGAATCGGGGGTTGTGCCGCTCCGCGGACGGCAGTACGGTACACACGCGGGGCGGCGGGCGTCCCCAGGCAACCACATCAAGGCCGCCTGCGCCACCCGCGCCGCCGGAAAGTTCACCATGGCAGTACCTCCCAGCCCAGACCGGGGCCAGCAGCCTGCCGGCCCTTCAACAGCACCGGTTTCCGTCCCCACGGACCAGGACCGGAACCACGTCCGGGACCGCGCGGCGACCGCACAGCCGCGGATCATGGTGGTGTTCCTGGGGCTGATGCTCGCCGTGCTGCTGGCCGCGCTGGACCAGACCATCGTGGCGACCGCGCTGCCCACGATCGTCGGGGACCTGAATGGGCTGGAGCACATCTCGTGGGTGATCACCGCCTACATTCTGGCCGCCACCATCGGGCTGCCGATCTACGGCAAGCTCGGCGACCTGTTCGGGCGCAAGAGCATCTTCATCTTCGCGATCGCAGTGTTCCTGGGCGGCTCCATGCTCTCCGGCATGGCCCAGAGCATGCCGCAGCTGATCGCCTTCCGCGCCATCCAGGGGGTTGGCGGCGGCGGGCTGATGATCGGCGCGCAGGCGATCATCGGTGATCTTGTTTCGCCGCGCGAGCGGGGCAAGTACATGGGTTTGATCGGAGCGGCTTTCGGACTCGCTTCGGTCAGCGGGCCGCTCTTGGGCGGGTTCATCACCGACAACTGGAACTGGCGATGGATCTTCTACATCAACCTGCCGCTGGGGGCCGCGGCGCTGGTCGTCATCACCACCACCCTGCACTTGCATAAGCCGGGCGGGCCCCGGCCCAAGCTGGACTATCTGGGCACCTTCCTGCTGGCGGTCGCCAGTGCGGCGGTCATCTTGTTCACCAGCTGGGGCGGGACCACCTATCCGTGGGACAGCCCGGTGATCATCGTGCTCGGCGCCCTCACCGTGGTCGCCTCGGTGTTGTTCGTGCTGGCCGAGCGCCGGGCCGTGGAACCGGTCCTGCCGCTGCGGCTGTTCCGCGACCGGGACTTCACGCTGCCCACCCTGATGGGCGTGTGTGTGGGCATTGCGATGTTCTCGGCGATCGCCTATTTGCCCACCTTCCTGCAGATGGTCAACGGCGCCAGCGCCACCGAGTCGGGCCTGATGATGATTCCGATGACGGCGGGCATGGTGGGGGCCACCACCATCACCGGGCAGCTGGTGACCCGCACCGGCCGCTACAAGGTCTTCCCGATCATCGGCACCGCGCTGATCGCGGCCGGGCTGGTCATGCTCTCGCGGATTTCCGACACCACGCCGTACGCGTTCACCGCCGCCGGCATGCTGGTGCTGGGGCTAGGACTGGGCTCCATCATGCAAAACCTGGTGCTGATCGTGCAGAACAGCGTCCGACGTCGGGATCTGGGCACCGCTACTTCGGCCACCAACTACTTCCGCCAGATCGGCGCCACCTTCGGCATTTCGCTCTTCGGCGCTATTTTCATCAGCCGGTTGACCGAGCAATTTTCGACGGCGCCGCCCGAGTTGCTGACGACGATGCGTTCCGGAGGCGGCCAAAGCTTCAGTTCGCTCGGCCCCGCCGTGGTCGCTTCGCTGCCGGCCCCGGCCCAGGAGTTCATCGCGCATGCCTTCGCCCAGGCGCTGCCGCCTATCTATCTTTACGCCGTCCCCATCGTGCTCGCCGCCCTGGTGCTCGCCTGCTTCGTCAAGGAGATCCCGCTCTCGGAGGAAGTGGGCACCCCGACCAGCCGGGACCGGACGGAGTAAGCCGGCACACGGCGGGACTGTGGTTCCCGTGCCGCTGTAACGTGAAAGCATGACTACGCGCACGATCGGAACGCTTGACGTCGGCAGCATTGGGCTGGGCTGCATGAACCTGAGCCACGCGTACGGGATCCCGCCGGCCCGCGAGGACGCGGCGAAACTTCTGCTGCATGCACTGGACGCGGGCGTGAGGCACTTCGATACCGCTGCGCTGTACGGGGCCGCCGCGAACGAGGAACTGATCGGCGAGGTGTTGGGCTCCCGGCGGGAGGAGTACTTCCTGGCCAGCAAGTGCGGCATGACAAGCGTGGCCGGCCGGCGGGTCATCGACGGGCGCCCGGAGACGCTCAGGGCAACCTGCGACGCGGCACTGCAACGGCTGCGCACGGACCACATTGACCTCTACTACCTGCACCGCTGGGACAAGACCATCGCCGTCGAGGAGTCGGTCGGCGCGCTGGCCGAGCTGGTCACCGCCGGCAAGATCGGGGCGATTGGCCTGTCCGAGGTCTCCGCGACAACCCTGCGCCGGGCGCATGCGGTGCACCCGATTGCGGCCCTGCAGACCGAATACTCGCTCTGGACGCGCAATCCGGAACTGGGAACGCTGGCAGCCTGTGCGGAACTCGGCACGGCCTTCGTCGCCTTTAGCCCGCTGGCGCGCGGTTTCCTCACCGGCACACTGGATGATCCGTCGGCGCTGCCAGCGAACGACATCCGCCACGGTATGCCGCGCTTCTCCGCCGAAAACTACCCACAGAACCTGGCGCTGCTGGATGGATTCCGTGCCATCGCGGACGACGCCGGCTGCTCACCTGCCCAGCTGGCCCTCGCCTGGGTGCTGTCCCGCGGCAAGCACGTGATTGCGCTGCCGGGCACCAGGAGTATCGCCCACTTGGACGAAAACCTGCGCGCCGAGGAGGTGGCACTGGATGCAGACGTGCTGCAGCGGCTGGAGTCGCTGATCAACCAGGACACTGTCCACGGCCCGCGCTACAACGCCGCCACCCAAGCCGACGTGGACACCGAGGAGTTCGCCGCCGCTTAGCTGGGAGGGTGCGCGCCGCGTCCGGACAGTCAGCCGGTGTGCTGGCGGAGGAAGTGCACACTGCGCTCCAGCGCCCGCCACGCCGCCTCCAGGTCCAGGTTGAACTGGAATTGGTGCCCCAGCCCGGCAGCCGTCTGCGGGAAGAACTCCTCGACCTCCGTACCGTTCTTCTTCAGCTCCTTGACCAACGCCAGCGAGTGCGGCAGCAGCGGGTCGGTATTGCCCGCCGAGACGAAAGCCGGCGGGAACTTGTCGCTCACATGCCGGGCAACCGAGGCCAAGGCGGTGTACGGCCGCTCCAAGTAATCCTTGGCCCCGGTGTAGGACCACAGCACGGTGCGCAAATAGTTCTGGTTCCCGGCTTGGTCCGCCCCGGTTAGCGACAGATCGTAGCCGCCGCAGTGCAACAGCACCGCGCGCAGCCTGGCGGGCGCCGTAGGGGAGGCGATGCCGAGCTTTTTGGCATACTCCGGATCGGAGACGACTAGCGCCAGCTGCGCCGCGATCTGTGCGCCGGCCGAGTCCCCGGCGAGCACTATCCGCTCGGTATCGATGTGCAGCCGCTCGGCATTGTGTTCCAGGTAGCGCAAGGCTGCAGCGCTCTGTCGCACGGGCGCCGGATAGCGGCGCTTGTGCGCCAGCGAATAGTCCACACCAACAGTGGTAAAACCGTAGGAGGCCAAAATCCGCAGGTAATTGGCGATGTAGTCCTTGGTCCCGGAAATCCACGCTCCGCCGTGGATCCAAACGATCGTCGGCAGGCGCAGCGCATCCCGTGCTGCCTCGTCAGGGAAGAACACGTCCAGGTAGGTGTGGCCATGGTTGCTGAGGTACTGCTGGTTCAGGATTTCGCTGACGCCGTCCGGCACATGGCGGGCCATGGCGCGGGCCATGCGCCGGCCGTCCCACTCGGCCAACACCCGAAGCAGCACCGCCAGCGGCCGAGGGCTGAAGCGCAGCCAGAAGACCACGCCGCCGGCCAGGGCCGCCGGGACGGCCACAATCGCCGCAAGGGCAATCAGCGCTCGGCGGAAACGGACCTGCATGGCTGCCTCCTGATCGGCCGTAGTGAACCAATCGTGAGCCCGCCGTGCGCGCGGGGCAAGCCCCGATTTTTCTCTCCGCTGTACGTGCGGGAGAGCGTCCTCAGCCCAGGGCAACCGCCAGGCTGAGCGCGCCCAGCACCAAGGCCACGGGCGTCATGGTCCACCGCTCGTGCTTGCTGCGCGAGATGGCATTCATCAGGACGCCGAGGAACAGGTAGGCCGTCAGGACCCAGCATAAGACCAGCGACACGGTGTGCGGCAGCGCGTCCAGAAGCTGCGCCCGGTCCAAAATGATGAGCCCGAAGAAGCCATACAGGACCACGGAAACTGCGCTGCCGATGCGGAACTTGGCCGGCAGGACACGGTGGCTGCCTCCCCAGGCGAACCGGCCCAGCGGCAGGCCGGCGGCCAGCAGGATCTGGAAGACGGCCAGCAGGGCAAGGAGACAGCAGGCGGCAACGGCCGCAACAGTGATCACGTGGGCAGTGTAGCCGTGCGTGAGCGCGGCGCCTGCCGCACCGGCAGCTGCCAGCGTGTCGCGGTTAGCGGGAGGCGGCCTTGCCGGTTAGCCCGAGGTGGCCATGCGTCAGCGGGAGGTGACCTTACCGGTCAGCGAGGCGATCGGCCGCAGGAAGATCGGCCGGGCCAGGAGCCATGCCGCAACCGTGACCGCCAGCGAGGCGGCGAAGATCCAGAAGCCGGCCCAGCCGCCATCGTCCGATGCCGCATACATGTGGTTGAGGTTGCGCAAGGCACCGGTCGCCAGCACCAGCGTCACGTGCACCACGATGAATGCCACGAAGTACACCATCACCGGGAAGTGGATGGCCCGGGCCGCCTCGATCGGAAAGTACTTGTTCACCGCGGCCTTCTTGGGCCAGGCGGCCGAGGTGCGCAGGCCGGAAATGATCGCCAGCGGCGCCGCGATGAAGACGGTGGCGAAATAGGTCAACAGCTGCAGCGCGTTGTAATTCACCCAGCCGTTTTCCAGCGGCCAGTCCAGCGAGGCGTACTGCAGGGCCGCGGAGAGCGCGTTCGGGAAAACGTCCCAGCTGGTGGGCACAATCCGCATCCAGTGCCCGGTGGCGAAGATCAGCACCATGAACACGATCCCGTTGAGCACCCACAAGGCATCCAGCGTCAGGTGGAACCAGAGGTTCAGCGTGATCTTGGTCGGCTTGTTCTTGGTCTTGACAAGGCCCTGGTTGTTGCGGGTCCAGTAGGCCGGTGAGCGCGTCTCGGTGCGCACCTGCAGCCCGGTGCGGATGATCAGCACCAGGAAGAAGAAGTTGAGGAAATGCTGCCAGCCCAGCCAAGCCGGCAGCCCCACCGGGGCCGACTCGGGAAGCTCGGAGCGGCCGGGGTAGGCGGCCAGGAAGTCCTGCACTCCCGGCATGGTGCGCAGCCACTTGGCCAGCAACACCAACAGCAACAGCACGACGACGGCGCCGACCACTGCCGCGGTGATCTTCAGCCACGACTTGCGCGTGCTTCCGGACGGTTTCGTCGAAGTCGACATTGCCAGCTTTCCTCGTTCCCTCATCCCGTACGTTCCGGGGTTCGTGATTCAAGGTACCCCGGCCGCGTGGGATCGTGCCACAAGGCCCACCAGTGGCCGCTTGTGGGCTCCCCCAAGCGCTCTGCGCGAGCCGGGCGCCGTTGTGCTCGCGGCGTCCAGAGCGCCTGCCGCTGCGGACCTATGGCTGGCGCTGCGGCATCCATTTCAAGCAGTACTGCAGGTTGGCTACCACCGTCTGCGCCGCGGCATCCGCATCGCCCGCCGCGATGGCGTCCGCGAGATCCTCATGGCCGGCGCGCAGGCAGCCGTCGAAGCCGTCGCGCAAACGCTGGGCCATCTTTGCCCCGTGGAACACATCGCCAAAACTGGAATACAGCTCGTGCAGCAGCGGATTGCCGGACGCTGCAGCTACCGCTTGATGGAAGTCCCAGTCAGCGGCGATCCAACCCTCCAGATCCTGCTCGGCCCAGGCCTGCCGGCGACGGGCAAGCATGTCGCGCAGCGCCGCGACGGCGCCGTCGTCCACCGCCTCTTGCATCGTCTGAGCAGCCAGCCGCGCGGCCTGGGTGTCCAGCGCGAAGCGCACCTGCAGCACGTCCTCGTCGTCGTACTCGCGGTAGGCACGGCGGGCGGTGCCGCTGATCTCGCTGGTGGCGCGCACGTAGGTTCCGTCGCCGCGGCGGACCTCCAGCATCCCGGCGTGGGCCAGCGCCTTGACCGCTTCCCGCAGCGTGCCGCGGGAGACGCCCAGACTGGCCATCAGCTCCGGCTCCGGCGGGATCCGCCCGCCCAGCGGCCACCGTCCCGCCACGATGGACTCGCGCAGCCGGGCGGTGACTTCTTCCGCCAGCGGCGGCCGGTGCAAGGGGCCTTGCCCCGGAGCTGCAGTCATTTCCGTCGCTCCCGCACCAGGGAACTCACGCCGTGCGCCAGCAGCAGCTGCAGCACCGCGCCGGCCACCAGCAGCACCAGCGGGACGGTCCAGTCGGCCAGCGCGTCATGCAGCAGGCCCAGTCCGAACGGTCCCAGCGCTGCGAACAAGTAGCCCACCGATTGGGCCAGCGTGGAGAGTGCGGTGGTCTCGGCGGCGTCGGAACCGGTGCGGCTGATCACCAGCATCAGCAGCGGGAAGACACCGAAGCCCAGGCCGATCAGGACAGCCGGGACCACGGACAATTCGGCGGGCAGTACCAGCAGAGCGAGATAGCCGGCCAGGGACGCCGCGCAGGTGAGCATGAAGGCCGGCCGCAGCAGTCCCGGCCGGGCTGCCATCGCCAGCAGCAGGACGACGGCGGGAATGGAAACCACCTGCACCAGCGCCAGGGTTTGTCCAGCCGCCGCTGGAGCCATTCCGCGCGAGATCAGGATGTACGGGAACCACCCCATCACGGTATAGACCAGCAGCGCCTGAATGGTGAACAGCCCCGTCAGCAGCAAACCCTTGCGCGTGCGCAGCAGCGGCCACGGCGACAGGTGGCCGCGGGTCCCAGGAGCCGGCTGGCGCCGGGCCAGCGTCATCGGCAGGAAGACCGCCAGCCCGACGACGGCGAGCAGCGACCAGGCGGCGAGGCCGAGCGACGGCGATTCCAGCTGCATGGCCAGCGGTACGCTGACCGCTGCGGCGATGGTTGCTCCGACGGACATGGAAATGGTGTAGGCACCGGTCATCGTTGACGGCCGGTGCGCGAAGTACTTGCGGATGAACGTCGGCATCGCGACGTTGCAGACCGCCAGCCCGGACATGGACACCACCGTGCCCGCGAGCAGGAAGCCGACGGACTCGACGCCGCGCAGCCCCAGTCCCGCGGCCAACAGCGCCAGTGCCAGCGCGATGGCCCGCTCCAGCCCCATTCGGCTGCTCAACCAGGCGGTCGCGGCCCCGGCCAGCGCGAAGCACAGCACCGGGACCGTGGGCAGCAGCGCAGCGACCAGCGGCCCGTAGCCCAACAGCTGCTGCAGATCGTGGAACAGCGCCGCCGCGCTGGCAATGCCCGCCCGCAGGTTCAGCCCGATGAGGACGACGGCGGCCACTGCCGCCGCGGCCAGCCAGCGGCGGCGGCCGGCGGTGACCGGCTCCGGAGTTGGCTCCCGGCCCAACCCCGGCGTTGGTGCCGGCTCCGGCAGCTGCATTTCCGGCACCAAGGCGTCTGCAAACTCCACCGTCGGGACGTCGCGGTCCTCGTCCTTCACGGTTGCGGGCGGCTCTGCATGGGTCCGGTCCAATGTCATCCCTAAACATTAGACGTTTGATGTTTGCTGCAAAAATTCACGCATCGACGGGAGTTCCGCACACGCTGTGGGCTGGCGGACGACAGGTGCAGCAGAAGCCGACACATTGCACGCCATATAAACGACGTCGGCACTTAGGGCAGCGCTGAAGCTGGTCCCAAGCACCGACGTCGTTGGTGAAAGGAGGTTCCCTCTTAGTTGGCGAAAATGTCCTGCAGCTGCCCCTGCGGGCTCCACAGGGCCACCGAGTCGCCGCCGTTGTTCAGCACGGAGGCGCTGCCACCGTTGTAGTAGGCGTGCGCGCTGTTGGTGCCGGGACCGGTGTAGACGCGCAGTTCGGCGCCCGGCGCAAGGATGTAGCCGTCGCCGATTTCCAGCACGTTATTGGCGGCGTCGCGGATGATGTAGCCGCTGACGTCGAGGGTGTGCCCGGCGGCGTTGCGCAGCACCACGTGCTCGCCGGTCTCCTGCTGCACATCGTTGCCGACCGGATCATTGACCGCGCCGGCGATTTCCACGCCGGCGCCCGCCGGGAAGGGCTTCCGCCCGTCCAGGTAGCGGGCGGTCTGGATCGGGAAGTCACCGGTGACGGCGTCGACGCCCAGATTGATGGAATGCTGGACGGCTGCGGGCGAGTTGGCGGTGTAGACGCCGATGACCAGACCGGCGGCCTTGGTGTCGGCCACGTTCTGCGCCGTCAGCGTGCGGTAGTTGGTGCCGACCGAATCGGCGAAGCTGGCCCAGGATTCCAGCACAGCCGGGCCCGGCACGGTGCTGGCGAGCTGCTGCAGCGCGATCTCCGGGGCGATCTCGGCGAAGGTGCGGTTGGAGGTTTCATCGAAGCTGAGGACCTGGATCTTGTCCGCCGCGACGAGCTTCTTCCACTTGGCGTCGGTGCGCAGCTCGTCGGCGACAAGCTGTTCGATGCCCGGGGAGTTCTTCGGCGACTTGATCTCGATGTACACGCCCGTGTTCACCGTGGCGACCTTCGCGGCGTCGTCCAGATGCGGGATGCGTTCGCCGGCAAACTCGGCACCGAAGTAGGATCCGGCGTCGAGCTGCTGCAATTCATCCCAGGTGAAGGACGTGATCGGGTCACCGGCACGCTCCGGGAAGACCTCCTCCACGTTGGTGGTCCGGGCGGGAGTGTCGTCGTGGAACAGGAACGGTACGCCGTCGGCGCTGAGCTGCACATCGATTTCAAAGAAGTCGGCACCGGAAGCCCGGCCGTCCTTGAACGCAGCCACCGTGTTCTCCGGCGCCGTCCCGGCGGCACCGCGGTGGCCGATCAGCAGCGGGGCTTCCTGCCCGGTCTTCTTGTCCTGCGCTGTGTTCTGTCCGGTGTCCTGTGCGCTCGCCGGAATGGCGGCGAGGGTAGCTCCGACGGCGACGGCCGCGACGGAGCAAGTCAATGTTCGGATCAAGCGAGATGCCATGGGAATGAGGCCCTTCGTAGGTGGTGTTCGTGCGGTTCCCCCCTTGCAGCGAGCTTCACAGCGGTTGCGAACCTGCTGGCCAACTGGCTGTGAACACGTGGTGAAAGGAAAAATCACCTTTGACGGCGAAAGGACGGTGACCTGTCCTGCAGGGGCTGGCGGAGGGTCGGCGCTAGACTCGGAGGGGCATGAACACTTCAGCCAATACCCCCAGTTCGGTGCGCGTTGATGCGTGGCTGTGGGCGATCCGCGCCTACAAGACCCGATCCGCGGCCACCGCTGCCTGCCGTGCGGGACATGTCCGGTTGAACGGGAATCCGGTCAAGGCCTCCCAGTCCGTGGTGCCGGGGGACACCCTTCGGGTGCGGCAGCCCGGCTACGAGCGGATCCTGGAGGTGCGCCGGCTGATCGCCAAGCGCGTGGGCGCCGAGGCGGCCTCGCATTGCTTTACCGACCACACGCCGCCGCGCCCGGTGGCTCCGGCTCTAGGCATCCCGCAGCGCGACCGCGGCGCCGGCCGGCCCACCAAGAAGGACCGGCGGGACATGGAGAAACTGCTCCGCGAACGCTAGGGATCAAGCAGCCCGGGCGGGAAAGCACCAGTCGGGGTGGCCTGGCAGTCACAATGCGGTCGGACGCCTGGCAGCACGGCAGACTAAGAGGACGGTGTTGCAAGGAATCGGCGCTGCGACGTGAAATCATGCGGGCATGACCCACAAAGCTCATGCGGCTGTGACACCGAAGACGATTCAGGGCCTGCCGCTGAGAAGACGCACAGCGGGATGAGGGCGAAGACCTGGACGGTGCCGCTGCTGGCGGCCGGGATCCTGATTGCCGGCTGCGGATCCGGTGAGGAGGTGGCGGCGCCGGCACCCTGCGGCGGCGTCGCCACCATCGAGGACGGCGGCTTCTGGGACATCATCGAAAGGACGCACGCGGCCTCTGACGGAAGCACCCAGAGGCACGCCGACGGGCTGAAAGAATGCCTGTCGGAGCTTCCCGCCGCAGAAGTCGCCGCGTTCGATGCTGAGTTCGTCCGCCACAACCAGGAGCTCTATTCCTGGGAGCTGTGGGGCGCGGCCTTCGTGCTGCTGACACTCTGCGGCGATGACTGCTTTACGGACTTCCGCAGCTGGGTCGTCGCCCAGGGCCGGGACTACTTCGAGGCGGTCCGGGATGACCCTTCTGCGCTGGCCGACGGGCGCCTGACCGCTCAGGAAGAGGTCGCGCAGGCGGAACTGCTCTCCTACGTCGCCTCCGACACCTACACGGACCTTACCGGCAGGGAGATCTGGGACGACTACCCAGACCACCCTGGCGTCTTCGACGTCGACGAACCGGCGGGCAAACGATGGGAGGAGCCTGACATTGATGCCATGTTCCCCGAGCTAACGCCCCTGCCGCTGGAATGACGCCGCGAGTCTAAGCCCTCCGGGCAAACCACTCCCACGTCTGCAGCAGTACTCGGTCGTATTCCTGCTCGTCGAAGGCGAAGGTAACGGCTTGGGGGATCAGGTTGGCATCCCGCTCGTATGAGACATCTCAGCCGATGTTCGACCAGAAGACTATTCGCTCAGCCGCCCCATCGATTGACACCGGCATAGACCCCGGGTGCAATAAGCGCATGATGTCCGCGAAGGTCGAAACGGGCCTCCGGATTGCTGATGGGCTTTTCGTCATAGTCCTGGGGGTCCTGTCCGTTGTCCTTTTTTGGATAGGGCCGTTCGATTCCTGGTTGCGCCTTCTCGCATCCGCGTATGCCGTCCTCGTCGCGGTGTGGGGGTTGCTCGTTCTGTTCGGTCGGAGCGGCCGTGGCAGCGGCACGTTGAGGCTGACCCACCGGCGGGGGAAGTATGTTTTCGTTATTGTGTTCATGACCGCCACGGTCATCGTTGCAGCCATCAGCACTCCCGACTTTCTTCGAAATCCGGCATTTCCGTTCTTTCCATGCCTCATGGGCCTGTCTTTAGCGCAGTTGTTTGAGCCTGAGGCAAGCCGAAATTTCAGGGCTTCCCAGCTCAGCAGCCGCGATGCCGGAAAGTGGAAGCGGGTCATGATCGCTTCTGCGATAGCAGCCGCAATTCTCAGCCTGCAAGCCGTCATTTCCGCACTGTTGGGCGGTTTCTACGTGACGGTGGTTGCGGTTCCGCTTGCCGTTTCCTTTCTTGTTATGAGTGCAGCGATTTGGGTGATGCTGAGGGCGAGAACGAAGGCACTGGAGAATGAACCCTGACCGGAATCAGCCGCGTCATCCCCCTCCGGCCTTGACATGAAACTTTTCACCTGTTGAACCTCGTAGGCGCCCTGCGTTGGTGCTGTTGTGTGATGTGAGGAGCAGTTACCGGATTCGGTGGTTTCGTTCACCACCTCGGCCAGGAAAGCGAACACTTCGTTCGCCAGCCGATTGGTGATAATGGAGCCGGAGCGCTTCATTCCGCACCTCTCGGCCGTGCTGCCTTCCTACGCTCCGCCGGGGCCGGCATTTTCCCCTCATGCCGTCAGCGTAACCCGCTTCACATAACCGGCCGGACGGTACAAGATGGAAACTGGAGACGGCCGTGCGGCCGCCCCGCTGATACGTCATTATCTGAAGGAGACCAGGGCTGTGACCACCACTTCCCACGCCGCTTCATCCACCCAGCCGGGCTACCGGGTCCAAAACCCGTCCACCGGCGAGGTGATCGAGGAGTTCCCCACTGCCACAGACGCCGAGGTCAAGGACGCCCTCGCCAAGTCGCAGGCTGCCTACGCATCCTGGAAAGAGGTGCCGATCGCGGACCGCGCCAAGGTGGTGTCCCGTCTGGCCGACCTGTTCACCGAACGGGCCGACGAGCTGGCCGCGATTATCACCGAAGAGATGGGCAAACCGCTCTCCGAATCCAAGGGGGAGGCGGAGTTCTGCACGGAAATCTTCAACTACTTCGCCACCGAGGGACCGGAACTGGCCGCTGACCGGGAGATCAAACCCATCGGCGGCGGCCGCGCCATGATCCAGAAGCTGCCGGTCGGACCGCTGCTGGGCATCATGCCGTGGAACTACCCGTACTACCAGGTGGCCCGTTTCGCCGCGCCGAACCTGGTGCTGGGCAACACCATCATCCTCAAGCACGCCGAGACGTGCCCGCGCTCGGCGCTGGCCATCCAGCAGATTATGGACGACGCCGGCGTCCCCGAGGGCGTGTACATCAACCTCTTCGCCAGCCACGAACAGATCGCGGACATCATCGCCGACCCGCGTATCCAAGGCGTCTCGCTGACCGGCTCCGAGCGGGCCGGCGCGATCATCGGTGAACTGGCCGGCAAGAACCTGAAGAAGGCCGTGCTGGAGCTGGGCGGCTCCGACCCCTACGTGGTGCTGGATACCGAAGACGTGAAGGCCACGGCCGCCGAGGCCTGGGCCACCCGGATCGAGAACACCGGCCAGGCCTGCAATTCCAACAAGCGCATGATCGTCATGGAGGACATCTACGACGATTTCGTGGCCGAGCTGACCAACCTGGCCAAGGACCTCAAGCCCGGTGACCCGGCAGAAGAGGCCGAGGGCACCTACGCTCCGCTCTCCTCCCGGGCCGCCGCCGAAGGACTGCACGAGCAGCTCAAGGACGCGGTGAACAAGGGCGCCACCCTGCACGCCGGCGGCACCCTGCATGACGGCCCCGCCGCCTATTTCGCCCCGGCCGTACTCACCGGCGTCACCCCAGAAATGCGCGCCTACCGTGAAGAGCTCTTTGGACCGGTAGCAGTGGTCTACAAGGTCTCCAGCGACGAAGAGGCCCTGGAACTCGCGAATGACACCGACTACGGTCTCGGCGGTGCCGTGTTCTCCACCGATGAGGAGCGGGCCCGTAAGATTGCCCAGCAGCTGAACGTGGGCATGGCCAACGTCAACGGCGTCGGTGAAGCCGCGGACCTGCCCTTCGGCGGCGTGAAGCGCTCCGGCTTCGGCCGCGAACTCGGCCCGCTGGGCATGGACGAATTCGTCAACAAGCGCCTCTTCTACATCGGCGACTAATCCCGTTCCACATCAACTATTCAGCAGGCGGCCTTTCCACGTATGGGAAGGCCGCCTGCTGATTCTTCGTCCGGGGCGGGTGGGCCGTGGACACCGGGCCGGAGAAGTCCGGCTCGGGACCTCAAGCGATGACGGGCTCGACGACCAACTGCTTCAAGCGTGCACCCGGATCCGCGGCCGCCGCAGCGGGAATGTCCTGCCCGTGGGCCAAGGCATTCCGTACTGCCATGAAGTCGGCTGCAGAGTTGACGCAGTCGGCTGCGATGATTCTGCCCTCCCGGTAGTACAGCAGCGAGAACTTGTCAGCATCAGGGTCACCGCGCAGCACCGTCTGGTCGAAAGCGGCGGAGAGGCCGGCGATCTGCAGCTTTATGTCCGCTTGGTCCGACCAGAACCACGGCAGGATCCGGTACGGTTCGCTGCGGCCCAGAAGTGTGGCCGCAGCCGTTTTCGCGTGTCCCATGGCGTGCGGTACGGATTCCATCCGCACCCGGCCGCCGGCGCCGCGGGCATACGGATTGGGCAGGCTGGCACAGTCTCCCGCGGCCACGGTAAGTCCGTCCGAACACAAGCCGTACTCATCCACCTCGATCCCGTTCCCCACTGACAGGCCCAGCTGCTCGGCCAGTTCTGTGCGCGGAACCACCCCAACGCCAATAAGCACGACGTCGGCGCTCACCTGGGTGCCATCGGCCAGTTCGACACCGGCAACCTTGCTGCCAGTCCCGGCCAACCGCGTGATCTGCGCGTCCAGCACCACGTTGGTGCCGCGGCGCTGGTGCGCAGCACGGAAGTACTCGCTGGTCGCCTCTGCCACGGCGCGGCCGACCAGCCGCGGTGCAGCCTCCAGGATCGTGACGCGCTTTCCGGCGGCGCGGGCACCTGCAGCGACTTCCAACCCGATGAAGCCGCCGCCGACCACTACCACGTCCCGGGCGGTTGCTAGATCCGCGGCAAGCCGCCCGGCATCTGCGGCGTCGCGCAGGTAGTGCACGCCGTCTAGCTCCGCGCCCTCCAGCGGCAGTCGCCGCACCGCGGCCCCGGTGGCCAAGGCGAGCCGGGAGAAGCGGAAGATTCGCCTGCCCGCGGAAGTCGCGACACCGCCGTCGGTGTTCCGTTCGAGCTGGACAATCCGCTCGCCGGTGATCAGGGAGATGTTTTGGCGCTGGTACCAGTCCGCCGTACGGAAGGACAGGGCAGCGACGTCAACTGCTCCGTGGTGCAGTTCTTTGGAGAGCGGCGGCCGCTGGTAGGGGGCATGGTGCTCCTCCCCCACCAGAGTGATAGGTGCAGTGTCGCCCAGCTCGCGCAGGCTGGCTGCTAGCTGCACCCCTGTCTGGCAAGCGCCGATGATCAGCGTGCCTGCATCCACCGGCATGGTCAGACCTGGGCGTCCGGAAGCCGGACCGCGAGGTCGGACACCACGGGTAGCTGGCAGGAAAGCCGGCTGTTGGCGCAGCGTTCGGAGGCAGTGCAGTCCAGCATCTCGTCCTCCACGTCGCTGATCTCCGGGAGCCCGTCCAGGTAGCCGTCTTCCACATAGACGTGGCAGGTAGCGCACATGGCCGTTCCACCGCATTCGGCAACGATTCCGGGGAGTCCGTGGGAAACGGCCGCGCGCATCAAGCTAATTCCGGCCTCGGTGTCTAGCACGTTTTGCATGCCGTCGGGCTGGATGAAGGTTACTTTAGGCATAGATCGCTCCTCGATAGTGCTCAGGCGGCGGTCAGGTGCAGCGGGAGGCTGTCCAGGCCGCGCAAGGTGTTGTTCAGCTGCTGTTTCGGCTGTCCGGCCAGCTCGAGCCGCGAAACGTGCCGGGCCAAAGCCGTCAGGAAACACTCGCCTTCCAGGCGAGCGAGCATCTGGCCCAGGCAAGCATGGATGCCGAAGCCGAAGCCTACGTGGCCCGCAGCCTTCCGCCGGATATCGAACGCGGCCGGGCTCTCCCACTGGCGCGGATCGCGGTTTGCAGCGGCTAGGAACATCAGAACCTTGGATCCTTCAGGCAGCGTGACGCCGGAGAGTTCGGTGTCCTTGTTGGTGGTCCGGAAAAAGGTCTGCACAGGCGAGGTATAGCGCACGGTTTCTTCGAAGGCAGCCCGGGCCAACGACGGATCATCCCGCAAGGCTGCGAACTGCTCCGGGTTCTCCGCCAGACACTGCAGAGCGTTGCCGATGCCGTGCACCGTGGTATCCACTCCCGCGGAGAGGAAGGAGCGGAGCAGCTTGGCTTGGTCCTCCTCGTTGAACCCGGCCTCGGCGGCGGCAGCATGGATCTGGGCGCCCAGCCCGTCCGGCGCCGGAGAACCCGGCCGGCACTGTTCCATGATCCAGCCTTGCGCTGCGGCTCCACGCTCGAGAGCGCGCTCGAAGTGGCCGTTTCGCGGACCGAAGGTGTTGAAAACCATCGAGCCGTAAGGCAGCAGGTTCTCACGACCGTCCTTCGACAGGCCGATGAAATCCGGGAACACTGCAAGCGGAAAAGGCTCGGCAAGGTCGTGGACGCCGTCGACGACACCGCCTCGCGCTGCCACCCGGGCCACCAATTCATCCGCCTGTGCTTGGAAACCCTCCTTCAGCGAGCGCAGCAGCTTCACGGTCAGGATCTTGGTGACCACCTGCCGCGCCTTCGTGTGCTGCGGCGGGTCTGCCTCCAGCAACAGGCTCGGCGCCCGCCACGGCTTTTCCTTAGCGAAGTCGGATAAGCCCACGCCGCGTGAAGAGACGAAGGTTTCATGATCGGTCAAGACCCTTGCAACCTCATCGTGCCGGGCCACGCCATAGACCCCGTAACGCTCCAGCCAGAATACTGGCCCGGCTTCGCGCATCTGCTCGTGCGCGTCATATGGATTGGTGAGAAAGTCGTCACTGAACGGATCAACGTCCAGCACGCGAGCGTTCGAGGCGAGCATTTCAGCTGTCATGGGATCCTCCTACTCGGCGACGAGCGACTGGACGTCCAGCTCGCTACCGGTGATCTTGTACTTGAGCATCAAGTCGGCGGTTTTCTGCAATTGCTTCACATCCAGCCCGCCCTGGAACCTGGGCATTTCCGCGGCCTCGACCACGTCGGCTGCCACCTTGGTGAAGGTCGGCACTAGCTCGACTAGACGCTCCCGATTGCCCTGCAGCTCTTCGGCCGATGTCGCGATGGACTTCTTGAAGGCCGCGACTGCCTCCGGGTTTTCCTTGGCGAAGGCCTCCGTGGTCACCCAGCCGGCTACTGGCATGTCCGCCACCGGCCCGCTGAACAAGTCACCGATCTTGACCAGTCCCGCTTCAGTGGCGCTGGACTGGAAGGGCTCCACCTGCCAGATGGCATCCACCGCACCCCGTTCAAGGGCTGCTTGCATGTCCGGGTAGGGCATCTCCACCAGCTTGACGTCGTCGGCAGCCAAGCCCGCGTCTTCCATCAGCGCCTTGATCGCCACGGTTCCGATGTTCTGCAGGTTGTTGACGGCGAATGTCTTGCCTTTGAGATCCGCGACCTTTTCAATGCCCGACTCGGCGGTGACGAAAATGCCATGATCGGCACTGCCCACGTCGTTGCCGGAGACCAAGCGGATGGGCAACCCCTTCTCCACGGCCAACAGCGCCGACGTGTAGTTGCTGTAGGTAAAGTCAACGCTTCCGGAGATCAGCGCTGGAATAGCGGCGGCACCACCCTGGGTGGCCACGAGCTCAGCATTGAGCCCATTCTCCGCGAAGATCCCGGCCTCATCTGCGTTCACTGCGGTGGAGGTGTGCACCAGCGGGAAGTAGCCCACCTGAACGGGGCCGCCCTCTCCGCCGCTGGCCTCCGAACCTGCCGCCGCGTTGCCGCCGCACGCACTCAAGGCGAGCGCCGCCGTAGTCAATACCGCGAAGGTGGCCGCTGTGGTGATGTTTCTCCGTCGAAGCATCTTCATCCTTCCCGCGCCGAGCCTGGTAGCCCCGCATCCGTCGTTCCCGGCACCTCTGCCGGCTCTCAGAACTATGAGCCGTGCCACAATTGCTCAACAGGGTGGTTTCCGATGAAAGGAAAAAGAAGTGGCGAAGTCGTCAGCCGGACGTTCTGCTTTGAGCCGGATCATGCAGATCCTTGCCGCGTTCGACGTGGACGCCGTGTTCCTCACCGTGTCGCAGTTATCTGCTCGGAGCGGGCTGGCACTGGCGACCACCCACCGGTTGGTCACCGAGATGGAACAGTTCGGCCTGCTGGAACGCCAGCCGGACAAAACATACCGCTTGGGCGTGCGCCTGTGGGAAATTGCTTGCCGGACACCGGGTGCGCTGGGTCTGCGCGAGATCGCCAAACCGTACCTGCAGGAAGTCCAATCCCGCGTGCGCCAACATACCCAGCTTGGAATTTTGGAAGGCTACGAAGTGCTTTTCCTGGAGCGACTGTCCGCACGCGATGCGGTGGTGAACGTGACCCTGGTGGGCGGCCGTCTGCCGTTGCATGCCTCCAGTAGCGGCTTGGTGTTGCTTGCCCACGCCGACACCAGTTTCCAAGACGAAGTCTTGGCCGACGACTTGTTCCGTTACACCGAGCAGACTGTTCAGGTACCGGATAACCTGCGCGGCTTGCTGCAGCAAATCCGCCGCGACGGCTACGCCTGCGGGAGCGGGTATATCCATCCTGAGGCGCGCGGAATCGCTGTGCCTATTCGCGGGGTCAACGAGGTCGTGGTCGCCGCAGTCAGTGTGGTGGTGCCGAACGACGACGCGCCTGTCACCGGGTTCGTGCGGCTGCTCCAAGCCGCGGCCCAGGCCATCAGCAAGGACCTACATGCCGCGTACGCTCCCCCAAATGATCCCGCTGCCCCTCCCGGCGGCCGGTACCGGACGCTAGTCAGTTCCTCGCTTGATTCAATGCAGTATCTGCCCAGCGCACCTCGCCCGCGGGCCCGCCGCTGAGCGGGGCGCTTCTCCCGACATCCCGTCCACTATTTAGCGCGCTCGTCCGCTGAAGCAGCCGCTTCCACTGGGGAGCAACCGCTTGCGGGCACCACCATCGCCAGTCACTATCTCCGTATCTGGTGACAGGCTGGTCCAACAGGAGTAGATTTCAGCCAGAGACCGGTGCTCGTGCGGTATTTCTGTTGTACCGCCGCCGGTTGGTTTCGAGGTATCCCACATGGACCCCCAGCCCAAGACATTCGCACCCATTTTCCCGGCACAGACCCCCACAGCTCCTGCCCCTAAGGCTCCGAACAACATCGCCGCCGGCTATCTGGCCTTAGCGGAAAAGATCAGACAATCCGGACTGCAGAAACGCCGCCGCTGGTACTACATCACCCTCTTCGCGGTCCTGCTGGCCCTGCTTGCCGCGGCCTGGACTGGATTCTCCCTGCTCGGCAACAGCTGGTACCAACTGCTGATTGCGTCTGCGATAGGGGCGCTGTTCACCCAGTTTGCGTTCCTGTCCCACGAGGCTGCACATCATCAGGTGTTCAAGTCCAAGCGGGTCAATGATTGGGCGGCCCGGCTAGTCGGCACCAGCCTCGTGGGCATCAGCTACGCCATGTGGATGCGCAAGCACACCCGGCATCATGGCTTCCCTAACACCGTGGATAAGGATCCGGACATCAAGACCGGGTCCATCGCGTTCCATCCGGATGCTGCAGCCGGGCGCCGCGGGGCCATGGCCCGCGTCACGCGGCTCCAGGGATACCTGTTGTTCCCGCTGCTGCCGTTCCTGGGCTTCGCCCTCTATGTGGATTCCTTCAAGTACCTGATCCGGCAGGACAAGGTGGAGCACCGCTGGCTGGAGCTGAGCATTCTCACTGCCCGCGCCGCGGTGCTGCTCGCGGTTGTCTTCTGGTTGCTCCCGTTAGGGCAGGCATTCGCGTTCATTGGCGTTCAGATGGCGGTTTTCGGCTTCTACATGGGCGCGTCGTTTGCGCCGAACCACAAGGGCATGCCGATCTATTCCAAGTCCAGCCGGCCTGACTTCGTCACCCGCCAGGTGACAGCCTCGCGCAATATCCGCGGCGGTTGGATCATGGATCTGCTGATGGGCGGCCTGAACCGCCAGACCGAGCACCACCTGTTCCCTGACATGCCCCGCCCTTGCTTGAGCAAGGCGGCGCCGATGGTTCGCGAATACTGCCGCGAACATTCCATTCCGTACACGGAGACCAGCCTGCTGGCATCGTATGCGGCCATAGTCCGCTATCTGGGTGCCGTTGGAATAGCCGCTTCTGACCCGTTTCACTGTCCAGTGGCGGACATCTACCGCCGGGTCTGACGCCTCCAGACGGGCTGTGCAGGCACAGCTCCCGCAATGCCAACCGGGATTCCTCCGACCCCTTAGCCGCTTCCCTTGCCCGCGAGGGCATGGACACTGGCTGGGCCAGCACCCAGAATGGGCGCATGGACCTGCCGCTGATGCCGCCCGTACCGCCCATGCTGGCCAAAGGGGTGGCCAAAATCCCCGCCAGTGGAATGAAGTACGAGCCGAAGTGGGACGGCTTCCGCTCGATCATCTTCCGTGACGGCGACACCGTGGAGATTGGCAGCCGGAACGAGAAGCCGATGACCCGCTACTTCCCCGAACTGGTGGAGGCTTTCCGCGAGCAGTTGCCGGAGCGCTGCGTGGTGGACGGGGAGATCATCATGGTGGGCGAAGGCGGCGACCGGCTGGACTTCGAAGTGCTGCAGCAGCGCATCCACCCGGCGGCCAGCCGGGTCAAGCTGCTCTCGGTGCAGACACCGGCCCGGTTCGTGGCGTTCGACCTGCTGGCCCTCGGCGACGAAGACCTGACCTCTCGCCCCTTCGAGGAAAGGCGGGCCGCGCTGGAGAAGGCGCTCTCCGCCGTCGTCAATCCCATCCATCTGACCCGGACTACGGATGATCCGGCCGTGGCCGAGAAGTGGTTCCACGAATTCGAGGGTGCCGGGCTGGACGGTGTGGTGGCCAAGCCGCTGGACGGGACCTACCAGCCGGACAAGCGGACCATGTTCAAAATCAAGCACGAGCGCACGGCCGATTGCGTGGTGGCCGGCTACCGAGTGCACAAGAGCGGCCCGGGCCGGGTGGGGTCGCTGCTGCTGGGTATCTACAACGACGGCGGGACGCTGGTTCACGTGGGCGTGGCCGGGGCGTTCAGCATGAAACGCCGCGAGGAGCTGTTCGAGGAACTGCAGCCGCTGATCGCCGATTCAGGCGACCATCCGTGGAACCGAGAGCAGCACGAGGCCGGCCAGCGCACACCGCTCACGTCCGAAGGCAGCCGGTGGAGCGGCGGAAAGGACCTCTCGTTCGTTCCCCTGCGGCCGGAGCGGGTGCTGGAGGTCAAGTACGACCACATGGAGGGCGAGCGTTTCCGGCACACAGCGCAGTTTGTCCGCTGGCGGCCGGACCGCGATCCGGAATCGTGCACCTACGAGCAGCTGGACGAGCCGGTCTCCTACGACCTGAACGACGTGCTGCAGTAGCCGTGCCCTAGCGCCAGCCGGCGGCCGGCGCCACATGTTGCACGATGTTGCCCAGCAGCTTGGCGTTGTATTCCACGCCCAGGTAGTTCGGCACGGTCAGCAGCACCGTATCCGCGGCTTGCACCGCCTGGTCCGCAGCCAGGGTCGCGGCAATCTTATCCGGCTCGCCGATGTAGCTCTTGCCGAACCGGGAGCGGGTGCCGTCCAGCATGCCCACCTGGTCATGCTGGTCCGCCTGGCCGCGCAGCCCAAAGTAACGCCGGTCTTCGTCATCGACAAGAGGCATCACGCTGCGGCTGACCGACACCCGCGGCGCATGGCTGTGGCCGGCCTTCTGCCAGGCTTCGCGGAACAGGTGGATCTGTTCGGCTTGGAGCTGGTCGAACGGCACGCCGGTGTCTTCAATCAACAGCGTGGAGCTCATCAGGTTCATCCCCTGTTCGGCGGCCCACACGGCGGTGGCCCGGGATCCGGCGCCCCACCAGATCCGCTCGGGTAGCCCGGGAGAGACCGGCTCCACGGGGAGCATGCCGGCCTGTCCGCCCTGCATGTGGTTCGGGTCCGCCGGAACCATTCCCGCGCCGGTGATGGCGCGGCGGAACACGGTGGTGTGGCGGCGGGCCATGTCCGCGTCGGTCTCGCCCTCGGCGGGCCGGTACCCGAAGGCCGCAGCCCCGTTCAGCGCCGGCTCGGGCGACCCCCGGCTGATGCCCAGCTGCAGGCGGCCTCCGCTGATCAGGTCAGTGGCCGCGGCCTCTTCGGCCATATACAGGGGGTTTTCATAACGCATGTCGATCACACCGGTGCCGATCTCGATCCGGCTGGTCCGCGCGGCGATGGCGGCCAGCAGCGGAAAGGGAGAGGACTGCTGCCGGGCAAAGTGGTGCACGCGGAAGTAGGCGCCATCCACGCCGGCTTCTTCGGCGGCCACGGCCAGGTCGATGCTTTGCAGCAGGCCCTCCGCCGCGGTGGGAACGGGCGAGCCGACAACCGGACTCCAGTGGCCGAACGAGAGAAAACCTAGACGTTTCACATCCGGCTCAACGCCGCGGGCGCCCCGGTGATTCCGCCGCGGGGCAGTGCCGCGCGCTGGTTAGGCCTTGCCCGAGCGGCCCTCGACCAGGGTGACGTGTTGTGCCTACTTTCCGCCGCTTAGCGCCGCACACGCATGGGAATCTGAAACCGAAGCGACCTGAACCTTATCCATGATCGTCTGGAGCTCGTCCGGATCGGGCGTGGCCTCCTGCGAATTGGCCACAAAGGTGTAGAAATCGGCGTAGACCTGCTGGTTAGGGCTGACGACCTCTCCAAGGCGCTTGTACGAGCTCAGCACCTCCTCGGGCGTCTGCTCCGACGCATTCATGCTGGCCAGTACCTCGCAGAAGTGCGCCGAGACGGTGCCCCCCTCCGTCGAGGTGGGTAGGTCATTGGTCACGGTCGGTGCCTGTGCCGTCTGGGGGATGCCACTAGGCGCTTTGCTGTCAAAAACATCAAACTCCGAAGAAGTCGGCGCCGCCAGCGCCACCACAATCATCACCACAGTAAAAGCCAAGCCCGCCAGCGTACCCAGATAGCCGAGGATCAGCCCCGCCAATGCGAGGCCCCTGCCCCTTTCGCCGGTCTTCTTGATCTGCGACAGTGCGATGTGGCCCATGACGATCGCCAGCACCGACAGGAAGAACGCGCTGATGAACGAGATGAGCGCGAACAGGTTGTACTTGGGCTCGGGCTTGTACTGGTTCGAGTACGAGCCCGGGTACGGGTACGGGTTTTCCGCCGATGGTGAGGGAGTCGGCGTGAAGGTGTTGGGCGTGTGGTCGCTCATGGGGGGCATTGCTCTTTCGTCTAATTTGCTTGACTAATCAGCTTCATCCTATGGCATCTTTTTCTTTTCAAAAGCACTGTCTTATGAAAATGGAATGAACATACAACATGAGGCGCAGCACAGTTGCAATCAAGATTTTGGTGACCTATGTCGCGATAACCGCGAAGCGACGTCAATGCTTCCTTCATGAAACCTTCGAGCGGCTTCACGTACAGTGCATGCTGCTTCGAATGTTCGAAGGGCTACAACGGCAGCCCAATACTTGGACAATCTGGTCATGAATCCGCCAGTCATGGCAAGCAAGTGACCAACGGGATCCATATAGGTTCAGATTAACAGGTCATTTGTCGGGGAATGGTGTCACCTATATAAGGGTCGAACTCACCGGCTGAACCGGCGGCATAAACAGTGATCATCGACGCTTTCCCTGACCGCTTATGGGCTTGGTCGAATGTTGCTCGCCAAACATCCGAGCAGCTCGATGAACTGGCAAAGGTAAACCATTTTCCCTACGTGTCACTTTCGATGTTGAAAACCGCGCGGCGAGTCCGGACAGCGCCGCCAGCCAATGAATGTGCTGGCGACCAGGGCAGGGGCACATGGTGACCCGCCGGCGCTGTGCGTACCCGGGAGCGCCCGCCGAAGACGGCGTGGGCCGGCCGTCGCAGCCTGGCCCACGGCTGTCGGGCCATGACGTTGGCTAGCCGCCGTGCGGGACCACCACGGCCCGGCCGGAGATCTCGCCGGCCTGCAGCTTCCGGTAGGCCTCCAAGGCGTCGTCCATGCTGAAGCGGTGGACCTCCGGCACAATCTGGCCGGCCCTGTACATGTCCACCACTTCGTGCAGGTCCTCGATGGTGCCCCAGTAGGTGTTGGTGATGACCGACTCGTACGGGTTGGTGAAGAAGCTCCATTCGAGGGTGCCGCCGGCGATCCCCACGATGGTCAGCCGGGACAGCCGGGCCATCGATGCGGCCGCTGTCTTGACGGTCGGGCCGACGCCCACAAAGTCGAAGGCGGCATCCACGCCGCGGCCGCCGGTGATCTCCCGGATTTTCTCCGCCTGGCCCTCGCCGCCGGGCACGGTCACCGCGCCGGCCTCTTCGGCCTTGCGCATCGCGTCTTCCTTCATGTCCGTGGCAATCACCGTGGCGCCGGTGAGCGCCTTCAGGATCTGGACGGCGATCTGCCCCAGGCCGCCGAGCCCGATCACCAGCGCATACTTGCCGCCGCCGGCCAGATGCGGCAGCGCCTGCTTGATCGCGTGGTACGGGGTCAGCGCGGCGTCGGCCAGCGGTGCCGCCGCCACCGGGTCGGCGTCGCCCAAGGGAACCAGGTTCCTCGCCGGCACGCTCACATACTCAGCCATCCCGCCGTCGCGCCCCAGACCGACCCCTAGGTACGGCATCTTGGCCGCGTTCTCGCAGTACGTGTCCTGGCCGCGCGAACAGGCCTTGCAATGCCCGCAGCCGATCGGCCCGTAGACCAGATAGGCGTCGCCGACGTTGAAGCCCTCAACACCTTCGCCGAGCTCCTCCACCCAGCCGGAACTCTCGTGCCCCAGCGTGAACGGCGGCGGCACGGCGCCCGGTCCGCCGGCTTCGAAGTCGTTGTAAATGGCCACGTCGGAATGGCAGGCGCCGGCGCCGGCAACCTTCAGCAGCACCTCTCCGGCCCGCGGTTTCGGCCGCTCCACATCCTTGATCGTGGGGAAGGTCTTGAATTCCTCGAACACTACAGCGCGCATTATCCACTCCTGTCGGTCGGTTCTGGATTTGCCCCCACCAGCCACCCTACGCACCGCGCCGGAATTAGTCAGCAAGCTGTCTTTTGTGTACCGTGGGGTTCATGAGGCCGTTGTGAACCCGCAATGGCGGGACCGGCCCGATTCCAAAGGAGGCACTATATGCAGACCGTGGAAGAAACCATTGATGTAGCCGTTCCGGTTCGTACCGCGTACGACCAGTGGACGCAGTTCGAGTCCTTTCCGAACTTCATGTCCGGAGTGGAGTCGGTGACCCAGCTGACCGACACCACCAACCATTGGAAGACCAAGGTCGGTGGCGTGGAGCGCGAGTTCGATACCGAGATCGTCGAGCAGCAGCCGGACCAGCGGATCGCCTGGCGCAGCACCGACGGCACGTCGCACGCCGGCGTTGTCACGTTCACCCAGCTTGGCGCCGACAGCACCAAGGTGTCCGTTCGCTTCGAATGGGACCCGGAAACCTTTGCCGAGAAGGCGGGCGCAGCCCTGAACCTCGACGACAAGCAGGTGAAGTCGGACATGAAGAAGTTCAAGGAGTTCATTGAAACCCGCGGCACCGAAACCGGCGCCTGGCGCGGCGAAGTGAAGGACAGCGGCCCCACCGGCACGCAGCTGTAACCCCTCTCACCCCCCAAATAACGACGGCGGTGGGCCGGCTCTTGGAGCCGGCCCACCGTTGTTGGATGGCACGAGTAGCTTCAACCTGCCATGACCGTGCCAGATCGCCTACACGCCCTAGACAGCAGGAGAATCACACCCCGGACGCGCCCCACGACCACAGCACCGGCTCCGGTTGTTGTCCGTCGTCGTCCGCGCCGGGCCGCAGGCCCTCCCCCAGCACCAGCGGCCGGGCAGTGCCGAAGTCGTATCTCAAAACTTCACCCACGAGGAGAACGTGGTCACCGCCGTCGTACACGTTCCACGGTGCGCACACGATCGTGGCGGCATTGCCGCTCAAAATGGGGACACCGCCGTCGTCCCGCCACTCCAGGCCGGACGTCGCCCGGGAGGCTATGCGGCGCGCGCTGTCCGCCTGATTATGCGAGAGCACGTTGACCGCGAAAGCGGAATTGCCCAGCACGCGCCGCACTCCGGGGCTGCGCCACAGAGTGACTTGGATCAGCGGCGGATCCTGTGACACCGGGCCGGCAGCGCTGGCCCCGACTCCGCAGGGCACACCGTCTCCGCCGTTCACCGTGACGACTGTGGCGGCACCGCCCCAGCCGGCGAAGGCTTCCATCAGCCCGCGGGCATCAACGGCGGGCAGGGCGGAGTGCGGCGACATGGGTCCTCCTGGCCTGCCGGCTAGGACGCGGGGTCCAGGACGAAGTCGTAGGTGGTCTGCACGCCGGTGCCGGATTCGGCCGGCTTGATGTCCAGCATCAGTTCCGGCTTGACCGCAGTGGCGATGTCGTCCTCGTTGTGCGGGTCGCCCGGGAAGTACAGCTGGGCGGTCAGCAGTTCGTGGCCAGGTGCGGAAACCTTCAGGTGCAGGTGCGCCGGGCGCCAGGCATGCCAGCCCGCGGCGGCGATCAACTGGCCGCAGGCGCCGTCGGTGGGGATCTGGTACGGGGCCGGCTGCATGGTGTCGATGTGGAAGTTGCCCTGCGCATCGGCAATAAAGCTCCCGCGCAGGTTCCACTCCGGAATGCCCGGAGCGAACTGGGAGTAATAGCCTTCTTCGTCGGCGTGCCACAGTTCGATCTTCGCGTTCGGCAGCGGGGAGCCGTCCGTGGAGCGGACCTGGCCCTGGAAGAGCAGCGGGGTGCCCTTTTCATCCGGGCGCATGCTGATCTTCGCCGGCGACTTCTGTTCCGGGGCGTCGGGGATGTAGTACGGCCCCTCGATGGAACCCTTGTTGCCGTGACGGTGGCTGGTGGCTACGTCCTCCACGGAGTGCTCAACCCAGACGTCCAAGAACAGCGGCCATTCGCCGTCCTCGCCCACCTTGATCAGCCAGGCCTTGAAGGCGTTGTACTCGTCATACGTCACGCGCTCTTCCAGCACGATGTCGTTGACGGCGTTGACCAGCTTGCTGGCCAGCAGGTTCACCCGCTCTTGGCTGGCGTGGACCGCGCCGGTTTTGCCCGACTGGCGGAAACGGTCGGTAGCGGCGTTTCCAGAGGCTGCGGCACTGGCGGTGGATTCGATGGACATGGCGCTCCTTCGAGCAGTGGTGGATGAGGTGGATCGTCGGCGCGAGAGCTGACGGTGATATGGCACTCAATCTAGGCCCGGGGCATCGTCGAGGGAAATACCTTTTGGATCGCCATTGGGACCGGTTTGATATGAATTTCCGGCGGTCACCTAATGGAGTTGGGGTGCTTGGCCAGCGGCGTGACCTTGATTTTCATGTAGGGGTACATCGGGAAACCGCTGAGGATCTCATGCAGCTCGTCATTCGAGGCGACGTCGAACAGCGAGTAGTTGGCGTACTCGCCCACAACGCGCCAGATGCCGGCGAAACGGCCGTCCCGCTGCAGGCCCTGCGAGTACTCTTTCTCCAGTCCTTGCAGCCGGATGACCTCCTCCGCGGACAGGTGCGCGGGGAACTGGACTTCCATTCGGGCGAGGAACAGCATGTGTGGATTCTCCTGGGTGTTTGGTGAAGGGGTCAGGACAAGCGGTACTTGGCGAGTTTGCCCTCGTCGATGGCAGCGCCGACGCCGGGCACGTCGCGGACGGAAATGGTTCCGTTTTCAATCCGGATGGGCTCGGCCAGCAGGTCGTCGGCCATGTCCAGGAAATTGGACAGCTCTCCGGCGCGCCGGCTGGTGGCCTCGTGGGCGGCACCAAAAGTGACCGTGGCCAGGGAACCGACCTGGGTATCAATCTGGTTTCCCATGGTCACGTCCACGCCCAGCCCGGTGCACAGGCCCAGGATCTGCTGCGCCTCAGTGAACCCGCTGCGGGCGGTCTTGATGCAGATTGCATTACAGCCTCCGGAAAGAAGTTCGCGGGAGACGTCCCCGGCAGTGGGGACAGATTCATCTCCCACCACCGGGATGGGAGACTTCTCCACCAGCCGGCGTCGGCTCATGGCTTCCTTCGCGTCGCACGGCTCCTCCAACAGGCTCAGTCCGAGGCCTTCGGTGCGGCGCAGGACCTCGAGGGCTTCATTCGCGGTCCAGCCGCGGTTGGCATCCAGATAGATGTCGACGTCCTCGCCCAGCCCTTCCCGGAGCACACGGCACGCCTCAATGTCCAAGGCCAGCGGCCGGCGTCCCACTTTCAGCTTGAACGTGGTGATCCCGTACTCCTCGCCGAACCGCAGGGCTTCGTCCAACAACTCCTGGGCCGGACGGAAGCCCAGCATGTGGCTGACGCGCATGTGATCCATGTACCCACCGAGCAGCTTGTGCACCGGGGTCTCCGTGGCCTTGCCCATCAGGTCCCACAGAGCGATGTCCAGCGCCCCCTTGGCCACCTGATTGTGGATGGTGCGGTTCAGCACGGCGTGAATTTTGCCGCGATCCAGTACGTCCAAGCCGGTCACCTGCGGGGCGAAGACTTGTTCAACGATCGTCACGATCGAGGCCTGGGTCTCGCCGTAGGTATACGGGCGCGGCGGCGCGTCCGCTACCCCCACGAGCCCGTTGTCCGCGTGGACGCGCAGGAGAACGTGGTCCGCCGTCGTCACTTCGCCGCTGGCAAACTTCAGCGGGTGCGTGTAAGGGATGGCGTAGGGGATGGCTTCAATCCGCTCAATCTTCACGTGCGGTTCCTTCCGGGACAGTGGATGTTTCGAACAGGTCTACAAAGTTCTTGATCAGCGGAGAATCGCTGCCGCGCCGCCAAGCCAGCGCCAAATCCACCGCCGGGGCGTCGCGCAGCGGGCGCAGTACCGTGCCCTGCAGGGCAAACACCCGGCGCGTCATCGGCACCAGCGCCAACCCCATGCCCGACGCGACGAAGGCCAGCAGGGTGGATGTCTCGCTGGCTTCCTGCACAATCCGGGGCCGGAAGCCGACCTGGCGGCAGGCGTCCATGAAGATGCCGCATACCGCCGAGGTCCGCGGATAGGAAACGAACTTTTCCCCGGCCAGGTCGGCCAGCTCCAGCGAACCGTGTGACGCCAAGGGATGGTCTTCCGGGAGCGCAACGACGAGTTCGTCCTGCTCCAGGAACGTCAGTTCAAGTTCTCCGGACCGTACCGGCGGACGCAGCACAGCGACGTCGATGCGGTTTTCCTCCAGCGCCTCTTCCAAGGCAGGAGTGAGCATTTCACCCAGCACATGCAGCTTCAATCCCGGCAGCCGCCTGCCCGCCGCCTCGACAATGCGCGGCATCAACCGGTAAGTGGCGGATCCAACCACGCCGACCCGCAGCACGCCGCTGGCCCCCTGGCCCACCAGCTTCACGTCCTGTCCCAGCTGGTCGATCTCGGCCAACAGCCCTCGGGCCCGGACCAGCAGCAGCTCCCCGGCCGGCGTCAACTCCACCTTGCGGGTGGTGCGGACCAGCAGCTGCGTGCCCAGCTGTTCCTCGAGCTGCTTGATTTGGTGTGAGAGCGGCGGCTGGGCCATGTGCAGGCGAAGCGCGGCACGGCCGAAATGGCGCTCCTCGGCCACGGCCACGAAGTATCGCAGCTGGCGGGTCTCCATACCGGCCTCCTGTCCGTTCCGGTCGCAGCCTGGTCGCTGGCTTCTGACCCACTTTAGGCGCGGGAATTAGGCAGGTAAAATACCTAGTTTCCCACCACTGATACTTGCTGGATATCAATCCCGCAGGACTTAGTGCCGCCAACCGCACGCCCTCGGTGGCAGCGGTAACACAAAGCTGTGAGCGGACTATGACTCCGGAAGTATCAATGAGGCCCAAATAAGTACTTCTGTTCGCCAAGTCACGTGACTACGGTTGTGTGGTCCCCGTCGCACAACCAAGGACGATTGATGTCACAGGAAACCCAGAACCGCCCTGAGGCGGCCGAAGCTCGCCCCGGCGGCGACGCTGAACAGACCACAGCCCCCGAGACCCGCACCGGCAGGAAGCTCGTAGCGCTTCTCGCCGGACCGCTGGCCGGGCTGGCCCTTTTCTTCATCCTGCCGGATTCGCTGGCGTTCGAAGGCCGCGCCGTCGCGGGCTGTGCGCTCTGGATGGCGATCTGGTGGATGACCGAAGCCGCCCCTATCCCGGTGACTTCGCTGCTGCCGCTGGTCCTCTTCCCGCTGTTCGGGATGGACAGCATGGCCAATGTCGCCGCGCCCTACGCCAACCCGGTGGTCTTCCTGGTGATGGGCGGAGTGATCCTGGGCTTGGCCACGGAGAAGAGCAACCTGCACCGGCGCATTGCACTCCTGACCATCCGAGCCGTCGGAACCCGCCCCGCGCAGATCGTCCTCGGTCTGATGGTCGCCTCGGCCATGATCTCGGCCTGGGTCTCCAACACCGCCACGGCGGTGATCATGGTGCCGATCGGCGTCTCCATCCTGCAGCTGATCCGCAACATCGACCGTGACGCGGTGGACGCCAAGTTCGCCGCGGCCATGATGCTCGGCATCGCCTACGGCGTCACCATCGGCTCCATGGCCACCCTCATTGGCCAGCCGCCCATGGCACTGATGGCCGCCTACCTCGGTTCTGAACAGAACTACGAGATGCAGTTCGGCCAGTGGATGCTGGTCGGCGTGCCGTTCGCAGCAGTCATGCTGTTCATCGCCTGGTTCGTGCTGACCAAGCTCGTCTTCCGTACCCGGCTGGAGCAGATCCCCGGCGGGGCACAGCTCATCCGCGACGAAATCGCGAAGCTCGGGGCCATGACAACCCCCGAGCGGCGCGTCGGCGCTATCTTCCTGGCCGCTATTTTCTTCTGGGTCGCGGTGCCCTTCATCGCCCAAATTCCCGCAGTAGCCCAGGCCCTGCCCTTCCTCGCCACCATTTCGGACACGCAGGTAGCCATGGGCGCTGCCATTGCCTGTTTCCTGGTCCCGGCCAACAAGCGTTCGGCCGGCAAGGGGTCGGCACCGCTGCTGCAGTGGTCCTCGGCCCGCGACATCCCGTGGGGCCTGCTCCTGCTGTTCGGCGGCGGCCTTTCACTCTCCGCCATGTTCACCGCAACGGGCTTGTCAGAATGGATCGGCAACCAGGTGGGCGGGCTGAACGGCATGCCTCCAGTGGTCATCGTGCTGGTCGCCGCGGTGGTCGGCCTGGGCCTCACCGAGCTCACCAGCAACACTGCCACCGCCGCGGCCTTCTTCCCAATCATGGGTGCCGTTGCCGTGGGCGTCGGCATCGATCCGCTCCTGATGACCATCGTCATGACCCTCGCTGTCTGCTCGGCGTACATGCTGCCGGTGGCCACGCCGTCGAACGCGGTGGCCTTCGGCTCCGGCGAGGTGTCGATCAAACAGATGGTGCGGGCCGGCCTCTGGCTGAATCTTGTCTCCTTGGTACTGATCGTGGTGACGCTCTACACCCTGCTCCCGTTGGTTTTCGGCGTCAGCCTCTAGCCCTCGATAACACCCATACGACGACGGCGGTGGGCCTGCTCTCGGAGCCGGCCCACCGTCGCGTGTCACGTCCATCTGCCAGTTCCCCGCACCGGGTAGGGTGCCCGTGAAGCCATTTACCGCAGAACCGGAGGAACGGGACAGATGAGAAGGATACTTGGCACGCTGTTGCTGGTGCTGGCCGGGCTGCTGGCCGCAGCCCCGGCCGCATACGCCGTGCCACCCACCGACGTGGTCGTGGAGGACACCGCCGGCGTTCTTGACCAAAACACACTCCTTCCCGCCGTGGAGGCCGTCGACTTTTACCAGCCGACGAAGGTGGCTATCTACACCTACAATGGCTCGGCCTCTGCCAATCTCAACGAAGAGGTGCTTCGCTTCGCCCGCGCGGAACATGCAGAGTGGCTGAGTGCCGACGGCCAGAAGTGGGCGGACGGGCTCTATATCTTCGCCTTGGACCCGGTAGGCCGCTGGGTGGGGACCTACATGGGTGAGGACCGCAAGATCCCGCTGGAGCAGCGCGAGGATATCCAGGAGGCCACCAAGGACCTTTTCCGCGACGCCCAGTGGACGGACGGAACGATCGCCGGCATCGAACGCGGCGCGGAATTGATCAACCGCCCGTGGTACCGCTCCGGGGCCTTCATCGGCAGCCTCTGGGCGGCGGGCATCGCCGTCGTCGGGTTCTGTGGAGTCCGCTTCGGTGTTCGGCGGCAGAATCTTGCCAGAGCACGTCGCGAGATCGAACGCGGCGACCGCAGCTTTTCCAGTGTTTCCCTGGACCTCGACGCCACCGAGGTCAACGCGAACACTATTCCGCCGACGTCGGAATACGGTTCGCGGATGTTGGAAAAATACCGCGGCTTCATGACCGGTTACACCGAAGCAAGCAGGCTAAACGACAGGGTCCATGCCATGGGCGAGAAGGAGTTGAAGTCGGGCAAGAACGTCAAGACGGCGGTCGAGTATGCGCGCATTGCGACGGAGCTGGATGCGCTGGATGACGTCATCGCCGACACCAACACGTTCCTGAACCTGGCCTCCGGATGGGATCGGGCCTGGGACCGGCAACTGGCGCCCTTGCGCGAGGATCTGGACGGCATCGATTCGCTGCTCGAGGAGGGCCCGGAAACGGCAAGGTCCGCGGCAACGGCTGCCGCCCTGCGCTCCTTCCGCGACGGTACCCGGGAGGATCTGGAGGACTGGGCCGCCGGTCTCGCTGATGGCAGGACCACGCCGGACACCGCCTTGCGCTTTATACAGAACAGCCGCAGCGAATTCACCGACCTCCTCAAGGCACACGCGGACACTGTCATCGACGCGTATGCCAAAACGTCGTCCGAGAAGGACACAATGCGTGAAGACATGGACGAAGAACTCCGCAGCGGGGACCGCCGGTCCTCCCCCACCATCCTTGACACGGTGTACCCGCCGCACATGTTCTACTCCGCCTACGCCTTCAACGCCGGGTACAGCTCGGCGCAGAGCAGCGTAGATTCTTCACGCAGCAGCGGCAGCACCACCGGCTACGGCAGCAGCGGCGGGAGCTTCAGCGGATCGGGCAGTTCGTCCAGGTTCTAGGAGGTGTAGCCGGGTAGCTCGGCCTCTTGACGGCCCCGCTGACACGAGTATATTTAAGTCGTAACTTACATAAGGAGTTGCTTACATGGCAGGGGCGCCAGATCAGCTGAGCCTGGTCTTTGCCGCACTGGCGGATCCCACCCGCCGGGCTATCCTGTCCCGACTACGGCAGGGTTCGGCCACGGCCGGCGAACTGGCAGAACCGTTCCAAATCAGCCGACCAGCCGTTTCACAGCATCTGCGGGTGTTGGAAAAGGCTGGCCTGATTGAGCGGACAGCCTCCGCGCAGTGGCGCAACTGCACGCTCCGCACCGAACCCCTGGACGACGTTTCGGCCTGGATCGACCACCACCGAGGTCTCTGGAACGAGCGCTTTGATTTGTTGGACGAGCGGCTCCGCGAACTCAAGGAGAATGCCGGAAATGATTGAGCAAACCGCTACACAGGACAAGCAATTCACCATCACCCGCACCTTCGACGCGCCCCGCGAGATCATCTGGCGCGCCTGGACCGACCCGGACGAAGCCGCCCGCTGGTGGCATCCCCGCGAAGTCGCCAGCCCCCGCGAATTCGTCCGCATCAACCCGAGCGTCGGCGGGACCTATGAATACAAGATGATCGCGCCCGACGGCAGCGAATATCCCACTGCCGGGCAGTATCTCGAAGTTGTCGAACCGGAACGACTCGTGTTCACATGGGGCTCGCCCGGCGACCGGATCGAAGACTCGCCGGTCATCACAGTGCAACTGGCCGAACTTGAAGGCGGCCACACGGAGATGACCTTCCACCTTCGCGGCATTGCTGGCTTCGCCGGAGATAACAATGTTTTCGACGGTTGGAGCGATGCGCTGGACATCCTCGCGGAGCAGCTCGGCTGACTCCCATGACGTCGCCCCACGACGACGGCGGCGTCCCGGCTTAGGTCGGACGCCGCCCACCATGCAGCGGGTTTCCGGCTTCTCAAACCAAGAGTCTTCCAAGCGCACTAACTCGGCCTCGCCGATGTAACTATCCGTTACAACAATCGTCGGGCAAATTTTCTCGGGATTTTTCGACCATTTTCGAGAAAACCGGTTTACTCTAGGCCGCAGGGGAATTACCAAGAAGCCATGGGGGCAATTATGCGGGAAAAGCAGGAACGGCGCGACACTTCATCCGAAACGATGGAGCGGATGGGCCCAAAGCCCCTGCACGGGATGGGCAGAGACATCGGCATGCCGAACCTGGCCGCCGCCCAGATACCCGGGCCGGGAACCGCACATGTTGTGGCGGGCGAGGACCGACGGCTGCCGGACGACGCAGCTGATCCGATGGAGCAAGCAGGCCATCTCGAACAGCCGCGCCGGAGCCGCAGCTGGATTCCGTGGAGCCGCGGAACCGGCCGCCACCGCCTCGCCTGAACGGGACGGATCCCAGCCGGACGAACAGCAGAGGTTACAGCAAACGGTTAGGGGCTATACGCCACTGGTGAAGCTGAGCCTTCCAACCTTAGGGGCGCCGAGGCGCCGTCCTCCCAGCGGAGGGTGGCGATTCTGTCGCAGCCTGGTGGTCAGGCCGTCCGGCCTTGGCTGAACGCCTCGAGGCGGGACTGCATCTCCCAGTAGGAAGTGGCGGGCGGCACCTGCCCGCCGTCGCGCAGGACAATGGCAACGTAGACGGCAGCGTCCACTGCTGCACGGTAGGGCAGGGACCCGGAACTCACCCGCCGGATTCCCAGTTCTCCCAGCTCGGCAACCGTCAGCGAGGGATGTGCCAGCACGTTGACCGGCAATCCGATTCCGGCGGTGACGCGCCGGATGTCCTCTACGTCGGCCAGTCCGGGGACAAAGATTCCGTCGGCCCCAGCGTCAGCGTAGGTGTTAGCCCGGAGCCGGACGGCGCCCACGGTGGCTTGTTCGGCAAACCAGATGTTGTCCACCCGCGCGTTGACGAACACGCCGGGGGTGCGTTGTTTGATGGCGGCAACCTTGCCGGCCAAGACCGCGGGCTCTACCAAATGCCCGGCTTTGCTGTCCTCGATGTTGATCCCGACCACGCCGTGGGCCGCCAGGTCGGCCACGAAGGCGGCAACCTCGTCGGGGTCGTCCGAGTAACCGTCCTCGATGTCCGCAGTGATGTGGACCGGCAAGCGGACCAACGGCGCCGCGAGTGCCGCCGTTGCCGACTTGCTGGACCGGCCGCCGTCGGGCTGGCCAGCGCTGGCCGCGATGCCGAAACTGGTAGTTCCGACGGCGGGGAACCCTGCCGCCGCAAAGGCCAGGGCGGAGCCGACGTCCCATGCATTCGGCAACAGCAGCGGCGCACCCGTGTGGTGAAGTTCCAGAAAAGTGGCCATGTCAGTCCGTCCAAAGGCGTTCCGTCAGAGCTGAACTCCCGTCATCCTACAAGCGTTGCCGGAGGGCACAAGCTGCCAGCAAGGAACAAGGCGCCAAGGCAGTACCCTAGGACAGCACGTCCTTGGTGCTGAAGCGGCTGTAGGCGAGGGCACAGAAGACGGCGATGTAGCCGCCCTGCAGGAGGGCGTTGGCGCCGAAGGCATCCCAGGAGATGGGCTGGCGGAGCAGGTCGGCGAAGTCGAGCCAGTGGTAGGTGAAGAGCCAGGGGTGCAGCCAGTCGAGCTGCGGCAGGGCGCCGATGATTTGGGTGACGACGGCGAGCACCGCCGTCGTTGCCATCGCCCCGACGGGGACTTCGGTGAGGGTGGAGATAAAGAGTCCGATGGCGGCCAGTCCGGCCAGCGACAGGGCCACGTAGGTGGCCACGAGGAGCAGCCGGACCAGGGATTCGCCGACGCCGATGGTGTCGCCGGAAAGCAGGGTCACCGATCCGGTGCCGAAGAGGATGGTGCCGATCACCGCGCCGGCCACCACTATGGCGAGCGCAGCGGCGATGCAGAAGACGACGGCGGCGCCGTACTTGACCGCCAGCAGCCGCAGCCGTCCGGCCGGGGCGGTGAGCAAGTAGCGGAGGGTGCCGTGGCCGGCCTCGCCGGCGATGGTGTCGCCGGCGACCACGCTGACGGTCAGCGGCAGGAACAACGGGATGGAGACCACCAAGCCGGTCAGGGCGACGAATAGGCCGTTCTGCGTGATCTGGTTCAGGAACGGCGGGCCGCCGCCGGGCCCACCTTCGTCGGCGGCGAACCGGACGACCACCGCGATGAGCACCGGCACGGCGGCCAAGGCCAGCAGCATGGCCCAGGTGCGAAGCCGGCGGAACAGCACGCTGAGTTCGGAGCCGAAGAGCGCCCACCCGGCGGACGGCCGACGGCTCTCCGGCGGGGTTGGGGCCAAGCCACCGGCGGGGTGTCCGGCGGGCCCGGCGCCGAGGTGCTCCTCGCTGTGCTCCTCGCGGCGGTCCACGGGCTCGGCACTCTGGCAGTCGGCCGCGGCGGGGACAGACTGCGCGTCACTGGACAACGTCGAACCCCTCCCCCGTCAGCTCCACATACCGGTCCTCCAGGCTGCCGGCCTCCACCACGAACCCGCGGAGCCGCACGCCGTCCGCGACCAGCGCGGCCGCGATGTCCTCGGGCAGCAGTTCGGGGCGGTTCATCGCAGTGCTCACCTGCCCGTCCAAGGCAGCCGCCGCGCCGTCCGGTTCCAACCCAAGCCGGCGCAGTACGTCCCGGGCGGCTTCGGCGTCGGGGGTCTGGATGCTCAGGTGGGTCAGGCCCACGCGGCGCAGTTCGTCCAAGGTCCCCTGGGCCACCAGCCTGCCGGCGCGCATGACGGCGGCGTGGCTGCAGATCTGTTCCACTTCGGAAAGCAGGTGGCTGGAGACGAACACGGTGCTTCCCTCGCCGGCCAGTGAGCGGACCAGGCTGCGCACCTCGCGGGTGCCCTGCGGATCCAGCCCGTTGGTTGGCTCGTCCAGCACCAGCAGTTGGCGCGGCATCAGCAACGCGTTGGCGATGCCCAGCCGCTGCTTCATGCCCAGCGAATACGCGCGCACCTTCTTGTTCGCCGCGTGCGTCAGCCCGACCCGCTCCAGTGCCTCGCCGATCCGGCGGCGGCGGGTTGCAGCCGGAGCGTGCCGGTCCGCGGTATCCAAGCGGTGCAGGTTGGCGGCACCGGAGAGGAAGGGGTAGAAGGCCGGGCCCTCGATCAGCGCCCCGACCTGCGGCAGCACGCTCCGCAACGCCCCGGGCATGTCATGCCCGAAGATCCGGACGCTCCCGCTGGTGGCACCGGCCAGCCCGAGCATCACCCGGATGGTGGTGGTTTTCCCGGAGCCGTTCGGCCCCAAAAAGCCAAAGACCGAGCCGTGCGGTACCGCCAAATCCAGCGAGTCGACGGCGGTCTGCCGGCCGAAGCGTTTGGTCAGTCCGGAGGTTTCGATGGCCAGCGCGGCGGAGGTGCCGCTGCCGCTCACCGGCCCTCCGCGGCTGCCTGCAACTGCTCCAGCGGGACGGAGCCGGCGAACACGCGGCCGTCTTTGGTCAGATACACGTTGACCAGCGCGGTGGAAATCACCCGCCCGCCGTCCACAGGCTTGCTGGCCTGTGCCAGCAGCGGAGAATCCGCCCAGCCGTCCGGCAGAGCCGCTGCGGGGACTTCGGTAATGGTCTCCCAGCCGGTGCCGTGTTTGGTGCCCTGATCCCGAGGGCCCGCCCCGCCGTCGTTGTTGCCTTGATGCTGCGGCATCTCCGAGCCGGTCCGGTGCTGCGGCACGGCATGCTCGGTCACGGTGGCGCCGGCCGGCGGGGTAAACTCGAACAGCTTGGCGTCCGGTGCCGCCAGGCTCAGCTTGGTATAGGCCACCTGGAATGCCGGCTCCTGCTGGCCGCGCGCCTGAACCTGTACGTCGAGCGGCAGGCCCGTCTCGGCATCAATGGCCAGCACCATGGAACCCACCAGCGTTTCGGTGCTGTTGGGCACCACCACCAACTGGTACGCGCTGCGGCCCGCGACTGAGGTGTCATCCCCGACCGATACCCTGGACTCCGGCCCGATGCCCTCCAACAGGTAGTCGGCGAGCCGCTCCGGAGTGTACGCCTCGGCCTGTGGGGCAGCACTCTCGTCAGACTCGTTTCCACCGCCGGTTTTGCCAGGCAGGATCAGGTGGACAGCCTCATTCTCCTTGGAGTTGTAGACCCAGCCCTCGAGACCGTTGCGGATCACGTCCCGCTCGGCAAATCGGTCGAAAACCTGCAGTCGGGCTCGGTCCGGTCCGCCCCGGTAGACGCGGGCGGTGTGGGAGCCGGAGAGCAGTTCCAGCGCCGTGGCCAACTGCCCGCCCTGCTCCGCTGGCAGATCCTTCGGCAACTCCGGAAGCCCCAGCGCGGAATCCTGCTCCACCGTCCCGGACAGCTCATGGACGTCGCTGCCGGCCATCATTTCCAGCAACTGCTGCGGGGTTTTGTCCGGCAAATCGCCCGCGGCATTGGCCTGTAGCGACCCTGTGAGCACCCCGCCGGCAATGACAGCAGGTACGACGGCGGCGGGCAGCCACCGCTTCCATCTCCGGGCCATGGCACATCACCTTCCGATGTTGAAGGGCTTCGTCCCAGAGTACGCCCGCCGGACGCCGCGGTCACTGGTGAAAAAACCTGAACCGTTGGAGCGCGCTCAACGGACTGTGCACCGCAGCCAAGATCGTGATGCGCACGTGCTTGTACCTGCATGGACCCCGTGTTGTAGTTGACGCACGCAATCACATACGGATGCTCCGCGGTTCGGCGGCGAACCTGCCGATGCTGTGGACGTCCTAAAGCCGGCCCGCACCCAAGGCCGGCAGCCGGAGGGGTGAGTGACGATGGTTGTGCAGCGCTTGTTGCCAACGGAGGAAGCGCAGGACCTGCTCGAACTGGTGCGCGACATCGCCACCAGCGAATTGATGCCGCAGGCCTCAGCCGCCGAAGAAGCCGAACGGTTCCCACGCGAAGTCTTCCGGACGCTGGGCGAAACCGGGCTGCTCAGCCTGCCATACCCCGAAGAGTTCGGCGGAGGCAGCCAGCCGGCCGAGGTCTATCTGCAGGTTCTCGAGGAAATCGGCGCAGCCTGGAGCAGTGTGGCCGTCGGCGTCAGCGTACACGCCCTCTCCTGCTTCCCGCTGGTGCACTTTGGCAGCGATAGGCAGCGCAAGACCTGGCTGCCGGACATGCTCTCGGGCGACACCCTGGGTGCCTACTGCCTCTCGGAAGCGCACGCCGGTTCCGACCCGGCGGCGATGCGGACCCGCGCCGTGCGGCATGGCGACGGCTATCTGATTAGGGGCGCGAAGGCCTGGACCACGCATGCCGGCCAGGCCGACTTCTATACGGTCATGGCCAAGACCTCCGACGATCCGCGGCGGGGGGTCTCCTGCTTCCTGGTGCCGGCCGACGCCGCCGGACTGACTGCCGCACCGCCGGAACACAAGATGGGACTGACCGGTTCCACCACGGCCACCATGCATTTCGACGACGTGCAGGTGGCCGCCGACCGGATGATCGGCGAGGAGGGCCAGGGCCTGGCCATTGCTTTCGCAGCACTCGATTCCGGCCGGCTGGGCATTGCCGCGGTGGCCACCGGGCTGGCGCAGGCCGCGCTGGCTCTGGCGGCGTCCTACGCCAACGAGCGGGAGGCGTTCGGCAAGCGGCTGATCGAGCACGAGGGGCTGGCGTTCCTTCTTGCCGACATGGCCGTGGAAACGGAAACCGCCCGTGCCATGTACCTCTCCGCCGCCCGGTTGAAGGACGCCGGCCTGGCGTACGGCCGGGAGGCCTCCATCGCTAAGCTGGTGGCCACCGACAACGCCATGAGCGTGACCACCAACGCCGTTCAGGTGCTGGGCGGGGCGGGCTACACCCGGGACTTCCCGGCCGAGCGGTACATGCGCGAGGCGAAGGTGATGCAAATCTTCGAAGGCACCAACCAGATCCAGCGGCTGCTGATCTCCCGCCAGCTCATGCGGTAACCCGCGGCCCTTCCTTCCCGCGTGCCTTCCTCCTGAGTGTCGGCCTACATCCGGTTCTTGGTCCGGGCGGTGGCCGGGGCTGACCACGGGTCCTCCGGCCACGGATGCTTCGGGTATCGGCCGCGCATTTCCGCGCGCACCTGCGCATACGGACCGGACCAGAATGAAGCCAGATCGTCGGTCACCGCCAGCGGCCGGCCGGCCGGCGAGAGCAGGTGGAACAGCACCGGAACCCGCCCGTCCACCAGCCGGGGTGTTTCCGCCCAGCCGAAGCATTCCTGCAGTTTCACCGCCACCACGGGGCGCCCGCGGTCATCCGGTGCCGGGTAGTCGATCCGCACCCGCGAACCGCTGGGCACCTGCAGACGCTCGGGCGCCAGTTCGTCGAACCTGGCGGCGTCGGGCCAGGGCAGCAGCCGGCGCAGCGGCTCGGCCAAATTCACCGACGCGGCCGGTTTGCCGCCGGCCAGCGCCTCCAGTTCGGGCGACAGCCAGTCGGAGAGCCGGGCCAGCAAGGCCGGTTCCGCGACATCCGGCCAGGGCTCCCCCAGTTCCCGGTGCAGCAGCGCCAGCCGGCGGCGCAGTGCCTCGGCCGGTTCCGACCAGCCGATCATGCCCAGCCCGCCGGACTCCAATGCGCGTGCCACCGCTTCCCGGCCTTCGGCGGCCGAGGGTTTAACCGGCGTCGAGGAAAGCACAATCGCCCCCAGCCGGCGCTCGCGGCGGGCCGCAACCCTGCCGGCGTCGAACCGCGCTTCCAGCCGGTCGGTCAGCAGCGTTCCGGCGGCGGCCTCCGCCGTGTCCGCCTCCAGCGGCGCCGCGGCACGGATCACTGCCCCGGTCCCGGCCGCATCGCGGCCCTGTGCCCGGGACACTTCGGCCACGGCCAGCCACTCGTGGCCGGCCAGCGAACTGCCCGACGGCAATCCGGCGCGGGTCCCGGACGCCAGCAGGTAGGTCTGGCCGGTACCTCCGGTGACGCGGCGGGCGACCCGTTCGGGGAAGGCCAGCGCAACAATATGTCCCGCCGTTTCCGCCGGGCCTGCCGGGCCACCGTTGCGGAAAGGCACGACGGCGGTGCCCTCCTGCCGCGCGATCTCCGCCAGCCGCCGCGCCTCCTCGCGCCAGCGGCGGGCCGCTGGATCACCCGTTCCGGCGGCCCGAAGGGAGGCCAGCAGTTTCGCCAGGTCGGCGCCTGGTGCGCGCTGGTCTCCGGAGACCAGCGCAACAACCTCGGCCGCGGCCTGCGGCCCGGCGACCGCCGCACCGTCCAGCAACGCCCGGCCCAACCGCGGGTCCGCCGGAACCCGGGACAGGATCCGCCCCAGCTCGGTGGCCCGGCCGTCGTCGTCGATGGCGCCCAGATCGTGCAGGGTCCGCACGGCATCGCCCATGGCCGCGGCCGGCGGCGGGTCCGGAAGCCGCAGCCCCTCGCCGCCGGGTGCACCCCCGCAGGCCAGCAGCAGGGCGGCCGCCGTGAGGTCGGCGACGGCGATCTCCGGCGTGGGGTGCGCCGGGGCGGCACCGAAAATCTTTTGGTCGTAGCAGCGCACCACGGTGCCCGGCCCTTGACGGGCGGCGCGGCCGGCGCGCTGGTCGGCCGAAGCCCGCGAGGCCGAGACGGTGACCAAGCCGGACATCCCGCGGGCGGCATCCCGGCGCGGCTCCCGTGACAAGCCGGAGTCGATGACCAGCCGCACCCCGGGCACGGTGAGCGAGGACTCGGCCAGCGAGGTGGAAACGATGACCCGCGGCACCCCACCGGGTTCCCGGCCGGCGACGGCCCGGTCTTGCGTGGCTGCATCAACCTGGCCGTGCAGTTCCAGCACCTCGGTGTTCCGCGTCCCGGCCTGCTTGGCGCCATTGCTGCCGGCGCTTCGGACCTTGTCCCGGATCAGCGCTGCCACCTGCTGCACTTCCCACGCGCCGGGAACGAACACCAGGGCATCGATCGTCGAATCGCCGGCGAGCGCTTCGGCGTGGGCCGCTGCCGCGGTGCCGGCTACATGGTTTAGGAAACTACGTGCCACGCCGCGCTCATCCAGCCGCGGTCCGGCCGCAGGCGCCCACCGCACGTCCAAGGGGTGCAGCGCGGAAGGGCAGTCGACCACCGGAGCCGGCCCACCGCCGTCGGGCGCTCCGATCAGGGAGGCGAACCGCGGAGCATCCAGGGTGGCGGACATCGCCACCAGCGCGAGGTCCGCGCGCAGCTGGCGCACTTCGCCGAGCATGCCCAGCAGCAGGTCGGTTTCCAGTCCGCGCTCGTGCACTTCGTCCAGGATCACCGCGTCCGTGCCCTCCAGTCCGGGGTCGGAGAGCAGCCGGCGCAGCAGGATCCCCGGCGTGACGAACTCGATCAGGGTCTGCGCGCCGGCCTGGCGCTCGCCGCGGACCGTATAGCCCACGCGGCCGCCCAGTTTGCTGCCGTCGAGAAAGGCCAGCCGCCGCGCCGCCGAACGCGCCGCCACCCGGCGCGGCTGGGTGACCACGATGCGGGGCTGGCGGTCGGTTGTCCGGGCTGCCAGGTTCGCCACCAGCGGCGGCACCAGCGTGGTCTTTCCGGTGCCCGGCGGAGCCTGCACGACGGCGGTGCCGCCGTGGATTGGTTCCGTTGCGGAAGCGCCGCGCGGGGAAGCGGCCGCCCCCGCAGTCATCGCCGCAGCCAAGTTGTCCAGGGACCGGGCGAAGACCAAGCCCGAGCCGATGGCCTCCAGATTAAACGGCCGGTACTGGCTGCGTGGAGGTTCGGTGGTCCGGGAGGCTGGCTGGGTCACCCTTCCATTGTGCCCATCAGGACACGCCGGCGGGCGCGGTCCGGGTCACTGCACCTCGAGCGCTGCGGAAGCCGGGAGCACCGACAACCGCCTGAAGGGTGTTGTGCAGGCCAGCAAGAGGGCCGCGCAGCCGACCAGGAAAAGTGAAGTCGCGGGCCCGGACTGATCGACGATGATTCCTGCGACTGCGGACGCGATCGAGGCACCGAAGTTCACCGTCGTATTGATCCAGGCTGAGGCCTCGGTCTGCGATGCCTTGGGCACGGAGCCATCGGCGATGAGGTATCCAGTGATCAGCGTAGGAGCCAAGAACATCCCCGCGAGGGCGAGGCCCACAGCCAAGACGATGAGGGATGGTGCCCAGGCCACGAGCGAGACCAGCACACCCATGCCGCAGCACAGCACAAACAGGGTGCTGACCAGCGATGCCTTCAGCTTGAGGTGGCCGTAAGCGATGCCACCGAGAGCACTGCCGGCGGCAAACGCGGCCAGCAGCCATCCTGAAAGTTCGACGCTTCCGTACTCGATCGCGAAGGCGGGAGCTGCGATCTCGACCACGCCCACCACCCCACCAACCCCGGCGAGCACCAAGAGCACGCGCGCAAAGCCGGGCTGGCGCAGTGGCTGATCGCCCCTCGCCCTCGGCAAGCTCACCCAAGCGAGGCTCCGGGATGCGCGGCTCAGCACCATTCCCAAGGTCCCGATGAGAGCGGTAACGGCGGTGAGAACGAGCCCGGTGCTCGGTGAAGCCGTGGTGATCACGGTCGTGATGACGACGGGGCCAGCCACGAAGAGGAGTTCTTCGCTGACCGCGTCGAGGCTGAACGCTTTCCGACGTTGGTCGCCGGGAACCGTCAGGGATGACCAGATGGCCCGCATGGACGCACCTAGCGGCGGCGCACTCAACCCGATCAAAGCTCCAAGGGCGAGCAACCACACGAATGCGCCACCACCGGGGGCGATGATGGCTGCAAGTCCGAGGAGCCCTGCGGCGTGCGCGGTGGCCATGATCGAGAGGGGCACCCGCTGCCCCCAACGATCAACGGCGCGCGCCCGCCACGGGGAAGCGGTGACGTTGGCGAAACCGAAAACAGCTGCGACGAATCCCGCCTGCGCGAATGAGCCGGTGGTCTCCTGTACAGCCAGCAACAGACAAAGGCCGACCATCGCCAAGGACAGTCTGCCTGTCAGCGCCGGGATGAAGGCACGAAGCAAGCCCGGGATTCGAAGAACGCTGAGCACGTCGACAGCTTATGGGCCCACCTTCCGTGGCGGAAATCACGAGCCGACGTCAACTCCCTGCCGTTCCCTTGAACGGCACGCTCCGGGCACCTAATCATCATTTCGACGCGACGACGGCGGGAACGTTCTTCCCCTCCACAGGGGCGCTATGTCCCTTGGCACGGCCGTTGAACTGTGCCACGTTGGAGGTGGAACGGAAACAAATCCTTGAAGAAGGGACGTGGTCCGGATGCCCAAGACGACCAAGAGCGGGAAGCCGAAGCAGAGCGAACTGCCGAGCACGCTGCAGCGTTCCGGCAAGAAGGCGCAGGAGACGTTCGCGGAGGCCCATGATTCTGCCGCCGAAACGTACGGCGACGAGGAACGCGCGCACCGCGTGGCCTATAGCGCGCTCAAGCACACCCATGAAAAAGTGGGCGACCACTGGGAGCCGAAGGAGAAATACGGCCCCTCGGACAAGCAGGCCCAGGGCGGCAAGGACACCTCGCGGCAGACCAAGGGCGGAGTGGATGAGAACGCCTCCAAGGAGCATCTCTACGATTTGGCGAAGAAGCTTGATGTCCCCGGCCGGTCGAAGATGGATAAGTCCGAACTGGTCGAGGCGCTGCGCAAGGCCAACGACAAAGAGACTCGGAAGTCCCGGTAGGCAACTGCGCCGTGCCTGAGAGGCGCCGGGGACGGTGCCGATTAGGCTAGGCGGCATGGATCTGGAGAGCGCGGCGCAGGAACTTTACGCGCTGTTGCCCGGTGAGTTCACCGCTGCCCGCAACGCGAAGGCCAAGGAAGCCGCGCAGGACGGAGACAAGGCTCTGGCCGCCCGGTTGCGTAGCCTGTCGAAACCGACGGCCGCGGCTTGGCTGCTCAACATGATGGCACGCCACCGCCGCGATGAAATCGAGGGGGTCATCGAGCTGGGGGCGGCGATGACCCAGGCGCAGCACGAACTGGACCCCAGTCAGATGCGAGCGCTGGGCGATCAGCGCCGCGGGCTTCTGTCCGCCTTGGCGTCAAGCGGCCGGCAGTTGGCGGGCGAACTGGGCCATCCCGTCAGCCCGGCTGTCGTGACCGATGTTGAGCAGACCCTGCGGGCCGCAATGTCCGACCCTGCAGCGGGGGCTGCACTGGCCAGCGGCCTGCTCACCGAATCGTTCTCCTCGACCGGGTTGGACCCGGTGGATCTGGACGGCATCGTGGCCGTGCCGGAAGCCGTCGGCTCGCCCGCGCCCGCTCCCCCGTCCCGCCGCAGCGCAAAGACCCCGCAGCGGGATGAGCTCGCCGAACGCCGGACGGCCAGGGTCGATCGGGCGGCGAAGCAGAAAGCCGAGGGTGCGGAGCGGCGCCGCCGGCTGGCCCGGGCCGAGGTGGAAAAGGCCGAGCAGCGCAAAGTTGATGCCGAGGCAAAAGAACAGAGGGTCCTGGACAAGCTGGACCAGCTGCAAAACCGCCGCGATGCACTCTCCGATGAATTGGATGAACTGAAACAGCGCATCGAGGATCTGAAGCGTGAGGTCACCGCTACCGACCGCAAGATCGAAGCGGCCGAGGAAGATCTGGTGTCTGCGGCCAAGACTGCCGACCGGACGAGGAAAGCTGCCGCCGCCGCACAGCGGGAGTTGGACGAGCAGGATTAGCCCTCGCCGTCGCCCGCTGCCGGCTGGGCGTAGCCGGCAGCACGTCGGGGGCCATGTAACCTAGGTCTCAAGTCCAGTCACCTGCCGCGCGCCGGCCAGATCCTCACCAAGGGGCACCATGTGGAGCATTGATGCGGCCAGGTCCGCACTGCTGATGATCGATATGCAGAACGACTTTGTGCTGGAAGGCGCGCCGATGGAGGTGCCGATGGCACGCAAGCGGCTGCCGGAGATGGTGACCGCCGTCGCCGCTTGCCGGCAGGCGGGCATCCCGGTGATCTACACCCGGCACGTGCTGCTTGACTCGTTCGATGTGTCCCCGCTGGAGACCACCTACAACCAGCGGCTGCAGACCGTCGGCATGCGCCGCGGAACCGATGGCGTGGAAGTAGTCGAGGAGCTGAAGCCCGAAGCCGACGACTACGTGCTGGACAAGCACCGTTACGATGCTTTCCACAACACCCCGCTCAAGAGCGTGCTGGCCACCATCCGCGGGCTCAACACCGTGGACACCGTGATCATCGCCGGCACTCTGACCGAAGTGTGCTGCGAGTCTACCGCCCGGAGCGCCTACATGAACGACTACAAGGTGGCGTTCCTGTCGGACGCTACCGGGGGCCGGTCCGAAGCTGCCCAATCCGCCACCCTGGATGCCGTCGGGACGTTCTTCGGCCGAGTGCTGAGCATCGCCGACATGGAACGGGAAATCGGCACCACGGCATAGTCCGCACGGCGGCAGCCAGCGGTCAGGCGGTCTGGTGTTCCCGCTGCCGGCGGTATTCGTGCCAGGTCAGCACCACAACCAGTACGTCGAAGACGGTCAGGGCAATCAGACCCGGCGTGGGCGAGACGGCGAACTGGTAGAGCTGATAGGCAATGAACGCCAACAACACCCCGATCATCCACGGATAGGCCCAGAGCTTGTTCATCAGCACGGCTGTCACCAGCACCACCTTCACGGCACCGTGCACCAACAAGTAAACGGCCGCGCAGGCCACGGCGCTGCCGGTCAAGCTGCCCGATGCATGCAACAAATGCGTGGCAATGAAATCTTGGGGATCTTCAGCGAGTTCGGGCTGGGTCAGCCGCAGGACAAGGCCGTGGATCTGGGCTGGATCAGCCACCAGCAGCAGCACGCCGCCGATAATTTCGACCGCTCCGTCCAGTCCCTTGAGGACCACCCCGGCGATGAACAGAAAGTCCCACCAGTCCTTGTCCCCGCCCTTCCACAGGCTCACGGTCCGAATGTACAGCCTTCATGCGTCGTGCAGAATGTTTCCATGAGTGAGCTCTTGGAGCACCTGGCGGCCAACGTCCGCCGGCTGAGCAATGTGCAGGGGATGTCGCTGTCCCAAACCGGCATCCAGCCCTCCACCTTCGGCAACCGGCTCAACCCGCCATGGACCGCGCCGCCGTCCCTGGGGTAGACAGGGATGGTGTCGGCGTCCGGGGGTCAGGAGACTCCCCCTGGTGAGCGCCACGCCGCAAGGTTGCACCGCCGTCGTCCGCTGGGCTACTGATTGACATATCAACCAACTTCCGCAGGGCTAGGAGCAGGACATGAAGATCAATGCGCTGGTAGTCGAGGAGAAGAACGCCCCGTTCGTACCCGAGCAGCTGGAGCTGGACCCGCCCGGGCCGGGCGAAGTGCTGGTGAAGGTGGCCGCCGTCGGGCTGTGCCACACGGACCTGATCACGCAGGCCGGCGACATGCCGCTGCCGCTGCCGGGCGTGCTGGGCCATGAAGGCTCCGGCGTGGTGGAAGCAGTGGGACCGGGCGTCACCAATGTGGCCGTCGGCGACCACGTGATCATGGGCTGGCCCTACTGCGGCGAGTGCAAGAACTGCCTGCGCGGCGAGCACCGCTACTGCCTGCGGCTGGGCGAGGCGCTGGTCAGCGGCTCCCGGTTCAAGGGGCCGGACGCCGGGACATCCGCGTATACCCGGGCTGACGGCAGCACGATTTCCGGCCACTTCTTCGGTCAGTCCTCCTTCGCGGACTACTCGCTGGCTCTGGCGACCTCGCTGGTGAAGGTGGACCAGGACATCCCGCTGGAACTGGTGGGACCGCTGGCCTGCGGCATCACCACCGGCGCCGGCGCGGTCTTCAACACCGCCAAGCCGGAGCCCGGACAGTCGCTGGTGGTCTACGGCGCCGGCGCTGTGGGCCTGGCCGCCGTCATGGCCGCGAAAAACACGCCGGCCGCCACCATCATCGCCATCGACCTGCACGATTCGCGGCTGGAGCTAGCGCGCGAACTGGGTGCCACGCACACCATCAACTCCGGCAAGACCAACGCGCTGGAGGAGATCCAGCGGATCTGCGGCGGCCCGGCGGACTACGTGCTGGAATGCACCGGCAACATCAAGGTGCTGGAGGAGGCCGCGGACGCCGTCGGCATGCTGGGCACGCTGATCCTGATCGGCGGGGCGCCCGCGGAGGCACGCTTCTCGGTGGACCACCTGCGCACCCTTTGGGGCAAGCGGATCATCGGAACCCTCGGCGGTTCCAGCACCTCGGCACAGCTGATCCCCGGCCTGATCGCGCTCTACAAGGCCGGCCGGTTCCCGTTCGACAAACTCGTGAAGTACTACGACTTCGACCAGATCGATACGGCCGTCGCCGACTCCACGTCCGGCGGCACCATCAAGGCCGTGCTGAAGATCGCCGGCTAAGAACCCAGACCCCGGATCGCCCCGCGGCGGCCGGAACGTAACTACCCCATCACTGAAAGGACGGGCTATGTCCCTGCTTGATGCCTCCCTGTGGGAGGGCAAGATCTACCTCAACGGCTGGCGCGACGGCGGTGCCGGCACCGCTTCTTCCGTGGAACCGGCCACCGGCGACACACTGGGATCCTACGGCCTGGCCTCGGTCGAGGACGTCCGCGAGGCGGCCTCGGTGGCCGCCGCGGCGCAGAAGGAATGGGCCGCCCGCAAACCCGAGGAACGCGCCGCCGTGCTGCGCCGTGCCGGGGCGCTCTGGGAAGAACACGCCGAGGAGATCCAGGCCTGGATCGTCCGCGAATCCGGCGGCATCGGCCCCAAGGCCGGGCTGGAAACCCATATCGCCGCCAACGAATGCTTTGAGGCCGCAGCGCTGCCCTCGCTGCCGGCCGGCGACGTGCTCACCTCCAACGAGGACCGCTGGTCCTTCGCCCGCCGCCGCCCGGTCGGCGTCGTGTCCGTGATCGCGCCGTTCAACTTCCCGCTGATCCTCTCCATCCGCGCCGTCGCCCCGGCGCTGGCGCTGGGCAACGCTGTGCTGCTCAAGCCCGACCCCCGCACCGCCGTCTGCGGCGGCGTGAGCCTGGTGCGCATCTTCGAAGAAGCCGGCCTGCCCGCCGGCCTGCTGTCCCTGCTGCCCGGCGGCGCGGACATCGGCGCGGCCGTGGTCGAGGCCCCCGAGGTCCGGGTCATCTCCTTCACCGGTTCCACCGCCGCCGGCCGGAAGATCGGCGAGTCCGCCGCCCGCAACCTCAAGCGCGCGCACCTGGAACTGGGCGGCAACAACGCCATGATCGTGCTGCCCGGCGCCGATCTGGCCAAGGCCGCGTCCGCCGCCGCGTTTGGCTCGTTCATGCACCAGGGCCAGATCTGCATGACCACCGGCCGGCACATCGTCCACGAAGACATCTACGAGGACTACGTCGCCGCGCTGGCCGAGAAGGCGAAGAACCTGCCGGTCGGTGACCCGAAGACCGGCACCGTCGCGCTCGGCCCGATCATCGACGAACACCAGCTCAAGCGCATCGACTCGATCGTGCAGGACGCGGTCGCCGCCGGCGCCCGGCTGGCCGCCGGCGGGACCAACGACGGCCCGTTCTACTCCCCCACCGTGCTCGCCGACCTGGACCCGGAGAACACCGCGTGGAAGGACGAGATCTTCGGCCCGGTCGCCCCGGTGATCAAGTTCTCCACCATCGACGAAGCCGTGGAACTGGCCAACGCCAACGAGTACGGGCTCTCGCTGTCCATCCTCGGCGACGTCGGACTGGCCATGCAGGTCGCCGACCGGGTGGACTCCGGCAAGGTCCACATCAACGAACAAACCGTCTCCGACGAAGCCAACTCCCCGTTCGGCGGCACCAAAAACTCCGGCAACGGCTCCCGGATCGGCGGCCACCAGGCCAATATGGAATCCTTCACCGAACTCCAATGGCTCACCGTCCGCCCGGAGATCGCCAACTACCCGTTCTAGCCCGACGGCCAGCGCTGTAGCGGCGGCTGACTGACCGTCCAATACTGGGCCTGGCCGTCTCAGGTCCGCCACGACGACGCCGGTGCTTGCGTGGGGTTTCGCACCCCATCCAGGCACCGGCGTCGTTGTGTGCAGGCAGGCACGGGTCTACGTTAAGGGGAAACCGCGCCTCCGAGAGCCGCGTGCCTGCGCTTCTCGTGCCGGCGGACAGGAAGAGCACACCATGACGATGTCGGATGACCTTTTCGCTTCCCTCAAGCAGGGGTTGGACTGGCAACGGGAGCTGTACAAGGACCTGCACCGGAACCCCGAGCTCAGCATGGAAGAACACCGTACAGCGGACCGGATCGAGCAGGAGTTGACCGGCTTCGGCTACGAGGTCCAGCGGATCGGCGGCACCGGCGTCGTCGGCGTCTTGGACAACGGGTCGGGCCGCACCGTGCTCTCGCGGGCGGACATCGACGCGCTCCCCGTTAAGGAGGCCACCGGACTGGACTACGCCTCCGAAAATGACGGCGTGATGCATGCCTGCGGGCACGACATGCACATTACGGCGCTGCTGGGCGCGGCGAAGCTGATGGCTGCCCACCGCGACGGCTGGGCCGGCACGCATGTGGCGCTCTTCCAACCTGGCGAGGAGACAGCCGCCGGCGCGAAGGCAATGGTCGACGACGGACTGGTCGACAAACTGCCCAAACCGGACGTGGCCTTCGGCCAGCATGTGATGACCACCGAGGCTGGCAAGGTCGGCACCACCGCGGGGCCCGTCCTTTCCGCCGGCGATTCGCTGAAGATCACCGTGCATGGGCGCGGCGCGCACGGTTCGATGCCACACAACTCAGTGGACCCGGTGGTGCTGGCCGCGTCGATCGTGCTGCGGCTGCAGGCCATCGTTTCGCGCGAGACCGAGCCGGGCGAGTTTGCGGTGGTAACGGTCGGCGCTTCCAACGCCGGCACCAAGTCCAACATCATCTCGGACCATGCGGTGCTGCTGCTGAACCTGCGCACGTACGATATGGGTCTGAGGAAACGGATTATGACCTCGATCGAGCGCATTGTCCGCGGTGAGTGTGCGGCTTCCGGCTCGCCCAACGATCCTGACTTCGACTACTACGACCAGTACCCGCTAACCGATAATGACGCCGAAACCACTCAGCGCGTCACCGCCGCGTTCACCAAGCACTTTGGCAGCGACGAGGTCTTCCACACCGACCCGAACACCGCGTCCGAGGACTTCAGCCGGCTGCCGGACGCGTTTGGTATCCCCTACACGTACTGGACCGTCGGTTCCGTTCCGGCCGACAAGTACCGCGCTGCGGTGGAAAAGGGGACGTTCTCCCAGGACATCCCCGCCAACCACTCGCCGTTCTTCGCCCCCGCCATCGATCCGACGCTCTCGGTCGCCACCCAGGCTCAGGTCGTGGCCGCGCTGGCGTACTTGGCCCAGTAGTACTTGGCACAGTAAGGGATTGTTCCCATGACCTCATCAACGTCGGTCCCCGTCCGGACCGACTGGAAACCGACCGACAAGTGGCTGCTGGGCATCGTCCTGGCCGTCATCAATTTCTGGCTCTTCGCCCAGACGCTGCTCAACGTCATCCCCGGCATCAAGGACCAGCTCGGCGTCGAACAGACGCTGGCGAACCTAGCTGTATCGATCACGTCATTGTTTTCCGGCATCTTCATCGTGGTCGCCGGCGGACTGGCCGACCGGATCGGCCGCGCCAGAATCATGTACATCGGTATCTACCTCAGCATCCTGGGTTCGCTGCTGATCGCCCTGACGCCGGAAAATCTGGGCGCGCTGACGTCCTTCATGCTGCTGGGCGGACGCGCCATCCAGGGTCTGTCCGCAGCGTGCATCATGCCCTCGACGATGGCGCTGATCAAGAGCTACTACGAGGGCAAGGACCGGCAGCGCGCACTGTCGTATTGGTCCATCGGCTCCTGGGGCGGATCCGGTTTCTGCGCGCTGTTCGGCGGGCTGATGGCCTCCTCCTTCCTGGGCTGGCGGTCCATCTTCTGGATCTCGATCGTGCTGTCCGTGCTGGCGCTGTTCCTGCTCCGCGGCACGCCGGAGTCGCAGGCCGCGGCAGATCCCGACGCCGGCCATCACCACTTCGACTGGGGCGGATTGGCGTGTTTCATCGTCATGCTGGTGGCCATCAACGTCTATATTTCGCAAGGGCCGGTTATCGGCTGGTTCAGCGGGCCCGGCCTGGCCCTGGTGGCTGCCTTCGTGGTGTTCGGTCTACTCTTCCTACAAATCGAGACGCACCGCAGCTACTCGTTCGTGGACCTGAAGCTCTTCAGCAACGGCACGTTCACCGGCGCGACGCTGTCCAACTTCCTGCTCAACGGCGCCGCGGGCACCCTGATCGTGGCGCTGGGACTGGTACAGGTCGCCGCCGGCATGAATTCGCTGCAGTCGGGACTGCTGACGCTCGGTTATCTGATCGCCATCCTGGCCACCATCCGCGTCGGCGAGAAACTGCTGCAGCGCTTCGGTCCGAGGAAGCCGATGCTGTGGGGCAGCATGATCACCGGTGTGGGCATCCTGCTGTGCTCCACCACCTTCCTGCGGATCGGTGAGTACATTGTGCTCACCGTCATTGGGTTCACGCTCTTCGGCGTGGGCCTGGGCTTCTACGCGACCCCCTCCACCGATGCGGCCCTGTCCAACGTCCCGGATGCCCAGGTCGGCGCGGCCTCCGGCATCTACAAGATGGCGTCCTCGCTGGGCAACGCCATCGGCGTCGCCATTTCCGCTGCCCTGTACGTAGCGGCCCAAGCGGTCGACCCAAGCATCATCCAGTCCTGGGGGCTGTTCATCGGCCGACAGGACAACGTGGCGCTGCGCTTCGGCGGAGCCGTCGGGCTGCTGTTCAATGTGTTCATGGTCGTGATCGCTATCGCCTCGATCATCGTCACCGTGCCGACCGAGCGCAGCAAGAAGGAGCGAGAAGCCCGGCCGGACGAAGTCGCACCGCCTGCTTTCGGCAATTGACTCGTTGACCCTACCGGCGCCGCGGAGTATTAATGGCCGTTCAGGGCGCCATTCACCACAATCCTTTCAGTGGAGGCACTGTCATGTCGGTCCATGCATCCAGCGGTTCAAGCATTCCGGGTTACGAGTACGGCGCGGTGTCCACCTCACCGGTCACGCTGGCCGAGCTCGAAGACCTCAAAGCGAGCGTCATGTTGGGCGAAGACGACGCTGCGATGCTGCGCCGTGCCGGTGAGATCCTCGACGGCCAGGTGGAGGACGTCCTCGACGTCTGGTATCGCTTCATCGCCGGGCAGCCCCACCTCGTGGCCCACTTTTCCCGGCCGGACGGCCCGCCGATCGAGGACTATCTGACGGCTGTCCGCCAGCGGTTCGGCCAGTGGATCCGGGACACCTGCACCAAGCCCTACGACCAGGAATGGCTGGACTACCAGAACGAGATTGCCCTGCGGCACACCCCCGAGCATAAGAACGCCACCGACCATGTCGGGTCCACCCAGGTTGTCCCGCTGCGCTATCTCATCGCGCTGATCGGGCCGGTGGTCACCACGATGCGGCCCTTCCTGTCCCGTGGCAGCGATTCCGCGCAGGACGTGGATGCGATGATGCAGGCCTGGCTGAAAGCCGTGGTCCTGCAGATTGCGTTGTGGTCCCGGCCCTACACGCTCCAGGGCGAGTGGTAACCGGCGTTTGGTGAACTGCGGGTGCTGACGCCGGGCAACCGACGCCGGCAGGCGGTTCAGCGCCGGCGCCGCTCCGGTTCAAGGGCGGGCGTCGGCACCCAGCGGCGTGCCGCGGCGATGAGCATCAAGACCAGCAGGATGATCAGCACGCCGTCTGCCGCGATGTACAGGTAGTGGAGGGCGGAGCCGCCGTCGTCAGCGCCGGCCAGCACTAGGTCCGTCTGCCGGTTGAGGAGCGGCCGGATCACCATCACCTTGGCCACGAGCACGACGACGGCGCCCCCGACCAGCGCCCAGAACCGCCGGTCCACGCGCTGCCCCACCAGGGACAGCAGCAGCAGCCCGGCCAGGACCAATTCCACAACGTTCATCGCGGTGAAAACCAGCCGGCCAATGCCCAGGCCGAGCGGAATGGTGATGCCGGGAGCCTGGAACTTCAGGGGTGCCTCGATCAGCGAGATTCCCATGATCAAGCCCAGCCAGATGGCAGTCAGCACCAGCCGTGCCGCAATCCGCAGGCGATCCATGATGGGCCTCCTTTGTCCGGACCCATCCTACGTTCAGATCGTCTTCTCCCCAGTGATGCCGTCGATCTCTATCGGGAGGTGCGACGGTCCCCGCAGGAACGGGCTGGGCCGGTAAGCCGGCGGGTCCTCCAGCAGTCTCGGGTTCTGGATTCTGCTGGCGAATTCTGTGAGGGCAATCTGGGCTTCCAACCGGGCCAGCGGAGCTCCGAAGCAGAGGTGAATGCCGCCGCCGAAGCCCAGGTGGCCGTTGTTGGGCCGGTCCGGGGTGAAGCGGTCGGGGTCGGTGACGTGGGCGGGGTCGCGGTTGGCTGCGGCCAGGAGCAGCGTGAAGGAGGCACCTGCAGGGATGGTGGTGCCGGCGATGTCGATATCGTCGAGCGCGGTGCGGAACGGGACAAAATGCACGGGCGGTTCGTAGCGCAGCAGCTCCTCCACCATCGGGATGGCCAGGTCCGGGTCGTCGCGCAGTCTCTGGAGCTCGTGCGGGTGGCGGAGCAGGGTCAGTGCTCCGTTGGCGATGAGGTTCACGGTGGTTTCGTGTCCGGCTATGAGCAGCAGCAGGCCGGTGCCCACCAGCTGCTCCGCCGGCAAACGGCCTTCCGGGCTGTCGTCGGTGGCCATCGCCGAGAGCATGTCGTCGCCCGGTGACTTCCGGTGGGACTCGACCAGCTCTTCCATGAAAGCGCGAAGCTCCGCACCGGCTTCCGCTCGCTTTTTCTGCTGGGTTTCGGGATCGAGCCCGGGATCGGTGGATTGCAGGGCGACGTCCACCCAGACCCGGAAGCGCTGCCTATCGCTCGCAGGCACGCCGAGCAGCTCGCAAATCACCGTGACCGGCAGCGGATAGGCCAGCTCATCGACGACGTCGATCCTGTTGCGGCCCGCCATCTTGTCGATCAGGTCGGTGACAATTTCCCTCATCCGGGGCTCCAACCCGGCGATCCGGCCGGGCGTCGTGGGCGGTCCAAAATGGCGCATGGTCATCCGGCGAAACCTGTCGTGATCGGGCGGATCCATCATCAGGAACGTTGGCGTCATGCCGGCGCCGTCACCCTCCTCCCCGGAGATGCCCGCGGCGGCTGCGGCGGCATTGCGGCTGATATCGGAGCTGGACCGCGGGTCGTGCAGCAGCGAGGCGATCTCTGCGTAGGTGCTGACCAGGTAGGTGCCGTCCGGAAGCCGTGTCACCGGTATCTTGCGGAGTTCAGCGTAAAACGGGTAGGGGTTGGCCCGGTTGGAATAGTCGAGGACCTGCTCCCACGAGCTGGCTTGGTTCATGGTGAATGCTCCTTGGATCGTGGCGCGGTTTCTGCCGGTCTCCGGGACGGCGTGTCACCGGCGGCGCGGTCGGTCAATTTGGCGCGGCGTTCGTTGGGGTCGTGGCCGGTCACCACGACGGTTGCGTCCTGGGTGGGGCTGACCGTCGGCCTGAAGCCGGCCGGCACCGGGTGTCCATCGGCCGACTCGTCCACGTGGTGGAACGAGGGAGGGAAGGGTGCAGCCTGTTCAATCAACGGTTCGTAGAATTCGAGCCACTTGTTCTGGTTGAAGGCGACGGCCGCCACGATGCGGCCCTTGTAGCCGTAGACCGCAAGGAAGCGCCGCTGCGCCACCGATCCTTGGACGATGGCCACTTCATCAGCCGCCGAGGGAACCCCGACGCTCTTGATTTCGGTGCCGAACTGGACCGACCAGAATTGCGGTACCGCCAGATGCGGCCAGCGGTCGGTCTCGCTGCTGACCATATTGTGCGCCGCGACCTCGGCCTGGGAGATGGCGTTGCCCCAGTGCTCAACGGCCAGGAATTGGTAGCCGTACATCGGCTGCGGGGCCCGCGCTATGTCCCCGGCGACGAAGACGTCATCGGTGACCAGCCCGTTCGCATCGAAGGCGCGGCAGCCGGCGTCGCAGGCCACGCCCCACACGCCGCACGCCAACCCGGAGTCTGCGAGCCATTCGACATTTCGCACCGAGCCCAGTGCGGCGACCGCCACGTCGGCCTCTACTGTTGTCCCGTCGGACAGGACGGCCCGGCGCAGCTGTCCTGCGGCATCACCTTCCAGCGAAGTGACCCGGACGTCGCAGCGCAGATCCACGCCCTTCTCGATCTGCAGCTCCCCGGCTATGGCGCCGATCGTGCCACCGAGGGCGGCGACGAGCGGTGCTGGTCCGGCCTCTGCCACGGTGACCGGCAGACCGAGTTCGCGGCACACGGATGCCACCTCGCAGCCGATGAATCCGGCGCCGATGACCAGCACCCGGCGTGGGCGGGCGGCCAGGAGTTGCCGGAGCCTCGAAGCGTCCTCCCGGGTGCGCAGGGTCAACACACCGTCCAGTGCCGCCTCCGCTGGGTTGGGCCAGGGGCGGGAACGCAGGCCGGTGGCGATCAACAACTTGTCGAATTCGATCCGGCTGCCGTCTGCGAGCTCAACTTGCTTCGCCGGCAGGTCCAGACCGGTCGCCGCGACGCCCAGCCGCCAGCTGGCGCCAATGTCCCGGCGTTGCGGCAACGAGGTATCTGCCGAGCGCATCGTCCCGGCCAGGAGCTGTTTCGACAGCGGCGGCCGGTCGTAAGGCTCGTGCGGTTCTGCGCCGACCAGGGTCAGCGAACCGGTGAACCCTTCCTCGCGCAGCCGCTCTGCCGCATGCAGCCCAGTCAGGGATGCTCCAACGATGAGGATCCGGCCTGTTTTCTTGAACGTGTTGCCGGCGTCCCCGGTGCTGCCAGCCGTCCCGGGCCGCGTTTCCAGATGGTGCGATCCGTCCGACCGGTCCGTCTGTTCGAGTGTGATGGCCTGAACCGGACAGGCAGCGGCGGCGCGCCGGATCCGGGTGCGTTCCGCCTCGTTAGGGTCGGGGTCGTACGTGAGCGCCTCATCCCCTTGGATACGGAAGACCTCCGGGGCGAGAAAGGCGCATTGGGCGTAGCCCTGGCATTTGGTGAGATCGACGGCAATCCGCATGCCGAACTTCTTCCTGTTGCCGGCTGCGGCCGCCATCCGCCGATCAACCGGTGTCTCTGAGGAGTGAGCCGCGGCGGCCCCTTATCCCGGCAGGTCTTCAAACCCCTGAGGCGGGCCCGGGCAGGGGCCTCAATGTGATCCATGATCCGGTTGAATCGAGTCTAGGCCCCGCGGACCGGCGGCGGAAGTGGATTCCGGTGCGTTATCGGCCCATGGCTTGTCACCCTGGGGGACAGGAGGTGGGCCAATTGCCGGGCTTCAGAAGCCGGATCAGCGGGGCAGCCGGCCTGCCACCGGCGGTGGCGTCTGCGTAGCGTCCACCGGGTCGAGCGGGGTCCTGCGTCTGCGGCCGTCCCCCGGCGGGTCCTCAATGCGGCGCGGACCGTTGATCATGACCGCGCCTACCAGCATCACCACAATGCAGGCGCCCAGCATGGCAAAGGATGCAGTCCACGAGCCGGTAGATTCGTGCACCACCCCGAACAAGAGCGGAGCCACGCTGGCACCGGCGTAACCGAGGCCTTGACTGAAGCCGGACAGCACGGCCGAGCCGTGGACGGTGCGCGAGCGCAGATTGACCATCAGCAGTGCCACGGCGAAGGTGCCCTGTCCCAGCCCGGAGAGCGTCACCCACCACCAGGTGCCGTTGTCCGGCGACAGCAGCAGTCCCGCATGCCCGCCCATCCAGCAAACGGTGAAGACCAGGATGGCGGCGATCGGATGCTTCAGCCGGGGCACAATCAGCGGCACCAGCAGGCTGACAGGCAGCCCCAGGATGGCGAAGTAGGCCAAGGCCGAACCCGCCGTCGCGGCGTCGATGCCGTGCTCGGTGAGATACGGCGGCAACCAGGTGAAGTACACGTAGGTCTGTGCGGAATTGCCGGCCAGGAAAATGGCCAGGCCCCAGGCCACCGGCGAGCGCCACGGGTTAAGCTTCTTTGGCGTAGGCGAGGAAGCAGCCGCAGCCGAGGCACCGTCGTCGTAGGTCCTGCCCTGCCGGCGGTCGCGCACCGCCTGCACCGCCCACGGAATGAGCACCACGGCGCTGACCGACGCCCAGAGCGCAAGCGAGACCCGCCAGCCAGCGGCATCCGCCAACGGGACCGAGAACTGCGGGCTCATGGCCGTGCCCACCGCCAGCAGCGTCACATAGCCTGCGGTGACCACCGCTATGCGGTCCGGGAAGTATTTCCGCACGAGGGGCGGCAGCACCACGTTGCCCATGCCGTACCCGGCCATCACCACCGCGCTCAGGGCCAGGAAGGGCCAGACCCCGTCGACGGCGGCGCGGCCCACTTGGCCAGCGACTGCCAGCAGCACGGCCGCGACCAGCACCTTTTCCAGCCCGAGCCAGCGGATCAGCGCCGGTGTGCACAAGCCGGCCACCGCGAAGACCAGCGGCGGCAGCATGGCCAGCGCGCCGATGGTGGTCGCATCGAAGCCCAGTTCCGGGCCCAGTTCGCCCAGCAGCGGGCCCACCGCGGAGACCGCAGGGCGCAGGCTTAGCGCCATGGTCAGGATGCCCAGCAGCGCCCCGATCCGTCCGGTCCAGGGCTTGCGGAGGAAGGAGTTCACCTGCCTACCCTAGCCGGGGGCGGGCCGCGTTACCCGACAGGATAGGGATCGCGGCGCAGCAGCCGGGCCAGATGAACGGCATTCCGGGCAGCCGCCGCGGTGGTCGTCGCGGTGACCTCGGGAGTCTCCGGCAGGTCCTGGAAATCGGTGCCATGCATCGCCTCGCCCACCCAGTACGTGGACCCCTGGGCAGGGATACTGAAGCCAACGTCGGCCAGTCCCTGGTACAGCTCGGCCGTGACATGGTGTGCTCCGTCCTCGTTTCCGACGACCGCCACCAGCGCGACCTTGTCGAACATGCTGGGCCGGCCGGCCTCGTCGGTTTCGGACAGCTCGGCGTCCAGCCGTTCGAGCACGCGCTGGGCCAGGCTAGCCGGATGGCCCAGCCAGATCGGCGTAGCCAGCACCAGGATGTCCGCCTGCAGCACCTTGGCGCGGATGGACGGCCAGGCATCGCCGTCGCCCATGTCCGTCTGGACGCCGGGCTTGACGTCATGGTCCACCACCCGCAGCAACTCACAGTCCACGTCCTGCCGGGACAGTTGCGTGATGACCTGCCGGGCCAGTAGCTCGCTGCTGGACGGCTTGGGCGACGGGGTCAGTGTGCAGACCAGGGCCAGTGCGTTGAGTTTTGTATCCTCCATGGCGCCATTCTGCAGGTTCGCCATGGGAATGGATAGGACGGGCGTGGCCAAGTCCCAGCGGACACTGAAGTGCTCGTCGCGGCCGGCACTCATTGCCTCGTATCCGGCGTGGTGACTCGCGCCGACCGATGGGCCGGTGTGTCATGGGTAACATGTCGATCACCCTGAATACTCCGGACCTCGGCAGCTTGCCCGCCGTGTTAGACGCGCTCCGGAGTTGGCAGCATGATGGGATGCCCGTGCAGTTACATCCGGGCGATCTGGGATGGGCCTGGCAAATCGGTGCGCCGGCCCTGGCCGCGAGACTCCGAACATGGGCCCTTGCTGGCCGGATCCTCGCCGTCGGGATGCTGGACGGCCCCACACTGTTGCGGATCGCGATTGCGCCACCGGCCGAGCACAACCCCGAGCTTGCGTCCCACATGCTGGCCGATATAGCCGATCCCCTGCGCCGAGTCCTGCCGGAGGGAACTGTCACTGTCGAAGCGCGCTTCGGTGCCGCCTTCCGATCGCTATTAGAGGGCCACGGGTGGAAAGCCGGCGAGCCCTGGACACCTTTGAGCCGCGACCTCAGCACGCCCGTGCAGGACTGCGGGATGCAGATTGAGAACGTCGGGCCCCGACTGGCATCTGTACGAGCCGAGGTGCAGCACGCATCCTTCGGCAGCTCGCGATTCACCGAGGAACGCTGGCACACCATGGCCGCCGGCCCGCCCTACGCCGAAGCCCGTTGCCTGCTCGCCTATGACGACGATGGCTGCGCGGTCGCGACCGCGACTGTATGGTCGGCCGGTGCGGGCCGGCCGGGATTGCTCGAGCCCGTGGGGGTGCACCGCGATCATCGCGGCCGCGGCTATGGAAGGGCGATCACCGTGGCGGCCGCCTCGGCTCTCGCGGAGATGGGGTCGTCCAGTGCCATCGTGTGCGCCGAAAGCGCGAATGCCGGTGCTGTCGCCACGTACGCATCAGCCGGTTTCCAACGCGTCCCGGACGTCCCAGACTTCCGTCGCGACGGCTAGACCCCCATGAATGCCTCCCACCACAGCCCCGGACACGGGCGCGCCACCTCCCGGGGAGGCACCGCCGTCGTTGTTCCCTCACGCCGTAACCAACTTACAAGGGGTGACAAGCGCCACCGTAAGATGGTGCTGGCGCCCTCCCCATGCGGCGCCGGGACCGCGCCGCCGCCCGCTGAAGGGCCAGTCGCGGCCCTGAGGAACAAGGAAGTGGTGCCACAAGCATGCTTGACCAGTCAACGATTGAGTCCATCGCCAACGAGCTGGTGGAGGCGGGACGGACCCGGACGCCGGTGCAACGGCTGACCGCCCGCTACCCGGAGATGACCATTGAGGACTCCTACAAGGTCCAGAACCTGTGGCGGGAGCGCAGCGAGGCCGCCGGGCGCACCCTGGCCGGCCGCAAAATCGGGCTGACCTCCAAGGCCATGCAGTACGCCACCGGCATCAGCGAACCGGACTACGGGATCATCTTCGATGACATGATCCTGGAGAACGGCTGCACGGTGAAGTGGGACCAGTACACCCACCCGCGCATCGAAGTGGAACTGGCCTTTGTACTCAACCGCGACGTCAAGGGCCCCAACGCCACCATCTTCGACGTCCTGAACGCCACCGAATACGTGGTTCCTGCGCTGGAGATCCTGGACTCGCGGATCGAGATGGAAGGCCGCACCATCGTGGACACCATCTCGGACAACGCCGCGATGGGCGCCATGGTGATCGGCGGCAACCCGGTCCGCCCGCAGGACGTGGACCTGCGCTGGATCTCCGCCATCCTGTACAAGAACCAAACCGTGGAGGAGACCGGCGTGGCTGCCGGCGTGCTCAACCACCCGGCTGCAGGCGTCTACTGGCTGGCCAACAAGATCGCCCCGCACGGCGACCATCTCAAGGCCGGCGAAACCATCCTCGCCGGATCCTTCACCCGCCCGATGTGGGTGCACGCAGGCGATACGGTGTTCGCGGACTACGGACAGCTGGGAACCATCACATGCCGTTTCGAGTAGAACCCGATCCGTCCTTCAAGGACGCGCTGGCTGCCGCCGACCGCCCGCTGGCCGGCATCTGGGTCTGCTCCGGCTCGCCGTTGATCGCGGAGCTGTGCGCCGGCGCCGGCTTCGACTGGATCTTCATCGACGCCGAGCACTCCCCCAACGGGCTGGAGTCCGTGCTGGCCCAGCTGCAGGCGGTGCGCGGCTACCCCGGCATCCCAGTGGTCCGTCCGCCGGTCAACGACACGGTGCTGATCAAGCAGTACCTGGACCTGGGCGCGCAGACGCTGATCATCCCGATGGTGCACACCGCCGAGCAGGCCCGGGCGGCCGTGGCAGCCACCCGCTACCCGCCGGCCGGCGTGCGCGGCGTTGGTTCCGCGCTGGCCCGTTCGGCCCGCTGGAACCGGATCCCGGACTATCTCACCCGCGCCGAGGAAACGCTGACGCTGATCGTGCAGATCGAGTCCGCAGAGGCCGTGGAGAATGCCGCGGAGATCGCCGCGGTGGACGGCGTGGACGGCGTGTTCATCGGCCCGTCGGATCTCGCCGCGTCGATGGGCGTGATTGGGCAGCAGGAGCACCCCGAAGTGGTTGCCGGCGTGGAGAAGGCGCTGAAGGCGGCCAAGGCGGCCGGCAAGTTCGTGGGGGTCAACGCCTTCGCCGAAGCCTCGGCCCGCCGCTACATGGAGTGGGGCGCCGACTTTGTGGGAGTCGGCGCCGACGTGGCGCTGCTGGCCCGCGGCTCCGAAGCGCTGGCCGCCAAGTACCTCCCCTCGGACGAGGACGGCGCCGCCGGCTCTCCAGCCAGCTACTGATCCTGCACACCACGACGGCGGCGCTTGGGTTGGGTTTCGCAGCCCACCGAAGCGCCGCCGTCGTCCTGCGCAGCCCCGGCGTTAAAATCGGAACAACGAATCTGGGCGTGGCGGAGGAGGTTGAACGGTGGCAGCTGCACGCGGCCGTACGCTGGGCCAGGCAGGCATGAACCCCGCCTTGGCGCGTATCTCGGCCGAGCCCGGCGGTGTCGGGCTGATCGACCATCCGCTCCGGGCACCCGGGGCGGACGAGGTGGAGCTCCGGGTGAGCCTCTGCGGGTTGTGCGGCTCGGACGTCATTGTCTACCGTGCCGACCCGGCGGCGGCCTCGGTTCCGCTCGGCACGGTGATCGGCCACGAGTCGGTCGGCTCGGTGGTCCGCGCAGGGCTGCTGGTTCCGGAATGGCTCGCGCCCGGGACCCGTGTAGTGCCGATTTCCACCGTTGGCTGCGGCCACTGCGAGGCGTGCCGGGCGGACCAGCCGCACCTCTGCGCCAAGCGCTCCGGTCTTGGCTTGACCCAGCATGGCCAAGCAGCCGAGCGGGCGCTGGTTCCGTGGCGCAACCTGGTGCCCGTGCCGGAATCGGTTCCGGATACCACCGCGGTTCTCGCCGAGCCCGCCTCCATCGCTTGGCGCGCGGTCTCCACGGTGGCCCGGATCCAGCCCGGGGAGCGGGTGGCGATTTCGACTACCCGCAGCATTGGCTTGCTCGCCGGTTTGATGGCACAGCGCGCCGGTGCCACGGTGACGATGATCGGCCGCGAGGGGCCGGGGCAGGCGGCTCGAGTTGAATTGGCCGAAAGCCTTGGTTTGGACAGCACCACCGGGCAGCTGCCCGACACCTACGATGTGTGGATCGAAGCGACCGGCGCGGGCTTGAATCTGGCGCAGGCCGTCCAGGACCTGCGGCCCCGCGGCCGCCTGGTCATGGTGGCGATGTATGCCACCGGAACCGCCCCGGCACCCGTGGTCCGGACCAGCAAGAATCTTTCCGTCCTGCACAGCTATATCTCCATCCGGTCGGATTTCGAGCAGGCCCTCGCTTTCCTCGCCACGCTGCCGGACTTGGGCGAGCGCCTCATCACGACCTATCCGATGGACCGGGCCCTGGAGGCTCTTCGCCTGACCGCGGACGGGAGCATCGACGCCGTCGGCCGGCCACTGATCAAAGCCGTGCTGCAGCCTAACCTTTGACTTTGAAAAGCCCTCGACATGTGACTAATTGGTCACCTATTATGGGCTGATGGATGCCGTGTTCAAAGCTTTGGCGGATCCCACCCGGCGCGAACTGCTGGATGAACTGTTCCGCGAGGACGGGCAGACTCTCACTGCACTCGAAGCGCACTTCAATATCTCGCGCTTCGGCGTCATGAAGCACCTGAAGCAATTGGAAGCGGCCAACTTGGTGGTCACCCGCCGCCGCGGCCGGGAAAAACTCCACTTCCTCAATCCGGTGCCCATCCGGCTCATCCACGACCGCTGGGTGAGCAAGTATGCACAGCCATGGGCCGCTGCGCTGAGCGACCTCAAATCCCGATTGGAAAACCCCATGGAAAAGATTTTTGAGATCTACATCCGCACCACCCCGGACAAGCTCTGGGAGGCCATCACGGACAGCGAGATCAGGAGCAAGTACAACTTCGGCAACCGGATCGAAACCGACTGGGCACCGGGCTCCAGCTACACTATGACCAACCCCCGGGCGGATGCCCCGCTGGGCGAAGGTGAAAACCTGGAAGTGGACCCGCCGCACCGACTGGTGCAGACCATGCGCGCGCTCTGGGGCGAGGACGTGATCGCCGAGGGCACATCGCGGGTGACCTGGGAGATCGAACAGGCGGAGGACTCCTGCCGGCTCACTGTCACGCATGACCAACTGCGCGACGGCGCCAACGAGCAGCTGTACGGCGGCTGGCCCATGATCCTCTCCGGGCTGAAGACCTGGCTGGAAACCGGCGAGCTGCTCACCACCCCGGGTTCGTTGATGTACACCTGAACCCAAAGCCCAATCGAAAAATCAGCAGGCGCCCTTTTCACGGCTGAAAAGGGCGCCTGCTGAACAGTCGGGCGGGGTGGGAGCCCGTTAGGAGCTTGGGGGCGGCCGCCGGGGTGCCGCGGACTAGGAGAGCTTGGCCGCCACCAGGGAAGTCAGGTCCACCAAGCGGTTGGAGTAGCCCCACTCGTTGTCGTACCAGCCGATGACCTTGACCTGGTTACCCATGACCTTGGTCAGGCCGGAGTCGAAAATGGCCGATGCCGGATCGGTGACGATGTCCGAGGAGACAATCGGGTCCTCGGTGTAGGTGAGGATGCCTGCCAGGCGCGGGTCCGCGGCGGCGGCCTTGAACGCGTCGTTGACTTCCTCCACCGTGACCTCGCGGCTCACGGTGACCGTCAGGTCGGTGGCGGAGCCGGTGGGCACCGGCACACGGATGGCAAACCCGTCCAGCTTGCCCTTCAGCTCCGGCAGCACCTGCCCGATCGCCTTGGCGGCGCCGGTGGACGTGGGGACCATGTTGATGGCTGCGGCGCGGGCCCGGCGCAGGTCCCGGTGCGGGCCGTCCTGCAGGTTCTGGTCCGCGGTGTAGGCGTGGATGGTGGTCATCAAGCCCTGCTCGATGCCGAAGTTCTCGTGCAGCACCTTGGCCAGCGGGGCCAGGCAGTTGGTGGTGCAGGAGGCGTTGGAGACGATGTGGTGCGCACCGTCGTCGTACTCGCCCTCATTGACGCCCATCACCACGCTGAGCACGTCGCCCTTGGCCGGGGCGGAAATCAGGACCTTGCGCGCGCCAGCCACCAAATGCTTTTCCGCATCTGCCGCCGAGGTGAAGCGGCCGCTGGATTCGATCACGATGTCCACGCCGAGTTCACGCCACGGCAGGTTGCCGGGATCGGGTTCGGCGAGGACCTTGACGACCTTGCCGTCCACCACCAGATCGCCGTCGGCAACCGCCACATCGGCAGCCAGCCGGCCGACGACCGAATCGTACTTAAGCAGGTGCGCCAGCGTTTCCGGCGAGCCGAGGTCGTTGATGGCCACGATTTCCAGGTCGGAGCCCAGTTTTCCCTGCGCCATGGCGGCCCGGAAGTAGTTCCGGCCGATTCGTCCGAAACCGTTGATACCAATCCGCACTGCCACGGGAACTCCTTTTATTTAGCGTCTAAATTTATGTTCCATTACTATTATGCTGATGCTGCCGAACAAGGTCAAGGGGAACGATGTGAGCTCCACCGCCACCACTCCGCAAGTGCTGCGACTGGCCAACTTGAAAGCCGTGTTGTCCGTGATGCGGGCGAATGGCGCGGTGACCGGCACGGACTTGATCGCGGCGACAGGACTCACCCGCGCCACCGCGATAGCGGTCTGCGACGATCTGGCGGCCCGGGGCTGGGTCCGCGAGCTGCCGGGTGAACGCCTTGTGGGTACGACAAAGGGCAGACCGGCCCGGCGGTTCGAATTCAACCCGGCAGCTGGCTGCGTGCTGGGGATGGACGTGGGCATGGCCACCGCCACCGCACTAGTGGCGGATCTGAGGGGCCGGACCCTGGCCAGGGCGTCCGAGCGGTTCGAGAAACCGCCCGCCAGCGCAGCCTCGCGCCGCGCCACCATCAAGCAGGTTGTCGCCAGCGCGCTGGCTGAGGCCGGGCTTCCGCCGGCCGCCGTGCTGGCCGCCGCCATCGGCGTTTCCACGGTGGTGGACCGACACGGCAACGTGGCTGCCGGGCACGAACTGTCCGCGCACTTCGACATCGGCCTGCAGACCGAAGTCTTCGCCGACTACGGCTGGCCGGTACTCCTGGAGAACGACGCAAATCTGGCGGCACTGGCCGAACGCTGGAGCGGCGTGGGAACGGGGGTCGACGACCTGGCCGTCATGCTGGCCGGCGAGCGCCTGGGCACCGGACTGATTGAATCTGGACGGCTGCTGCACGGCTGCAACGGAGGCGCCGGCGAAGTGGGCACCCTCGAACTGGTGGACGGGGTGGGCAGCCAGGACGGCATAGCCCGGCTCGCCCGCTACTGGGGCAACGAGGCCCTCGCCGCGGACAAGCCAACGCTGATCCGCGAACTGGTGGGACCGGGAACCAGCCGGGTCTCGGCGCGTTTCGTGTTCGAGGCGGCGGCGCGCGGGGACGAGGTGGCGCAGGGGATCCTGGAACGGATCGGACTGCGAATGGCCCGGGTGATCGCCGTACTGGGGACCTTCTTCAATCCCGAACTGGTGGTCATTGGCGGCGCGGTGGCGGCTTCGGCATCGGCCCTGCTGCCCACGATCACCCGCGAACTCCCCCGGCTTACCGCAACCCCTCCGCGCGTGGCGGTCTCCGAGTTCGGCGATGCGATAGTGGCCGCCGGTGCCGTACGGCTGGCGCTGGACTACGTGGAGGAACACGCGATGGAACTGGCCCCGGCCGACGCATCGGTTTGATCCAGGGCACGACGGCGGCCGCCACACCAATGCTGCCTCCCGGAGCGCCCGGGTGCCCTCCCGCGGGCGGTCAGGTCAGGACGTTGATCGGCGCGCCATCGAGGTAGGCCAGGATGTCCTCCAGCATCTGGGTGTAGCCCAGCCGGTGGGCCTCCACGGTGACGAAACCGATGTGCGGGCTGAGGATCAGGTTGGGCGCGCCGAGCAGCGGGCTGTCCTGCGGCAGCGGTTCCACGTCAAAGACATCGAGGGCCGCCCCGGCGATCCTTCCCTCGGCCAGCGCCGCAACCAAAGCCGCCTCATCCACCAACGGTCCGCGCGACGTGTTGACCAGCCTGCCGGCTGCACCGAGCAGGTCCAGTTCCGCGGCTCCGACAATCCCCACGGTCGATTCCGCGAGCTTCAGGTGGATGCTGACAATGTCCGAACGGCGGAACAGGTCCTCCTTGGACACCAGCTTCGCCCGGTGCTCCGCGGCCCGCTCTGCGGTCAGGTGCGGGCTCCACGCCAGCACTTCCATCCCGAAGGCCGCAGCGTAGCCGGCCATCAGCTGGCCCAACCTGCCGAGACCGAGCAGTCCGATCGTTGACCCGGCCAGATCGATTCCCATCCGGGCCTGCCAGACTCCGGCACGCACGTCCCGGTCATTCTGCGGGATCTCCCGGGCCACAGCCATCACCAGCGCCCAGGCCAGTTCGGCGGGCGCCGCGGTCCCTTTTGGCGTTCCGCACACGGTCACCCCGCGCTCGCGTGCCGCGTCCAGGTCGATCGAGGCATTGCGCATTCCGGTGGTCGTAATCAGCTTGAGGCCGGGCAGCCGGTCCATCAGTTCGGCGGTCATCGGCGTCCGCTCGCGCATGGTCACCACCACTTGCGCCCCGGCCAGGCGCTCGGCGAGCGCACCGACGTCGTCGAGATGGTCAGTAAAGCGTTCGACGGCGGTGCCCGCCGGCAACTGCTCCCACGGGGCACTGCTGAGCGCTACGTCTTGATAGTCGTCGAGGATCGCGATCTTCACGGTGCCAGCCTAGCGGTGGGCCAGGCCGCCGCCGGGGAAGAGACGGCAAGGCGCCGGAGCGTGCATCACCTGGTTAAACGCCGCAGGGCAGGGTCCGGAGATCCTCCGGACCCTGCCCTGCGTGGCGCGGGAATTAGTTGGACGGCAAAACGAAGGCCGAGTCCACCGTGATGGTGACCTTGTCGCCCACCAGCACGCCGCCGGCTTCCAGGGCAGCGTTCCAGGTGATGCCGAATTCCTTGCGGGAGATCTGGGTGGTGGCCGAGAAGCCGGCGCGGGTCGCACCGAACGGGTCAACCGCCATGCCGCCGAACTCGACGTCGAAGACCACGGGCTTGGTGGTGTCCTTGATGGTCAGTTCCCCGGCCAGCTTGAACTCTTCCGGGTTGCCCTCGACGCTGGTGGCCTTGAAGGTCATGTTCGGGTACTGCTCCACATTGAAGAAGTCCTCGCCCTTGACGTGGGCGTCGCGGTTGTCGTCGTTGGAGTCGAACGAGGCGGTCTTCACGACGGCTTCGACGGAGGACGTGGCCAGGCTGTCGCCGACCACGAGGGTGGCGTCGGCGTCGGTGAACTGGCCGCGCACCTTGCTGATGCCGGCGTGGCGGACGGAGAAGCCGACCTCGGTGTGGGACTTATCAAGGTTCCAGGTTCCTGGGGTGAGCTGAACGGCCATGTGGTGCCTCCTGGTGTGAAGTCTGGATTTGAAGCTCGGATGAACTTCATGCTTATGCATCTACCATAACATCCGATTGTTGAAGTGTCAACCAATTTCTACTGAACGGGCGGGAAACTGTTCGCTCAGCCATGATGCAGGCACGCCCGATGGACCGGACCGCAGTCGGCCGGGCAGAGAGCCTGCCGGGAGTGGTTGTGTTGGCGCCATGCCGGGTAGATGATCGAACCAGGGTCCGCGGTGTCTTTCGTGCAGGCATGCAGGACCCGGCACCGATGGAAGGGCAAGGACCGGCATGGCAGCACCGCCAGTGTCGAAGGCCGCAGTATTGACGGCGTGGGTGCCGGCAATGGTGGCGGGCATCGTGTCAGCGGCAGTGCTCTTTGCCGTGGCGGAGCTGGCCGCAGCGTTCTTTGGCCCGGCCGCCTCGCCGTTTGGCTCCGTCGGTGCCGCCGTGGTTGAGCTGTCGCCGACTTGGCTGACCGAGTTCGCCATCTCCACCTTCGGCACCGCCGACAAACTGGTCCTGTTCATCGCCATGGGGATCGTTGCGGCGCTGCTGGCTGCGGGGATCGGTGTGCTGGCCCTTCGGAACTGGACCGCCGGTGCGCTGGTGGTGGCAGCGCTGGGCGTGGGCATGGCGGTGTGTGTCCTCACCCGGGCCGGCTCCGTGCCGGCGGACGCCATCCCGACGGCGTTGGGAACCGCAGTTGGCTTGTTCTGCCTGCGCTGGCTGATCCGGCTCCTGACCGGAGCCGGCGCAGAGGGAGTCGACTCAGAGGGAGTCGACTCGGACGAAGCCACCGATGCGGACGCAGCCCTACGGGAATCCGATCCGGGACGCCGCCGATTCCTCGCGACCGCAGGACTGATGGCGGGCGCCGCGGTCGTGATGGGGATTGCGGCCGGCGTGGCCTCCGCGGCCCGGAACGGCGCACGGCAGGTGCGGGAGGCCTTGGGGCTGCCGGCGCCGGCACGGCCGACCAAGCCGCTGCCGGAGGGGGTGCAGGCACCGGTCGACGGGTCCATTCCGTTCGTGACGCCGAACGCTGAGTTCTACCGCATCGATACCGCCCTGTTTGTCCCGTCGGTGGATCCGGCGGATTGGAAACTGCGCGTCCACGGGCTGGTGGAGGAAGACATCAGTATCGATTTTCAGGACTTGCTCAAGGCCGAGCTGGTGGAGAGCTACACCACCCTGACCTGCGTTTCGAATGAGGTGGGCGGGGACCTGGCTGGGAATGCGCGCTGGCTGGGCTACCCGCTGCGGGAACTGCTGGCGCGTGCGCGGCCGCTGGCGGAGGCCGACATGGTGCTGTCCACCAGCATCGACGGGTTCACGGCTTCCACCCCGCTGGCTGTGCTCACCGATGCGCGGAACGCGTTGCTCGCCATCGGGATGAACGGCGAACCCCTGCCACTGGAACATGGTTTCCCGGTGCGGATGGTGGTGCCGGGGCTTTACGGGTACGTGTCCGCGACAAAGTGGGTCGTGGACCTGGAGCTCACGCGGTTTGCGGACAAAATGGCGTATTGGACCAGCCGCGGCTGGTCGGACCATGGCCCGATCAAGACGGCCTCGCGGATCGACGTGCCTCGCCCCGGGGCCAGCGTGGCCGCCGGCCGGACGGCTTTCGCGGGAACGGCTTGGGCGCAGCACCGAGGCATCTCGAGAGTTCAGGCGCAGTTGGACGACGGCGATTGGACCGACGCCGAACTGGCCGCGGAGGCTTCCGTGGACACCTGGCGCCAGTGGTACTTGGTGCAGGACGATGTCTCCGCCGGGCAGCACAGGCTCCGGGTTCGGGCCTGGGACGGAGACGGCAAGCTGCAGACGGAAACTCCGGCGCCTCCAGCCCCGGATGGCGCCAGCGGCTGGCACAGCATTGCGTTCACCGTGGATTAACGGCCGGGTCATCTTCGTCACAGGGCGGGCAGGCCGGGCGCGGAAATCCGCACCGCGGCGGCGGGAGGCTCCCAGCTTCGGTTGCTATGCTCAATAGCCGCCTCCCGCAGCGGAAGGCGGCCGTCCCGCCACAGGCGGGCACCGCCGTCGTTCTCGGCACACCGATTCGCCTACCGTTCACCTTCCCTTCCCGTTCAGGAGACCCGCATCCCGATGACAAGCCCGGCAGTACCCGATCAGCACAAGGACCTCATGGAGCGCAGGTACGATTCCGGCGTCGCCGACATCAACCGCCTGGTTGACGAGCTGCGCGAGCAGAAGCCGGGCACCGAGGTCCCCTATGTGGACCCGATCCACGACGCTGACGAATGCCGGATTGTGTCGCTTTACTCCAACATCGGGCAAGCGTCGGACACCGGCTTCATCTGGCCGGGCGATGAGGAGGCCACAACGCGGATGCTCGGGCTTCAATGGCAGCTGGGCCTGCGGCCGGAATACGTGATGCCGTGGAACGTGCACCCCTGGTTCACCCCGGGCGAGGCCAATGGCAAGCTCACCCCGCAGCAGATCAGCGCCGGACTTAAGCCGCTGTTGCGGATGCTGGCCCTGGTGCCGCGGGCGTCGGTGCTGGTGGCGCACGGAACCGAGGCCCAGCGGCTCGCCGGCCTGCTGCTGAAGACCGAGAACCCGCTGCTCTGGCGGCGCGGCTTCAAGACGTTCAAGGTACGGGCGCTCAGCGGCCGGGCGTTCGCCGGTTCGCCGGCGCGCCAGCAGGAATGGCTGGACGTCATGCATGAGGCCTACGCGGATGCGATGGCGCGCACCGGATTGGGACGCCCCGGCAAGTAGCACCCGCACTGCCGGCAGCATCACCGACTCCCGGGACGCCTTCCTCCTGGCTGCAACCGCGCGGCTTCCTGCCGTAGCGATTTCGCTACCCCGCCGCTAGCCTGAGCGTGGACGGGAGGAGCGCTAATGCCCTGGTGGATGACCGCGTTGACCTTCGGGTTTCTCGGCGGGGCCGCGCTGGGCCTCGATGGGGCTATGACCGCGGAGGGGAACCCGATCCGGTGATGAAGGCTACGGTGCCCGCGCGCGAGGCGGAGGAGAAGTCCAGCGTACTGACCGTCATCATCGCCTTTTGCGCCAATGCACTGGTGGCAGTGGCCAAGTCTGTTGCCGCGGCACTGACCGGTTCTGCGTCCATGACGGCGGAGGCTGCGCACTCCTGGGCCGATACCGGGAACCAAATCTTCTTGCTGATTGCCGATCGCCGATCGAACAAACCGCGGGATGCACGGCACCCGCTCGGCTACGGGCGCGAAGCCTATGTCTGGTCCATGTTCGCCGCCTTCGGCCTGTTCACCGCCGGGGCCGTCGTCTCGGTGTGGCACGGCATTCAGGTCCTGGCCAACCCCGAGCCGGCCAGCGACTTCATTGTGGCCTATCTGGTGCTGGCGCTGGCGTTCGTGCTGGAAGGGGTTTCCTTTGCACAGGCCCTGCGCCAGGCCCGGAAAGGCGCCAGGCACTACCGGCGCCACACCTTGGAGCACGTCGTCATTAGTTCCAATCCCACCTTGCGGGCGGTGTTCGCCGAAGACTTCGCGGCCCTCATCGGCATTGCCATTGCGGCTTCGGGCGTCGCCCTGCATCAAATCACCGGATCTGCGGTTCCGGACGCCATAGGGTCCATCCTGGTGGGCCTGCTGCTCGGGACTATTGCGGTAGTGCTGATCGACCGAAACCGGAAGTTTTTGGTAGGAGAACCCGCGACCGGCGAGGCGCGCACCGCCGTCGTCGATTTGCTGTTGCAACATCCGGAGGTGGACCGGGTGACCTACCTGCACATGGAATTCGTCGGACCCTCACGGCTGTACGTGGTGGCGGCGGTCGACATGGCCGGCGACCTGCCCGAACATGATGTGGCAGTGGCGCTGCGCCGGGTGGAGCGCGCGCTGGAGGAGCACGACCTCATCGAAGAAGCCGTCCTGACGTTGGCGACACCAGGCGAACAGCCCCTGCTGGGAGGTTGAATTTTGCCGTCAACCGCTCGTGTCCGGCCCATGTCGGATTTATACTGTGGGAGCGCCTCGCGACAGGGCCTCAAACCGGGGCCCGCCGGCCGGGGCAACTGGAGAATCAGGTGCGTTGGTCGCTTGAACATGCGGTCCCGGCCGTTGTGCCGAGGCCGGGTCCCCCGCCGCCGCTCCGCCGCCCGCTGGGCCGCTGGCTGGTCAAGGACAAGGTCCCGCCGGTGGGCCGGGAAAGCGCTCCGGGAACCGCGTCCTACCCTTGGTGGAAGGTCGTCTGCCTGACCGGCGTCGACTATTTTTCGACGCTGTCCTATCTTCCCGGGATCGCCCTGATCGCAGTCGGACCGCTGTCGCCGCTGGCCACGTTGCTCATCGTGGGGCTCACTTTGCTAGGCATGCTGCCGCTCTACCGGCGCGTGGCCGCCGAGAGCCCGCATGGTCAGGGTTCGGTGGCCATGCTTGACCGGCTGCTCCCCTTCTGGAAGGGAAAGGTGGTCATCCTCGTCCTGCTCGGGTTCATAGCCACCTCTTGGATTATCACGATCACGCTCTCCGCGGCCGACGCAACCGTGCACGTGCTCGAAAATCCCTACGTTCCCGGCTTCCTGCAAGGCGGGGCCGTTCCCGTCACTATCATCCTGCTGCTGCTCCTCGGTGGCGTCTTCCTCACCGGCTTCAGCGAGGCGGTGGCCATTGCCGTACCGCTGGTTTCCGTGTTCCTGGTCATGAACGCCGTGGTCATCGCAGCCGGGCTGGCGACGATCGCCCAAGAACCGGGTCTGCTCTCCGACTGGACCCAGGCGGTGGCATCGGCGAACGTGGGTTTCGGCAGCCTGGCCTTGACCCTGCTGTTGGCCTTTCCGCTGCTGGTCCTGGGGCTGTCCGGCTTCGAAACGGGCGTGAGCATGATGCCGCTGGTCGCCTCCACCGGCGAGACCCGGGCCCAGCGCCTGGCCTCGCGCATTCACAACAGCAAGAAGCTGCTCACCTGTGCGGCCGTGGTGATGAGCGGTTTCCTGCTGGGCAGCAGCTTCGTCACGGCGGTCCTGGTCCCGCCAGCGGCCTATGCTCCCGGCGGCCCCGCTGACGGCAGGGCGCTCTCGTATCTGGCCCACGGGATGTTTGGCGAAGGAATCGGGACGTTCTATGACGCAGCAACCATCCTGATCCTGTGGTTCGCCGGAGCCTCGGCCATGGCGGGGCTGATCAACATTGTTCCGCGATACCTGCCTCGATTCGGCATGGCACCCGAATGGACCCGCGCCATCCGGCCGGTGGTCCTTGTCTACACCGGGGTCAGCGTCCTGATCACCCTGGGTTTCCGCGCCGACGTCAATGCCCAGGCCGGAGCCTACGCGACCGGGATTTTGGCCATGATGGTCTCTGCGGCCGTCGCGGTAACCTTCACTGTTGCCCGCCGGCAGAGACGTCGCTCAGCTGCCGGGTACGCCGCGCTGAGCTTGGTCCTGCTGTACGCGCTGCTGGCCAACATCGTGGAAAAGCCGGACGGCATCGCCATCTGCGGACTCTTCGTCCTCGGCATGGTCACGGTGTCGCTGGTATCCCGGGTCACCCGGACGATCGAGCTGCGCGCCGACCGAATCGAGTTCGACCAGGCAGCCCGGCGGTTCATCAGCGATTCGCTGGACTATGACGGCGCGCTGGACATCATCGCCAAACGCCGGCCAGGCAATCAAGCCGAGTACAGCGCCAAAGAGGCCTCCCAACGGTACATGAATGCCGTGCCAGGCACCGCGGACGTCTTATTCCTCGAAATCGACATTGTTGACCCGTCCGCCTTCACCAAAGTCCTGCGGGTCCGCGGCGTCGACGTCGATGGGTACCGGGTGCTGCGGGCGGAAAGCCCCGCTGTACCGAACGCGATTGCGTCCATCCTTTTGGCGGTCCGGGACGCGACCGGTGTCCGACCTCATGCCTATTTCGAATGGTCAGAGGGCAACCCGCTCGGCCACCTCTTCCGCTATCTGCTCCTGGGACAGGGGGACACCGCGCCCGTGGTCCGCGAAATTATCCGCCAAAACGAACCCGATCCGGCCCGCCGCCCCGGAATCCACGTCGGCTGAGAGACCCCGGAGGCGTCGGGAGCGCCATTGCGGCCCGAACAGATGGCGGTTTAGATTACTGGCATGTCTCATGAACCAGGAATGGGGGCGCCTGGAGCTACCGGGGGTTTGTCCGGCGAACCGGAACGTCCAGCGCCGCCGCGTCCGCCCCTGTCGGATCACACGCCGGCACCGATCAGGGAGATCCTGAAGCCGCCACCTGCCGTCAAAAGGGTCCGTTTCCTGTGGATCTTGAGTTTCGCGTCCGGGTTGATCGCGGGGATCTTCGCGTTCTTCGCCCGGGACGAGATCCTCGAGCACGTGCGCGGACTCATCAACGGCCTGGAACGGGGCGACGACCAGCAGACCGTGGAGGCCCTCGCGGTGGTGGTCTTTTGGGGGACCTTGGGCATGCTGGCGCTGGTCATCCTGATCGAGGCTGTGCTGCTGGGTGTGCTCATGCGCCGGCACGGGAAAGTACGCTTCGTGTTGCTGGCCATGTTGTTGGTCAATGGAGCCGTGACGCTCTTGGCCGATGCCTTCCTGGCGGCCCCGGGCGATCAAGAGTTGGGCATCAGAGTCCTGCTGGTGCTGCAGCTGGTCCTAGCCGGCGCGGCGGTAGTCGCCAGCGTCCTGGGCGGGGCCAGCCAATGGTTCCGTGCCGAGAACCAGGCGCGCGGCCGACCGGCCGCCTGACGCAGGCTGCATGCCGGCCAGCAGCTCCTCGCAGCTGCGGACGACGGTCTGGCAGGCTTCCGCGACGGCCCGGCCGCGCAGCGGATCAACCGCCACTGCGTGCCACCGCCGCAGGCATGCCAAGGCGTGTTCCCGCAGCTCGTCGCCGGGCGTTTCCCCGGGCAGGCCGAGCCGTTCGTGGGCAGAAACACCGTCGCCGCCGATCATGCGTTCGGCTTCGGCGGCCAGCTGCGGTTCCAGCGGCAGCCCGGTGGTGCGCGCTACCGCCAGCATCCGCAGTTCGCGGAAGGCGTGGGCGCTGGCGAGCAGCCGTTCCAAGGTTGCCGCGACTGCGTCCGTGCCGGGGCGCGGATGGTCGTTCAGCAGCTTCTCAATGCCGACCAGGGCGGTGCGGGCTTTCAGCTGTCCGGCGCGGGCTTGGAACTGCCCGGTCATCACGGCCAGCAGTTCATCCAGCCCGCTGCGGCGGGCCAGTTCGTGCGCCAGCACGGTCGGATCAGAGATGCCACCGCGCAGCAGCGCCGCTGCCAGCCGGAGTCCGAAGACCCCGAACCGGTCCAGCAAGTCCGCACGCGCTTCCGGCGTCGCAGTCAGCGGTCCTCCGGGGCGGACGAACCGGTCGGCGGACAGCAGGAGACGCTCGCGCTCCCGGCGGTCCAGGGACGCGAGTTCGGTGAGGATGGAGAACTCCGCCTGCCTCAGGCTGCGGGCCGATTGCGCCAACAGGCCGGCAATCGGGACCACCCCGAGCGCCAGCGAACGCAATGCGCCATCGCGACGGTAGCGCGCGGCTATCTCCTGGGCGGAGAGCAGTGCATCAATCCGTCCCGCACCGACCTCGTCCGCGCGGGACAACACGGCTAGCGCGTTGACCGTGCCGCTCTGGCCTGCGGCGGTGTCCCGGAACGACTCCAAAAAGCCGAGGTCGGATGCGTGGAGGTGCCGCAGCAGGTAGATGATGGCGTCCGCTTCCGAGGGTGCGTCGGTGGGCGCCAGGAACTCGGTGGAGCGGGCCGACAGGTCCCGGGAGAGCGAGGCGATGCCCGGCGTGTCGATCAGTGTGATGTCACGTAAGGTCTTGGACGGCCAGTCCACCACCAGCCGTGCGACGTCGCCGGCCTCGATCCCGCCGAGCTCGAAGACCAGCCGGCCGTGCGTCCGATTGATCGGCACGTTTCGTGGCGATCCAATGCGCGGGTACAGGGTGATGCGCGGAGTGTCGCTGTAGCGATACCAGGTGACCACCCTGGTGCACTCCCCCGTGTCGGTCGGCGCGATCTCCTCACCAATGATGGCGTTGAGCAGCGTCGATTTACCAGCCTTAACCATGCCGGCAATGGCCACCCGTAAGGGCTCGTCGAGCCGTTGCGCATAACCCTCCAGAACCTGACGCACAGCCGGGTCGTAGCGGTAGGCTTCGATCGCTTCTTGGACCAGCCTGCGAGCCGCCTCCACGTCCGCTCCCACTGCCGCATTCATTTCTGTGCCGCCAATTGCGGCGCAACATCCAGCGCAAGAGCCTGTTTGCGAAGCGAATCCACGAGCGCGAGCGATGCTTTGATCTCCCGAATCCGCAGGTCGCGTTCCTGGTTGAAACTGCTCGCTGCCTTCTGTGCAGCAAGCACCGAATCGGCCAGCGAGCGGTGGTGTTCTTCGGCCAGAGCAGTGAAATGGTCGCGGGTGCCCCGCTGGACCATGCGTAGGCGGTCCTTGAGCTGCTTGCCCACCTGGAACACGACCTCGTCAATTTGCTTCCGCACCAGCGCCTTGGCTTCCTGCTGGCGTCGCTTCAACCGGGCTTCCTTGTCCTCCCGGTATGCCTTGCCGCCCAGCAACAGGCCGGCGCCGACCGAGATCGGGTTGATCAACGCCATGCCCATTATTCCCGTCAACAGACCGAACATCAGCACTCCGCCGTACGAGCCGCGCATGCCGATCAGGATCTTCTGAACCGGTCCCATGCGCCCGGGATCCAGGGCCGGGACCCCCTCCACCGGATCCAGCACGTTCTCGGTGGAATCCACTTGCAGCGACGGCAGGGTTACCTCGTCCTGATTGAAGTGTTCGGCGACCCGTTCCGCCAGCCACAGCGACCGTTCGTTCGTCCACACGAAGGTGTCCGAGACGGCCGAAGCGACCCGCTGTTCAAGCCAGTGAACAAACTGGTCCCACTGCGGACCGGGATCACCGGCATCGATGGCCTGCTCCGCGTCCCGCAGAATACTGCGCAGCCGGTCACGCAGATCATGTTCCATATCCGAGATCAGGTCGCTTATGCCGTCATTGAGCGTGACCTGCCAACGGGAAGAACGACGGCGGAGCTCATCGGCGCGTTCCTTGGCCGCTTCCAGGTCGGCGAGCATTTCCGGCGTGCCGGCCGGATTTTCCAGTGCGCTCAGTTCGGACTTCAGCGACAGCTGCAAATGGTCGGTGGCGGAGATCAGGTCCTGGGCCACCGAGCGCCGCTGGAGCCGGTCGCTCTGGGCCAGGATGTTGTTCCGCAGGTATGCCACCAGCTCCGGGAACCCTGATTCGGCGTTCAATTCACTGTCGCGCAGCGCGGCGGCCTGCAGCCGCAGTTCCGAGGAGAGCGGAATCAGCGGCATGTCTGCCCCCATCCGCTCCAGATGCCCCCGGTCCAGCTCGGCCACGCGCCGCCATTGCGGGTACAGGTCCGTTTTGGACAGGACGCCGGCTACGTTCGGGCAGATCCGCTGGGCCTGCCGAAGGAACCGGAGTTCCGGCTCGGTGAACTCCTGCGATGCATCGGAGACCAGCAGCATGGCATCCGCTGTCGGCAGCGCGGTCAGCGTGGTCAGGGAGTGCGCCGAGTCCAGTCCGCCAACGCCCGGAGAGTCGACCAGGGCCAGTCCGCCGTCCAGGATTTTGCGCGGGAGCAAGACTTCCGCGGCTGCCAATCGGCGCTCATTGCCCGGGTTCCCGCGTTCCGAAACGTACTGGGCCAGTTCCTCGAGAGCGATCGGCCGACGTTCCAGTTCCACTTCCCCGTCGGCGGATTCGCTGCCGCCCTTCGGCACCAGGATCACGGCCGAAGCGGGATTCCCCTGCTTCACCACGGTGGGCACGGAGGTGGCGACGTCGTCGTCGATGGGACAAACCGGCGCATGCACCAGCGCGTTGATCAGCTGGCTCTTGCCCTGTTTGAATTCGCCGACGACGATCACCCTGGTGGTCGGGTCTTTCAGCCGCTTGCGGGTCTGTTCCAGGCGCCGCTGCAAATCTGCGCGTTCGCCCTTCGCGGCCAGTTCCAGACCCTGTTCCACCAGCTTGACGAGCTCCGCCACCGTGTCCCCTCCTGTTTCCGGCCCCCGTCGGACCGTAACGCTGTGATGCTGTCCAGCAGGAGGTCCCCCCGGCCCCCTGCTGGACAGCTGATCTGTCGTGATTCAGTTGTCAGATCGGTATCGGTTAGTCGATCTCGACATCTGCATCGACCACGTCGTTATCGGTCAGCAGATCGTTGTTGTCGTTGTCAGCGATAATGACCGACTCGTCAATCGAGGTGAAGTCGGCGTCGATGTCGGCAGCGATGTCTCCGATTGTGGTCGAGTTATCCTCGTTGCCAACAGCCACCACATTGTCCTCGATGTTGGTGTTGCCAACAGCGTTGTCCTCAATGTTGGTATTGCCAATGGCGAGCTCGTTATCCTCGACGTTGACGTTGGTGGAGTTGTCGGAGTTGTCGTTGCCAACATTGTTCAGGTCAGCGTCGACGTCCACATCGGTGGAGTAGTCGTTGCCGACGTTGTCCAGGTCAGCGTCGACATCCACATCGGTGGAGTTGTCATTGTGGGAGTTGTTCGTGGAGTTGTCGGAGTAGTCGTTGCCGACGTTGTCCAGATCAATCTCCTTCGAGTTGTCGTTGAACGAATCCTCCACGTCGACGTCCAGGTCGAGGTCCGTGTTGTAGGAGTCCTCAATGGAGTGGTCCTCGTTGTAGGAGTCCTCGATGGAGTTGTCCGTATTGCCGATCGCGATTCCGCCGCCGACGTTGCCCGTCGTGAGGTTGATCGAGTGGTTGTTTTCGTCGCCAGTGGAATTGTCCACGTCCGCATCGTCGCCGGCCGCGACCGAGTCGTCGCCCGATGCCACCACGGCGTCGTTGTCGAACCACTGAGTGACGTCCCCGTCGGCCCAGATGTTCTGGTTCACGGACTGGTCAACGGTGGTGTCGCGGTCGTCGATGTGGGAGGTGTAGGAGTAGTTGTTGACGATGTGCGTCAGCTGCTGCACCGCGTGGTCGTGGTCGTCGCCATGGTCGCCGCGCCCGCCGCCGTGGCCGCGGTCATCGTCGTCGTCCCGGCCGCGCCCGCCACCGTGGCCGCGGTCATCGTCATCATCCCGGCCCCGGCCGTGGCCGCGGTCATCGTCGTCGTCCCGGCCGCGCCCGCCGCCGTGGCCGCGGTCGTCGTCGTCGTCCCGGCCGCGCCCGTGCCCATGGTCGTCGTCGTCATCGTCCCGTCCGTGGCCCCAGCCGCTGTTGTCGCTGGACCAGTCGCCGGTGTCACCGCCGTGGTTGCCACCGGTGTTGTACTCGCGGTCGAAGGACGATCCGGACCCAACCGGAGCATAGTCCAGGATGACCGGCATGATCGCGTCCACGTCATCCGAGCACACGCCGGACAGTCCGGCGCTGGCCAAGGCAGCGTCCGGGTCAGCGGTGAATTCGTCGGCAGCGCGCGGATCCCGGAGCAGATTCATGATGAATTCGAGAAGAGAGCTAGCAAGCGTAGGCATTATGTTGATTCCCCAATCTAGGTCCTACTGGATGTGGCCAAAGCTATGGATGGTGGCCCGCCGAGCAATGTTGCTTGGCTTGATTCAAAGCTACGGTCGGGGTGCTGCTGCCGGCATCGGGGCTTCCTCCCCCGCTGCCCGCTCCCCGGAGGGGGATTGCGGCTTCCCGGGACTAGGTAGGGCGGGCCCAGGTCCCGCTACGACGCGGAACTACGGCCCTTGGGCGCCGTCTTCGCCCAGCGCAAGCCGTAGCTGGGTCAGCAGCTCGGAGCGGTTTGCAGCCCCCAACCGCCGGCGGATCCGCGCAATGTGGTGTTCTGCGGTGCGCGGCGAAATGAAAATCGCAGCGCCGATCTCCCGATAGGTCTTGCCCTCCAAAACCAGCCGGGCCACTTCGCGCTCCCGCTCGCTCAAAGCGGCGCCCTCCGGAGCGGGTGCTTTTCCGGTTGGCAGGATCATCCGTGGTTCGTCCTTGGCGTCGGACTGGGCTGGATGGCTAGGTTCCGTTGTGCCACGCGTTCCCGGGTGCAGATCCCGGGCGCAGGCCAAGAGGCGGCTCATGTCCTTGCGCTCTTCCGCATGGGCTGCCGCGTGCCCGGCCAGCCGGGCGCCGTCCCAGGTAAGGCCGGCGGCCGCAAGTGCGCGGGCCGATTCCTCGACTGCACGCGGGTCGATCCTGCCCGCGAGGACGGATACCCAGCACCGGCCGGCTGTCGCCAGCACGGCCGCCATATGATACTTTCCCGACGCCCGCACCAGCGCCGAGGCGTGGGGTGCCAGCTCGCTGGGCTTCTCCGCGAGAATTGCGGCTTGGACGGCGTACCAGTGCAGCGGCGTGGACCACAGGGCGGGCTCGTCCAGTCTTTCCAACAGCGCCCACGCGTCAGCTAAATGCGGCCGAAGCCGTTCGGACTCGCGCAGGCGGGCGGCGGCCACTGCCAGTTCGCCCAACGGCAACAGGTTGTAGAGGTCGACTGCCACATGCAGCAGACGCCCCCGCGCCCGCTCCCAGGCACGCACCAAACCGGCCATGTCGTCAGTTCGGCGTGCCAAACCCACGCGCAAAGCGTCCAGCAACAATTCGTCGCGCGGAGTAGGACTGGTTCCGCCGGCGGCAGCCTCTGCTATCGCAGCTACGGCGTTGTCGGGATGGTCCTGCAGCATGGCGACCCAAGCCCGCAGGAGCAGCAACCGGCGCCTGTCGGCCGGCCCGCCTTGGCCTCCGCGCAGCGCATCGTCGAGCACGGATTCGGCCACCGGTAGCTCCCCGCTGTGCAGGGCCACCAGCGCGGCAAGTGCCGCCGGGCTATCCGGCAGTGGGATCGCGGCTCCGGCGGCAGTCAGCATGTCGGAAGCCCGGACCAGGGCTGGAAGGGCGCGTTCGGTGTGTTCGCCAACGGACTCCGCGATGCCTTGTCCCATGAGCGCGACGGCGACGTTCGTCAGCGTTGGTGATTCTTCCGGTCGGTCGGCGGCGAGCAAGTTAAGGGCGGAGTCTCGATCACCGGTGCCGATCATCACGACGGCGGCCAGAGCGTTGGACGCATCTGCGGCAGGGGTGCCAACCCAGCGGTAGACCTGAGCACTCCGCGCCAGCATCCCGCGCTGGGCCCACAACGACGCCGCCACATCTGCACCGCGGCCCTTGTCAGGTGCCTCAGGTTGCGTCAGGACCGGGTCCACAAGCCGGCCGGCACCCTCAAGGTCTCCGGTCACCAGAGCCGCTTGGGCGCGGCGCGCCGCCGTCGTTACTCCCGGTGCGCCGGCAGCGCTCGCTTCCTCGTAGAGCGTTGCGGCCAGTTGCGGCTCGGTCGCCAAGGCACTGTCGCCGGCCGCTTGGAGCGTGCGAGCCACCCGCGGATCCTGGAGTCCGCTTTGGGCGAGACCACGGGCTATGTCAGTAGGGTCCGGGGTCATGCCGGTGGATATGAGATCGGCCAGGGCATGTTGGACCGCCCGCACCTGATGCAGTGGGGTGGTCCGAAGCAGGACGCTGCGCATCAGCGCGGGAAGGGTGCCCTCCGGAAGAACCAACCCCGCTGCCGCTGCCTGCGACATCAGAGAGTCGATTCCGCCCGGTGCAGCCTCCACATCGGCCGGCAGGGGCCCTGCTGGATCGAAACCGACCGCCAGCGCCAGCAACAACTCGCGAAGGTCAGGCTCCAACTTGTCGAGTTCATAGCCGATTTGGTCGACGAGTCCCCCGAACTCCAGCGGATCTTTCGGTACCGTGCGGCCCCCATCACCGATCGCTTCCATGGCATGCTGAACCAGCCACGGCATGCCGCCCGTGAGTTCGAAGACCTGGTCTATGACGGAACCGGGAAGCGGCTTCCCATGGGTGGCGGCGGCGTGGGCCGCCACGTCGTCCCTGGTCCATGGCCCCAACAGGACCGGCCGGCGGTGTGCCTCAAGCGTTGTCGTCAGCCGTTTCAACGCCGGCAACTGCGGCCAGAGGCGATAGGCGACGACTACGTTGACATGCTGCTTGTTGTCGACCAGCCGATGGATGCGCTCCACGTCAGGGGCGTTCAACTGATGCGCATCATCGATCAGCACGGTGGTTCCCTCGTCCACCGCGCCTTGCTGCAGGACTTGCGTTCCCGAACTCACGGGGATTCCTGCCTCACCGTAGACCACCGCCAAGTTCTCCAGCAGGGTGCTCTTGCCTGAGCCGCCGGGTCCGGACACACTGGCCAACAACCGTGACCGGGGATCCACCGAGGCCTCGGCCAGCAATTGCGCGGCTTTCCGGTTCACCAGTCGCCGGCCAGCAGCCGCGTCGATGTGTCGCGCAGCTGTCATGCCGGCACCGAAGGAGTCGGATCGGCCGCCGGAATGGTCGGCTGCTCCGCGCCGGTCGAAGCCGGTGATGACGGGGGGTCGGCTGGCGGAGCTTCAACGGACGACGTCGGCTCCGGAGCAGGGGGCGGCTCCGCCGGTTGAGGTTCCGGTTCAGTTGTCGGTACAGGTGTGACAACTGGGTCGGGCACGGGCGACGGACTCGGCTGCGTTGGTTGGGTCGGAACCGCGGTGCCAGGATTTGCCGGAGCAGGAGTGCCGGTGCCACTGTTGGTGCCGGAATTGGATGGCGTGCCGGGGGCACCGGTAGGTGTGCCGCCTCTACCTGTCGTAGGTGTGCCACCCGGAGCACTCCCCGGCCTGCTGTCCGGCGCCGTCGTTGATGTTCGCGGCGTTTTATCCTGCGGGGCGTTCCCTGCAGTACCGGACTTGGACGAGTCCTCCGTGCCCTGGCCGGCCTTGTCGGCCGCCTTTCCATCCAATGTGTCCCACGAAACAACGGGACTCATACCGGGCTGCACCGGCTCGGCTGCCATCACCGAATTTCCCGGACCGGTGCCTTCGCTTTGCTGGGTAGCGCCGCCGGGTAGGTAGCTGTTCCGTTCCGCGGCGCTGCCTTGGGCGATGCCCGGTGATGAGCCGAACAGACCGAAATCTTGGGGACTTTGAGCGGCCGTGGCGGTCAGGGCCGTCAAGGTTGCCACCGCTACTGTCACGGCGGCCGCGCGCACAGAGAAGGCGTGCTTACGGGTGGTGCCCTCGTCGGCGATCGACTGCGCAATCGGGGCGGGAAAACCGGTGGGCGAAAGCTTCCGTCCGCCCACTTCACTCGTGGTGGCTGCTTCCGCTTCCGTACTGCGCACGTGGGCCAGTGCGTGCTCGTTGGCCGGAGCCACAAGGTTTCGGGCCACGCAGTAGGCAGCGCCCAAGCTGATCGAGGCCTTCGGATCCGCGTCTATCGCGATGGGACGTCCCAACTCAGCGGACAGCATTTGAGCGACCAACGGGATCCGGGATGAGCCGCCAGTCAGCAGAACCGCGGTCAGGTCATCGGCGGCAACGTTCGCTGCCTCCAGCGCCCGGTTCAGGGAGCCGATAGTATCGCGTACCAGGTGCTCGATCAGGCCCTCGAACTCCGTCCGCACAAGGCGGACAGCCGTCTGCAATTCCGGCAGCAAGACGGGGATGGTCGCCTCGGAATCCACCGAGAGAGCCTCTTTTGCTTCGACGCAGTCGCGCCTGATTCGACCCAGTGCCATCCGCGCCTGCGGTGTAGTGAGGTCAGCGCCGTTTAGTCCGCCGTCCAGATTGGCCGCAACGTGGTCAAAGACGAGGTCGTCAACATCCGCTCCGCCCACCCGGTCGAGACCTCCGGGCCTGCCCAGCAGGGTGAACGAGGAGGTGTCGTCCTTGCGCAAAACGGCAGCATCAAAGGTTCCGCCACCGAGGTCGTAGACCGCGATCAAGCTCCCGGCCGGCACCCGCGTCTGCGAGACGTAATGCAAGGCGGCGGCTTCAGGCTCGCTCACCGGCACCACGTCAGCCAGTCCGACGGCGGCCAAGGCCTCCCGGACCAGTCCGACCTTGTAGTCGCCCCAGCTAGCAGGATGGGACACTACCACGCTTGCCGGGGCCTCGCCTTCGCGTTCCTGCGTCCGGTCGACGACCCACCGGACAACCCTGGCAAAAATGCTCTCGGGCGTGACGAACTCGTCCCCCACCATGATCGGCACAGCATCACCGATCCGCCGCTTGAATTCGCGGACCACCCGCTCAGGGGAAGTGGTTCCCCGTCTCTCGGCGGCCTCGCCGACCAGGACGGTACCGTCCTCGCCTAGGTAGATGACTGACGGCACGGCTGCCGCACGCGAACCCAAACCAACAGGCTGCGGCTGCCGAGCGTCAAGATCCCCTTCCCCGTATCGGACAGTCGCTGCTGCCGTGAAACTTGTGCCGACATCGACACTCAGTACATAGGCCATGAATCCCCCATAGGACGCCCAGCGAGGACATCCCTCACCGCTTTCATACTGTTGCCAGAGCCACGCTCTGCTTCCCCCGCCGGCCGGATGCCCGCCCGTGTCCTAGGCACTGCGAGTGACACTCTCAGTTCTCAGCCGCAGTGCCCCAAAGTGAATGAGGCATCCTTCCCGATGCCGCTCCAACATGGTTCAGCGTAGGAGTGCTCCCGGGGTAAAACAAGGCAGAATTCCCGCTGCAAAGCCCGGTCGTAACCACTCAGACTATGGTTAATGGTTCACTCAACGACTTGGTTAATGGTTACTTCTCAAGACGACAGTTCCCTGAGGCTGCAAGGCGACATTGGTACATATGCCGATTTCTGCATCTGCCTGACTTCATCTCTCTCGGGGCGGTTTGGTCAACCGATTACACCTACTGCATACAACGAAAACCGGGCCGACCAGCACCTTGCAGGGCACAATAAAAATATGTCTGTCACTACCCGGGCTCCCCACACCTTTGCGGTCTTCCTACGGGGCATCAATGTCGGCGGAATTCGGATTGCCATGAAGGATTTGAGTCAGGTCCTGGCCCATGCCGGCTTCGCGGACGTCCAGACGGTGCTGGCGTCCGGCAACGTAGTTCTCCGCGCAGAGGCCGATGATCCGGCAGCGGTCAAGGAAAGCGTCCAATCAGCCTTGCGCGCAGCCTTCGGCTACGACGCCTGGGTGATCGTCAAAAGCCGGGAAGAAGTAGCGGCCATCATCGACGGCTACCCTTTTACCCCGGCCGAGGACGGTGTTCCCCGACATGCCTATGCGGTGATCACCACCGGTCAGGACGTAGTGAAACGAATGCTCGAGGACTGCCCCGGGCTGTCGTCCGAAGAGCGTGCTGCTCCCGGCGGCGATGTCTTGTACTGGGAAGTCCCGAAAGGCAGCACCTTGGAGTCGAAGCTGTCCAAGCACCTGGCCAAGGCGAAGTACAAGCAATTGACCACAACGAGGAACCTCAACACGATGCACAAGGTGCTGGCCAAGTTTCCGCGACAGAACTGACGGGCCGCCGACGGCACGTGCTACCCCGGGTGGAGGCACCCATACGGAATTCATCCTCTAGGAGGATGGTCCGCCGCAGGGATGCGATTCTAGACTCGTAGCAGGCAGTCCGTAAACCGGTGCGTCCGGCCTGAGGACTATTGAGGGAGGGGGGTCCTTTGCTGCTCGATTCAGTCACGTGGATATCAGCGGTCATCTGTGCCGGCCCCTTTGCCCTTCTCCTGGCCACCGGAGCGCTGGTCAGCATTTGGCGGAGCAACCGGCAGCGCGCCGCTAAGTCGGGCTGGTCCTTGGTGGTGCTGGCATTACCGCTCCTCGGCCCGCTGCTCTGGTTTCTGACCTCATCGCGCTGGGCCGCTGCCGGTTTGTCGCGGTCCGACATCGCGCCTGCACAACGAGCAACAGGGCCTTCAGTCCCCTGACGGTTCCTCCCGGTCTAGCCCCCCCGGTCCGATCGCTGCGGTCGGACGCAATTCAGGGCAATGCCTCGGGGGTATCGATCCATGCCATCTGCGTGTTGGACCTGAATCGACCGCTTTCTTACTGTTGCCAGTATGACCACCTACACAGCCGCGCAGCCCGAAAGCCACCCAGCCAACTCCGGGAAGCAGATCCTCCAGGTCGGGCCGGTAAATCCCGCCGTGGCTGCTGCATTGGCCAGCGAGTTCGGCGCCCTGCGGCTCCCGGACGGCCCGGAGCGCGCAGAATTCTTGCTGCGGCACGCCGACTGCGTTAAGGTGGCGGTCTGCTCCGGCCGGGTCGGTGTGGATTCCGACCTGATGCGCCGACTGCCAAACCTTGCGGCCATTGTGAACTTCGGTGTGGGCTACGATGCCACGGACGTCAAACAGGCGAAGGAACGGGGCATCGCCATCAGCAACACACCGGAGGTGCTCACCGACTGCGTGGCAGACATAGCGCTGGCCCTCTACCTGGATGTGTTGCGCCAGACCACCGCCGCCGACCGGTTTGTCCGCCGGGGCGAGTGGGAATCAACCCCGTCCTACCCGCTGGCCGTCCGCGCTTCCGGCAAGAAGGTCGGCATCCTCGGCCTGGGCCGCATCGGCAGGGCCATCGCGAAGCGACTGGAGGCCTTCGACTGCGAGATCCACTATCACAACCGCCGTCCCGTCGAAGGCTGCGACTTCGCCTACCATGCCTCACCGGCCGCCCTGGCCGAAGCCGTGGAGGTGCTGGTCATCGCCGCAGCCGGAGGCCCCGAGACGGCACGCCTGGTCGACGCCGACGTGCTGGCCAAGCTCGGTTCTGACGGATATCTGGTCAACATTGCCCGAGGCTCCGTAGTGGACGAGCAAGCCTTGGTCTCAGCCTTGGCGGAGGGCCGCCTGGCCGGCGCCGGACTGGATGTCTTTGCGTCCGAGCCACATGTCCCCACCGAGCTGACGGAACTGGAGAACGTCGTCCTGCTCCCCCACATCGGCAGCGGAACCCACGAGACCCGCTCCGACATGGCGGAATTGACCCTAAAGAACCTGCGCAGCTACCTGCGCGACGCCTCGCTGGTCACTCCGGTAAGCTAGGCACAGCCCAAGGGTTGTAGAACAAGTTGGCTACTTGTAGGATGAGTTCACCTGCTCCCCCCCACAAGGACCGCCATGCCCTACACTCCCGATGCCATCCGGCACGTCAAGCTTTCAACCGCCACGCTGCCGCTGGCCACCCCGATTTCCGATGCCAAGGTCTTCACCGGGCGCCAGAAGCCGATGACCGAAGTGGTCTTCCTATTTGCCGAGATCACCACCGAACAGGGCCATCAGGGCCTGGGCTTCAGCTACTCCAAACGTGCCGGCGGGCCCGCCCAGTATGCCCATGCCAAGGAAGTCGCCGAGACCATGATCGGCGAGGACCCCAACGACATCGCCAAGCTGTACAACAAGCTGCTGTGGGCCGGCGCCTCGGTGGGCCGCTCCGGGGTCGCCACCCAGGCCTTGGCCGCCCTGGACATTGCGCTATACGACCTCAAGGCCAAGCGAGCCGGGCTGCCGCTGGCCAAGTTCCTCGGTGCGCACCGCGACTCGGTCCGTACCTACAACACCTCGGGCGGCTTCCTGAATGCCTCCATCGACGAGGTCAAGGACCGCGCCAGCCGCTCCATCGAGGAGGGCATCGGCGGCATCAAGATCAAAGTCGGCCTGCCCGACACCGCAGAGGACCTGCGCCGTGTTGCTGCCGTCCGCGAGCACATCGGCGACGACGTGCCGCTGATGGTGGATGCCAACCAGCAGTGGGACCGCGCCACAGCCCTCCGCATGGGACGCCGACTGGAGCAGTTCGACCTGGTCTGGATCGAAGAGCCGCTGGACGCCTACGACGCCGAGGGCCACGCCGCCCTTGCCGCCGCCCTAGACACGCCGATCGCAACCGGCGAAATGCTGGCCTCGGTCGCCGAGCACGAACGGCTGATCGCCGCCCGCGCCTGCGACATCATCCAACCCGACGCGCCGCGCGTCGGCGGTATCACGCAGTTCCTCCGGCTGGCCACGCTGGCCGACCAGGCGGGGTTGGACCTGGCCCCGCACTTCGCCATGGAGATCCACCTGCACCTGGCCGCCACCTACCCGCGCGAACCGTGGGTGGAGCATTTCGACTGGCTCGACCCGCTGTTCAACGAGCGTCTCGAGACCCGCGGCGGCCGGATGATCGTACCGGACCGTCCGGGCCTCGGCTTTACCTTCAGCGACCAGGCCCGCGCCTGGACCACGGACAGCGTGGAGTTCGGCCGCGCCTAACCCGGGCCGCGCATAATCCACATGACGACGGCGGTGCCCTGCACCGCCGTCGTTCCCGCACCTGTCACGAAGGAAGGCACCTTCAGCGATGAAACCGAATCTGACGTCCGCCCTGGTCGATGAGCTGCGCCGGAGCATTGTCGACGGCGAGATCGCGCCGGGCGACAAGCTGCCCAGCGAGAACACGCTGATCGCCGAGCACGGCGTGAGCCGCACCGTGGTGCGCGAGGCCATCACCCGGCTGCAGGCCGAGGGCCTGGTGCATACCCGGCGCGGCAGCGGCAGCTTTGCCCTGACGCCGCCGGTAGAACCGGACGGGCCGCGGACCGCCAGGCCGGTGCGGACGCTGCAGGAGCGGCGGGCGCTGGTTGAATTCCGCACCGGCGTGGAAAGCGAAGCCGCTGCCTTGGCCGCCGTCCGGCGGACGGACCAGCAGGTGGCGGCCCTGCGCGCCGCAAACGCTGACTTCTCTCGCTCCGGTTCAAACCCGGCCGCGGCTTTGGCCCATGATTTCGAGTTCCATCGAACCGTCGCCGAGGCCAGCGGCAACCCCTTCCTTCAGGATGCGATAGCGGCCCTCGGTCCGGCCATGATTGCCATGCCGCGCTACCGGCTGGAGGCCAGCGCAACCGACGGGGAAACCACCCGCCTTGCCGAGGTGGCGGCCGAGCACGCAGCGGTGCTGGCCGCCGTCGAGGCCGGCGATGCCATGGCCGCGGCCGCCGCGATGCGCACCCATCTGGTCAACTCGCGGCAGCGGCTGGAGCGCGAATCCGGGCACTGATAGCCCCGGACCCGGTGAACACGGAAGCGGCAGCAGACCAAGGTCTGCTGCC